>CALWBZ010000035.1 GCA_944376225.1 uncultured Clostridia bacterium | reverse complement strand
CGCGCGGGATCTTTGGGCGCAGAAGGATCTGGGCTCCATAACCGGTTCCATCCACTGCGCCGTCCCCTATCATGGATGCCGGCTGTTCTTCCTGCGTCCGGAAAGGAATACCCTATAATCGCTTATCCACTTTACAAAGACGGGAATCCTAAACCTTTGTCATTCTGTTATAAAGAAACGGGAACAACAATAGTGTACCCTTTTTATCCCATCACATCTTGTAAAACGAAGCCGATGGGAGTAAGATAGAATAGAGGTGAGGAAAATGTATACAAAGCAGCCCAAAAAAATGTTGATTATGAATATATTAGACATTTTAAAAAAATATACAGATGAAAACCATCGTCTGAGTCAAAAAGAGATTGTAGATATTTTGAAATCCGAATATGATATGACCGTTGATCGGAAGGCCGTGAAGCGGAACCTGATGAATCTGATCGATTTCGGGTATGAAATCGAATACAGTGAATCGGCACGTATGGTACCGAACCGGTCGACGGGCAAACTGGAAGAAAGCTATATTTTATCCGATTTTTATCTGGTCCGTAAATTCACTGACAGCGAGCTGCGCCTGCTCACTGACAGCCTGCTGTTTTCTAAACACGTTCCCTACAACCAGTGCAAAGAACTGATCGACAAGCTAAAAAACCTATCGAACCGTTATTTTCATTCAAGGATAAAGCACATCAAAACCATGCCGGATCTATCTCCGCGCAATCAGCAGCTTTTTTACACCCTCGAGATTTTGGACGAAGCGATCGACAAGCGCCGTCAGATCTCCTTTACCTACAACAACTATGGTACCGATAAAAAACTGCATCCGAGAAGGGACAGCAAGGGTGGAATTCGTCAATATATCGTCAATCCCTATCAAATCGCGGTGGCAAACGGACGCTACTATCTGATCTGTAATTATGACGCGTATGATGACGTTGCGAATTACCGACTGGATCGCATAACGGACATCAAGATGCTGCAAACATCTGTAAAGCCGATGGAGAAAGTCCATGGGCTGGAAAACGGATTTGATCTGCCGAAACATATGGCGGAGCATATCTATATGTTTGCGGGAGAAAGCGGTATCGTGACTTTCCGGGCCAAAAAATATCTGCTGAGCGACATCATCGACTGGTTTGGCGGCAGCATCACCTTTTTTGACGAGACGGACGAAGAGGTAAGCGTCAGGGTAAGCGTCAATTTTGCCGCCATGCGGCGCTGGGCACTGCAATATGCTTTGCACACAAAAATACTGTCCCCCGAACCGTTGAAGGAGCAGGTGAGAAACGATATAAAAGCAGCAATGGAAAATTACGAGATATAATTTTTGAATTTTACTTTCACAAAGTTCTCGGCAGTGTCCCCTTTTTGTCCCATCCGACCTGCTAAAATCAAATCATCAAATCAAGGAGGGTGATAGTATGATTATGATTACAGGTAAATATAATTCGGCCGCGGTTTATACAGACAATCTTGAATCATCGGCCGAAGAACAAATCAGGGTACTTTGCGATCAACCGTTTGCAGCCGGAAGTAATATCGCGATTATGCCGGATGTCCATGCCGGCAAGGGCTGTACCATCGGCACGACGATGACCGTCGGCGAATTTGTTGTGCCGTGTCTTGTGGGCGTAGATATCGGATGCGGAATGCTGACGGTAAGGCTGAAAGAAAAGAGCATCAACCTGCCTGAGCTTGACAGCCTGATCCGGCAGAATATTCCGTTCGGCAGAGACGTGCGGAATCGCCCGCACAGAAGTCACGGCAGGATCAATCTGGAAACATTGCGCTGCTATCGAAAAATAAACCCCCGCCGCGTAAAAGAAAGTCTTGGTACGCTTGGCGGCGGCAATCACTTTATTGAGGTGGACAGAGATGACGAGGAAAATCTCTATCTCGTCATTCATACCGGAAGCCGAAATCCCGGACTTCGAGTCGCGGAATTCTATCAAAAGAAAGCCTACGACTCCATCGGCGGCAAGAAACAAAGCGAGATTCCCTATGAGCTTTCTCCCCTTTCCGGGGACGATAAAGATGATTATCTTGCCGATATGAGGTTTATGCAGCAATTTGCCGCCTTAAATCGCCGTATTATCAAAGAAGAAATTTTAAGCGGAATGAACCTTCATGAGGAAGAAGAATTTACAACGGTTCATAATTATATTGATACCAATGAGATGATTCTTCGCAAAGGAGCGGTTTCCGCACGGGAAGGGGAACGCCTGCTGATTCCTCTCAATATGCGCGACGGTAGTCTGCTTTGCACGGGACTTGGCAACAAAAGCACAAATTATTCGGCGCCGCACGGGGCAGGACGTAAATACAGCCGAAAAGACGCGGAAAACAATTTTACTCTCTCTCAATTTGAAGCATCAATGGGAGGCATTTTCACAACCTCAGTATCCAGAGAAACACTGGACGAATGTCCTATGGCGTACAAGGATATGAATGAGATTGTGCAAAGCATTCGGGAGATGGTTACGATTGATAAGGTTATCAAGCCTATTTATAATTTCAAAGCAAGTGAGCATAGAAAAAAGTAAAAGGGTAGTAAGAAAGCAAAATATGAACCACCTTTCAAAAAACGGAGGGGTAAGGATGATTTATACCTTACCCCTCCGTTTTACGTTCAAAAGCGTTATAAGCTCTCCTTATAATGTTGTTTCATAAGAACCCTTTTTACTCTGCCTTCTGGGATGCTTACTCCACTACCTGGATCCAGCCCTCGGGCGCTTCCAAGTGTCCCATCTGAATGCCCGTCAGCGTGTCGTAGAGCTTCTGGGTAATGGGCCCCATCTTCTCCATGCCGCTTGCGAAGACATATTCTTTATCGTGATCCACGACCTTTCCTACCGGAGAGATGACCGCCGCCGTGCCGCACAGGCCGCATTCGGCAAAGTCTTTCACCTCGTCCAGATAGACCTCCCGTTCTTCTACCTCAAGCCCCAGATACTCCTTGGCCACATGGATCAGGGAGCGGCGGGTGATCGAAGGCAGGATGCTGTCGGACTTGGGCGTTACCACCTTATGATCCTTGGTCACAAAGATAAAGTTGGCTCCGCCGGTCTCTTCCACCTTCGTACGGGTGGCGGCGTCCAGATACATGTTCTCATCGAATCCGTTCTTATGGGCCGTCACGATGGCGTGCAGGCTCATGGCATAGTTAAGGCCCGCCTTGATATGCCCCGTGCCGTGGGGCGCCGCCCGGTCGAAATCGCTTACGCAAATCGTCAGAGGCTTTGCGCCGCCCTTAAAATATGGGCCCACCGGTGTGGTAAAAACGCGGAACTGATACTCCTCCGCAGGTTTCACGCCGATGACCGCGCTGGAACCGAACATATAGGGACGGATGTACAGGGTGGCTCCGGTTCCGAAGGGCGGCACATAGGCCGCGTTGGCCCGCACCGTGCAGATCACCGCGTCCACAAAACGCTCCTTGGGGAATACGGGCATCTCCAGACGCCTCGCGGTATCCTCCATCCGTTGGCCGTTCAGATCCGGGCGGAAGATGACGATCTGTCCCTTCTCCGTCGTATAAGCCTTAAGCCCCTCGAAACAGGTCTGGGCATACTGCAGGACGCCCGCGCATTCGCTGATCGTCACCGTAGAATCCGTCGTGAGACAGCCGTCGTCCCAGGCGCCGTGCCGATAATTCGATACGTACCGCTGATCTGTCGTGATATAGCCAAATCCTAGGTTGGCCCAATCGATATTTTTCTTCTCCATCTTCCTCATCCTTCCATTCTCCATGCCTTGGACTGCGGGATCCGCTAAACCCCGTATGAGAATCATTATCTAACTTTTTCTCTTTTTTGTCAAGTTCTAAGGGAGATTTTGCAAAACTTTTCTGTAATCTAAGAAACTTCCTAAAAAAACGAGCCGCCGCGTTTTTTCGCGGCGGCTTGTCCACTTGGTAAATTCCTGCTTACTGCGGCTGCTTGCCGATATAGGCCAAGATACCGCCGTCAACGTACAGAATATGTCCATTGACGAAGTTGGACGCGTCGGAAGCCAGGAACACGGCCGGTCCCTGCAGATCCTCGGCCTCGCCCCAGCGAGCGGCCGGCGTCTTCGCGATGATGAACTGATCAAAGGGATGACGGCTGCCATCGGGCTGGATCTCACGCAGCGGCGCGGTCTGCGGCGTCGCGATATAACCGGGGCCGATACCGTTACACTGGATGTTGTACTCGCCGTACTCGGAAGCGATGTTGCGGGTCAGCATCTTCAGGCCGCCCTTGGCCGCCGCGTAAGCGGATACGGTCTCGCGGCCCAGCTCGCTCATCATGGAGCAGATGTTGATGATCTTCCCGTGGCCCTTCTTGATCATGCTGGGAATGACCGCCTTGGCAACGATGAAGGGCGCGTTCAGATCCACGTCGATGACCTGACGGAACTGCTCCGCGGTCATGTCGCACATGGGGATTCTCCTGATGATACCCGCGTTGTTCACCAGGATATCGATCACGCCGACCTCTTCCTCGATCTGTTTCACCATGGCCTGCACCGCCGCCTCGTCCGTGACGTCGCATACATAGCCGTGGGCGTCGATGCCCAGCTCTTTATAGGATGCCAGTCCCTTGTCTACCAGCTCCTGCTTGATGTCGTTAAAAACGATCGTCGCTCCCGCCTTCGCGTACGCGCTGGCAATGGCAAAGCCGATGCCGTAGGACGCGCCGGTTACAAGAGCAACCTTTCCCTCCAGGGAAAAACTCTGTGGAAATTCCATTCTGATAAACCTCCATTCATAGAAATTTGTCTTTATTATATCACATCCGGCGGCGAATTACCATGTTTTTGCAAAAAATAATATTCTTCATGTTCTCTTCACAAATTCCGAAAGGCTCCTCCGGTTTCCCACCGGCCGAGCCTCCAGCATGGATCGCAGCACCGCTTCTTCGGTGGCGTCCGCCATGGCTTCAAAGGGGATGTTGATATATTCCTCGTTCAGCGCCCGCAGGGCGACGGTTCCCCGCCGTTCCTCCTCCCGAAGGCGCTGGGCCGTGGAGAAGCCGATGACGATGTCTCCGCTGCCATGGCCCCAAAAGGATCCCAAGCGGGCCAATCCTACCCCGGCGCGCCGGAGGATTCTCTTTAACTGTCTCGCGGTCACCGGCATATCCGTGGCGACAACGATCATGACGGAACCCTTATCCGGTTCCGAGGCGGAGAGCTTCCGGGCCACCTCCCGGCCAATGGGTTCCCCGTCCACACGAAGATTCGCCATCTCCCCGAAATTGCTCTGCACCAGCACGCCCAGCGTGTAGGTCTCCTCTCCCACCGTGAAAACGCGGGAAGCCGACCCGATGCCGCCTTTTAGGCCAAAACAGGTCGTTCCCTTGCCCGCGCCCACGTCTCCCAGGGCAAATTCCGGCCCCGCGCTCTTGATCGCGGCGAATACATGCTCCTTTTCGATTACCCGTTCCGTGATCTCGTTCAGGGCGCTGTCGTTGCATTCTCCCACCACCGGATTGACGGAACGCAGCTTCACGCCGCGCCGTTTAGCCTCATCCGCCATGTACTGCACTAACGCGTCATGCACCTTCCCGATATTCAGGGTATTGGTCAGCGCGATGGGCGTCTCCAGCGTTCCCAGTTCGTCGATCTGAATCAGTCCCTGGGTCTTGCCATAACCGTTCAGCACCGCGCCGGCCGCGATGAGTTTGTTGGTAAAGAGAAATGGCTCCTGGGGCGCGGGTAGAATGACCGTGACCCCCGTATGGTGTCTGGGTTCGTCCACCGTATAGTGTCCCACCGTAACGCCGGCCACGTCGCTGATCAGGTTTCTTGACCCCTTACGGATCATAGCCATTCCTCCCCGGGGAAGATCTTTAGAGCCCCCTGCTTTTTCTTTTCGGCGTGCTCGATCACCGCGGGCTCCTCTCCGGCATCTTTCATACAGCGCAGAAGGCGTTCCCTCATGACCCGGCACACCGGCTCATGGGCCTCGCTGTGGATCAGGTTATGCTGTTCCCAAGGGTCGTGCTCCAGATCATACAAGAAGGTCTCCACGTAATGATCCGAGGCGGAATCGTTGATGGGATCCTTATCCGGCGCTTCTACGGAATACTTCCAGCGGCTCGTCCTCACGGCCCTTCCCACCTGAGACTCGCTGATCTGGATAAAGACCTCTTCCGGCCCCTTCTCTCCGGGATTGCGAAGCGAAGACAGGAAGGAATGTCCCTGCATGTCCTCGGGCACCGGAATCGAACAGGCTTCCAGGAGAGTCGGCGCGATATCCACCAGGCTCGTCAGCCTCATCAGCCGGCCCCCGCCGGTAAAAGGCCCTCCGGTTAACGCCATAGGAATCCGAATCGAGCTTTCGTGGCAGGAACGCTTATACTCCGCGTTTCTCGTCTTAAAGTGGCACCCGTGATCCGAGGTATAAAGGACGATGGTGTCCTTCTCAAGGCCCAGGCTCTTGAGGGCGTCCCGCACCCGGCCGAAAGCCTGATCCAGCCTCTTTACCATGCCGTAGTAACCGGACAGATGCTGCCAGGCCGTGCCTCCCAAGGCTCCCAGATCCGGGGGCATATAGGGATAGGCCCGGTTATAATCCACATCCGGAGGCGGAAAACTGTCGTTGGAATTCTGGAAATGGGGCTCCAGATAAGAGACAAACAGGAAGAAGGGCCGCTCCTTATGCTCGTCGATATACCGGATCGCCGCGTCCGTCAGGGCGTCCACCCGGTATCCGGGCAGCGTCACCTCGTTATTGTCGTTATCGTATACCACCGTATGATAGGCGGTGGAGGTATGTTCTAAGGAATTGGCTCCCAGCCAGTACTGATAGCCCCCTCTTTCCTCCTCCGGCACCGCGCCGCGCCCGGAGCCCAGATGCCATTTGCCGATATATCCCGTATCGTATCCGGCCTCGCCAAAATAATCCGCCATGGTCTTGTGAGTTCTGCCCAGTACGCGGGCGTTTCGATAGGTTCCTACCGTGGTCGCGTATTTTCCGGTTTGTAAAGCTCCTCTGGCGGGGCAGCACACCGGCTGGGGCGTGAAGGCTTCATAGACATGCGTCCCCTCCATCGCCGTCTTATCGAAATTGGGAGTCAGGCCGCAGGGATTTCCGTGAACGCCCGTGGTATCCCATCGCTGCTGATCGGTAAAAAAGACGACTACATTCATATCCATTCTCCTCTCATCTGATATCGCGGATTCTCCGTACAGGTAAACAATACCTGGTACCGATAGGGGAACTCGCTGCGCATCCGCCTGTGCGCCTCCCGGGCGACCTCTTCGTTCTTAAAAATGCCGTAGACCGTGGGACCGCTGCCGCTCATGGAGACGGCGTCCGCCCCTTCTTCTTTCATCCGGTCCTTCAGCTTCTGGATCACCGGATGCTCGTGGATGACCGGCGGTTCCAGCATGTTGATCATTTCCTTTTGCATCCTGGAAATATCTCTGGATTCGATGGCCGCGATCATCCCTTCGACGCTGGGCTTTTGTCCCGGCTCCCATTGGTCGAAGGCCTTATAAGCCCAGGGCGTGGATACGCTGAAATCCGGCTTCACCAGCACGATATAGGTTCTGGGCAAGGGCAAGAGCTGCCGCACCTTTTCTCCCCGGCCCGTGGCCAGACAGGTGCCGCCCATGATGCAAAAGGGCACGTCGGAACCGATCTCCGCTCCCAGCTCCATGAGCTTTTCCGTGGAAAGGCTCAGATGAAACAGCTTGTTCATCCCCTTAAGCACCGCCGCCACGTCGGCGCTGCCGCCCGCGAGTCCCGCCGCGATAGGAATCTTTTTACGCAGGCGCAGGTGTACCGCCTGATCGATGGAAAACCGCTCCTGCATCATCAGAATGGCCCTATAAGCGATGTTTTTCTCGTCCATCTTCAAAAAGGGAATATTGCACTCGAAGGTGTTCACCGTGTCTCTGCCCACGAAAAGCTCTACGTCGTCCCATAGACGCAGACTCTGCATGATCATCGAAACCTGATGAAAACCGTCCTCCCTGGCCTGTCCCACCTCCAGGGTCAGATTGATCTTGGCTCTGGCCTTGTTGTACACTCCCCGTCCGTTGGGATACCGATAATCCCTTGTCAGCATCGTGCTGTCCCCCCTTCGTCAAACAACCGCTCTCTTATCCTCCGCGGTTTCTCGTAAAAACGCTTCCATTTGGAATCCGTACTGAATCGAATGGTCTTTCGTCTCCTCCGTATTCGGGCACAGATAAAAGACTTTCTCGCCCTGCTTCGCTTCGTACAGTTCCCGTACCATCTCTTTCCCTCGGTCCGTCTCCGAGGCGATGAACATCACCGGTGTGGCCACCAGCCCTCCCCGGCGCCGGATGGCCCCGAGGGGCGACACTTCCTTCACCGGCACGCCCGCTAAGATCCGGCTCATCCACTCGATGACCCATAACACCGGATAAGGCGGCATTTGCAGATCCTCTATGAGGATCCTTCTCAAGCGTTCTCGCAAGTCGGACCAGGGCGAATCCGCGACGACAAAATCCACCCGCTCGTCCAAGCAAGCGTGCAGGAGCGCCGTCACCGCCCCCACGCCAACGCCATAAGTGCCGATGCGGCACTCCTCTCCCAGGATCCGCCGGGCCAGCGTGAAGATGAGCCTTAGATCCCGGTGTTCTCGATAGCCCAGCGTCACCGGACGCCTTTCTTTTCGGCCGCATCCCCGTTGATCGGCTAACACCGCGTCGTACCCTCTATGCAGGAACCATTCTGCCTGCCTATATAGGGACGTCCCCGGACGACCTCCGTCGGGAACTAGGATGACCGCTCGCCCCTGTCGTCTCGCGGTATAGAAAACCCTGACTTTCAGCTTACATCCGTCGCTTGTAACGCACTCGAAGACTTTCCCTCCCGGCGGCATGGCGTATTTCTCCCGCTTGGCCGCCCGGGGATAGAACAGCGGACGGCATACGCCGTAGGAGACCGAAACCAGATAGCAAATCATGATCGCGAACACCAGCAAAAAGGCTATGATCCACACCGTCCGCTCCTCCTTTTCTTTCACTGGTTTCATTATAATATAGTCTTATCCATTGTGCAAGAAAAATCTTGTTTTCTCTTCCTTTCCCTGCTATAATAGTCAGGCGTGAACGCGACAGGCGGGAGCGGCCCGGCCGCACCTTAATAAAGGAAGCAGGTGAGAATCCTGCACGAACTCGTCGCTGTATGGAACACACGCGGCCGTTCTTTCCTCGCCTCCCCGCCGCAGGGAGACCCGAGGATGACGTCACTGGATTCGTCCGGGAAGATGAACGAGCCGGTTCCTGAGTCAGAAGACTTACCTGCCGCTTAGAGGGGACTGCCACGAGACCCTGGCAAGCCATTTGTTCACGAAAAAACATACGAAAGGATAACCTGCAATGAATGAAAAATCGATGAGCAAGAAGAAAATTGCCCTCATTGCCGGTGTTCTGATCGTGCTGATCGCGGCGTTTGCACTGATCTTTGCACTGACAAGACCCGAGACCTCTCAGGGGGCGAAGACCATCCGGATCCAGGTGATGGTATCGGATACGGACACGCGGGAATATACCCTGCATACGGATGAGGAATACCTGCGGGGCGCGTTGGAGGAGGAGAACCTAATCTCCGGCTCCGAATCGGAATACGGCCTGTTCGTCACGACGGTGGACGGCGTCACGGCCGACGACTCTCTCCAGCAATGGTGGTGTTTCACTAAGGGCGGAGAGGCCCTCAATACCGGCGTAGATTCGACGCCCATCCAGGACGGGGATCAATTTGAGATTACACTGACTACCGGCTATTAAGATGCGCGTTTCGGTTTATGATCTGGTCATCCAAGCGCTCCTGGGCGCCGTTCTTCTGGCCGTCCAGGCAGCGCTGGCGCCGATCCCCAATATCGAGCTGATCTCCCTGCTCTGTCTGGTCTATACGCTGGTCTACGGCAAAAAGGCCCTGGCGGCGATCTATGTGTTTGTCTTCCTCGAGGGACTTATCTATGGCTTCGGCCTGTGGTGGATCATGTATCTATATGTCTGGGCAATCCTGTGGGGCGTGGGCATGCTCCTGCGCCGTTATGATTCCCTCATCTTATGGTGCCTTGTGCTGGGGCTCTACGGACTTTGCTTCGGCGCTCTCTGCGCCATCCCCTATCTGTTCGCGGGAGGGCCTGGCGCGGCGCTGTCCTGGTGGATCAGCGGGATCCCCTTCGATATCCTCCACTGCCTGGGCAACGCGGTTTCCGCCCTGGTACTTTATAAACCCTTATACTATCTGATGCGAAAATTGGCGGTTTTTCAGAACCGTCGGGAAAGGTTGCGTTGATATGAGCGAATATGGCGATCGGGCCAAGGCCCTGTTTGAAAGCGGCTACAACTGTTCTCAATCCGTCGTTCTCGCCTTCTGCGAGCCCCTGGGGCTCGACTCGGAGCAAATGGCTAAGCTCTCCTCTTCTTTCGGCGGAGGCATGGGGCGGCTGCGGGAAGTCTGCGGCGCCGTGAGCGGCATGCTGATGATCCTGGGACTGGAGAAAGGCTACAGTTCACCCCAGGACCGGGAAGGCAAGATTGCCCAGTACGCCCTGGTACAGAAGGCGGCGGGGGCCTTTCGGGAAAGCCATGGCAGCATCGTCTGCCGAGAACTCCTGGGCCTTTCGGTTCATACCGATGAGCCCGTCCCCGAAGAACGCACCCCAGAGTATTATAAAAAACGGCCCTGCGGGGAGCTGATCCGCCATGCGGCGGAACTGACGGCGCGAGAGCTGGGTTTGATCTGAATTTTACATGAAATGTTGTATAATAGGCGCAGCATGAAAGCATTCTCAAAGGAAAGAGACTGCGCTGCGCCCCGAGTTTGCCGCCAAGGGGCGTCAAACTCCCAAGGCTGCTGTGAATCATGGTATAATAGGCGCAGCATAAAAGCATTCCCGGCGGAAGAGGAACTGATTCAGCAATGGATCAAAGAGAAATACTTCCGCTACAGCTGATAAGGCGCGTATATGGCGGCTCAGGAATATAGGGGCAACTTCCTGAAATAACAGCTATCATACAAACTATAAAATTTGGGGGCAATACAATGCCGAAAATTGATGGAGGCTATACTGTATGGAGTTTACATTGGAAGAACTGCTTACCAAAAAAGAAGGTCAGACTTATGACCGCAAGAGCGCAAGAAAAGATCCCAAAGGTCTGTCAAACCATATTGTGGCTTTTGCCAATGCTGACGGCGGTACACTCGTTATTGGTATAGAGGATGATTTTACCGTTACAGGCATTGACGATTACACGAACAATGTTAACGATATACTGAGAGTTCCGTTTGATTACTGTACCCCATCGGTTCGGGCGGCAATCGAAACAGTAGACTGTACGGATAAAAACGGAAAACCAAATCATCTTCTTGTGATGACCGTTCCACAAAGCTCGGAGCTTCACGCAAATCAGCAGGATGAAGTGTACTATCGTATGGGTGATAAATCAAAGAAGCTCAACTTTGATGAACGCTTGCAGCTTATGTATGCCAAAGGCTCTCGCTACTACGAGGACGAGCCTGTTTATCGTTCCTCAATGGACGATATTGACTTGGACTTTGTCGCTGAATACTGCAAGAAGATAGGATATAAAAAGTCTGCCGAAGAATACATCCGGCAGAACCATGATTTTATGATTCAACATAACGGCAGAGAGGAATTAAGCGGTGCGGCGGTATTGCTCTTTGCGAAAAATCCGCAGCGTTTCTTCCAAAGAGCAAGAGTGCGCTTTATCCGGTACGATGGCACGGAAGCCAAGGTCGGAACTGAGATGAATGTTATCAAGGATAAGATGTTCGAGGGTAAAATCCTTGATATAGTCCGTAGTTCTCTTGACTTTGTAGGTAACCAGATCAAAGAACGCACACGACTTGGCAAAGATGGAAGATTCCACACAACGCCGGAATATCCTGAGTTCGTTTGGAAGGAAATCATCATTAACGCCATAGCTCATCGGGATTACAGCATTAAGGGTACGGACATTCAGATAAAAATGTTTGACGATCACATCACCGTGGAAAGTCCCGGTATATTACCCGGTATTGTTCGCCTAAACAATCTCCGCAGCGTACACTTTTCTCGCAATCCTAAAATCGCCCGCTTTTTGCAGGAATATGAATATGTCAAAGAATTTGGCGAAGGCGTAGACCGTATGTTTAATGAAATGGAAGCTGCCGGACTGCCTGCTCCTGAATACCATGATAATGCATTTATGCTGAACGCCACCATTCGCAATGGTGCAATAAACAAAACGAATGGTGCAATAAATGAGGTAATAAATGAAGCAATAAATTTAACTATTGTTGAAAAGGCAGTACTTGAAGAAATTGCAAAAATGCCCAACATCACGAAAGAACAACTGCATACCATTACTTCTCTTGGCAAAAGCACTATTGATAGAGCAATTAGATCACTAAAGGAAAAAGAAATTATCACTCGTGTTGGCTCTAACAAGACAGGACATTGGGAAATTGTAAAATAATTGATGTAGCATAAAAAAAGTTGACAGCTTATTCTAGAGGAGGTTGTAATAAAACCAAGAGAATAAGTCTGCAAATAAAAAGTCAAGCAGAAATTAATGAACTTTGAAAATTTTATACAGGTTGAAAAAAGAGTATCACAATAAGGGCACCGCAGTGCGCTGGCCTAAAACAAAGTACGGGATTGGAATCAGCTTTACCAGGATCGACACCGGTGAAAATAGAAAATCGCTGTAGCTGCGCCTATTATACCATGATTCACAGCAGCCTTGGGAGTTTGACGCCCCTTGGCGGCAAACTCGGGGCGCAGCGCAGTCTCTTTCCTTTGAGAATGCTTTCATGCTGCGCCTATTATACCACATCGGAACTTTGACTTCTCTCTTTCTTGGGTCATATCATTTTAGCACATACAAGGCTTGACCTGAATTTTACATGAAACCACTTGACAAGCCTCCCCCTCCTGGGTATAATTATGAATTGTCGCGAGGGGATATACCCTCGAATGGAGAGGTGTCCGAGTGGTTTATGGAGCTGGTCTTGAAAACCAGTGACTCCGCAAGGGGCCGTGGGTTCGAATCCTACCCTCTCCGTTTGTTTAATCTGTATCCTCCGGATACAGATTTTATTTTTTTACACAGGAGGTTTTTTCCATGAATCCATGTTTCTTCGACAGCGGCCGTATTTTGATCCCCCGCGGTGACCTCTCTCTCTGGAGCGTCATCGCCTGCGACCAATTCACCTCCGATCCCGCCTACTGGGAAGAGGTACGGCTCATGACCGAGGGGCGCCCTTCTGCCTATCACATCACTCTGCCGGAGGTTTATCTGAAAGAGGGGGATGCAGCCACCGGCCGCCGCATCGCTTCGATCAACGATACCATGGGCCGTTATCTGCGGGAAGATCTGTTTGCCGCCTATGACGGCATGATCTATGTGGAGCGAACCCTCCGAGACGGCGGCACGCGCAAAGGACTGCTGGGGCTTCTGGATCTGGAACAATACGATTATCATAAAGGGGCTTCTTCTTATATCCGTGCCACGGAAGAAACGGTGCTGGAAAGGATCCCTCCCCGAGTGCGGATCCGTCAGGACGCCCCCCTGGAACTGCCCCACCTGATGCTTCTGGCCGACGACCCCGAAGGCCTTTTGATTGAGGAAATCGCCGGGCGCAAGTCGGCGTATGAGAAACTTTATGATTTCGATCTCATGAAGGAGAGCGGACACATCACCGGGTACCTCCTGGATGAGGAGGCCCTTTCTCACGTGCGCCGCACGCTTAAGACCTTCTCCGATCCCGACCGCTTCCACGACAAATATCAAACCGACGGCGCGCCCCTGGTCTTTGCTGTTGGAGACGGCAATCACTCCCTGGCTTCCGCCAAGGAATGCTATGAGCGTCTGAAGGAGCGGATCGGCGCGGAAGCCGCCGCCCTCCATCCGGCCCGGTACGCGCTGGCGGAACTGGTGAATCTGCATGATCCCTCTCTGTCCTTTGAACCGATTTACCGCCTTCTGATCGGCGCGGAGCTGGAGCTGGATGATCTGCTGGGCTCCCTGCGCTCTCAGGCTCCCGCCTTCCATGGCGGCGCCTCTAAACCCGGAGAGATCAGCCTGCATTTTCAGAGCGGACTGGAACAGCGTACCCTGAGCATCCCCGCGGACCCCGGAATCTTGCCGGTCAGCATCCTCCAACCTCTCCTGGATACTTACCTGAAGGATCACCCCGAGGTGCAGATCGATTATATCCACGGTCTTGACACCGTTCGGGCGCTGGGCAAGCAGGAGGGACACATCGCGATTACCTTCCGGGGCATGGAAAAGGCGGATCTGTTCCCGGGCATCATTCAGGGAGGCGTTTTGCCCCGCAAGACCTTCTCTATGGGGCACGCGGAGGACAAACGCTTTTACCTGGAATGCCGGGAGATCCTGTGATGATCCGACAAGTTCTTCCCGAGGAAGCGCCGCAGGCGGCTCAAGTCTATCAGCTCTGCGCCAAAGCCATGAACGAGCACGGCTTTTACAACTGGAATGAAAACTACCCTTCTGTACGCGAGGCGGAGCGGGACGCGCAGTCCGGTACTCTCTACGGTTACTATCGCCACGAGGAACTCTGCGGGCTCGTCACCCTGGATCAGCAGGAAGTCCCCCAGTATGCCGGCGTCCCGTTTCTCGTCCCCCGGGCCGAGGCCCTGACCGTACACCGTCTGGCCGTCTCCCCCCTGCATCAGCAACGGGGGATTTCTCGGGAACTCCTGCGTTACGGCATGAGGCTCGCGGGCGAAAAAGGCCTGCGGGCGCTGCACATCGATTGCTTGTCCATCAATCCGGGCCCCATGCGCCTGATCGCCTCCTTGGGGTTCCGGCGCGTAGGCGAGATCTATTACCCTAAGAAAGATCCCAGAGTACGGGATTATCCGTTTTATTGTTTTGAAAAAATGACGGAATGAAAAGAGCCGCGAGAGTGAATTAATATGATCTCTCGCGGCTCTTTTGACGCCTTTCGGTGTATTTCTTGAAAGATACCGCTCTTGCGGATAATGCGGTGTTCAGTTTCCCTCGTAGAATTCGTTTTTGCTGTATTCCGCCCATTTTTTGTACATTTCCTTGTAGTGCTTCTTAATATAAGCCTGTATCTTGTTGATTTCCCGATCACTTAGTCTGCCGCGGTTCTGCAAAACCGTATCGCCGTTAGCTTTCACAAAAAACTTTGCGGAGCCTTCCTCGGTCAGCTTCCGGTCGCTGGCGTGAACGTGCATGCATTCCACTACGCAGAAGGACGTAAAATACAGATAATAGCCATAGATTTTGTCCTGATAATACTTAGGCATTCTCGTCCTCCATGAATTCGCGATTATCCTCCCAATAGTCCAGGACGATGCGGATTTCAATATCGTCCATGGTTGTCTCCAGAACTGTTCCATCCTCAGAAATCACGAGTGCTTTTTCCATGTCGTTCAGGTTCAGGATGCGGATTTGTCCATTTTCACGGGTAAACGCATAGCCGCTCACAATCATATCTGCACGGTCTGCGATTTCTTTAATTTTGTTCATATGCCAGCCTCACTTCCTTGATGGGTTCCAAAAACTGCGAAGCGTCGATATACAGATTCTTCAGAATCGGAACCAGATCAATATATTCCTCCTCCGGTTCCTGATTGTGCTGATATTTCGCCATGACTACCATGTAGCCGTTGTCCCATTCCTTCACGGAGGTGAAATCCTCCAAGGAGTACGGCCCGCGAAAACGGATGGTTCGCCGCCCGTACCGGAACTTGATCATGTCCTTATCATTGCTTAGATAAGCCTTTTCTGTATCCATGTAGCGCCTCCATAAAGTAGTGTTTGTTCGGTTGAAAACAATAATTTATCGCCTCACCCGTGTGAAGCATGGATAGCCGCAAAACGGCGTGGCAGCGTACCGCCTGATTTTTGGAAAGCGCGCTTCAGGTTGATGTACGCAATTTCTGCTACCTGACACTCTGTATTGACTGCTTCCATCATAAACCAGGCAAATAGAACGAAGAGGCTCGCTGCTGCAAATACAGTATAGCACTCCTTACGGCAAAATGCAATTCAGAGTTTCTTTTTGTTTGTGTCAAGTCCTCGTTAGTAATTTCCTGTTTTTCTTCATTATGTCTACATAACGGTTCCCTTTCCCATCTTTCTTTGGCGCCCTGGCCGCGCTAAATATTTCCATGACCTCCTTCATCCCCATTGTTAATATCAATCCATCCGTATACCTTTCTATCGTCGAAAGCAGTTCCTTGTTTTCTTGCCGGTACAATACCTTCGCCAGATTGTTCGCTCCTGCCTTTGACCATCTCATCCACGTCGCCTCGTCTAACAGGAATACATGGGCCTTCTGTCCTTCCGGCCGATAGCAATTCTCAGCGCCGGTAGAGCCAGAATAAGCCCTGCCATTTTTAACGGCACTGCACAATCCCCTCTTCCAACACAGTCAGCACTCCCGCGTCCATCTCGCACACAGTATCACATAACGCTTCTATATCCTCCGCGTAATGCGAAGATAAGATGATCGTTGTCCCATCCTGATTTAATTCTCGCAGGAGCTCTCGGATCTCTTCCACACCGTGTTTGTCGAGCCCGTTCATCGGTTCGTCCAGAATCAGCAGCGGCGGATGTTCCATGATCGCCTGGGCAATCCCCAGACGATGGCGCATTCCCAGCGAAAACTTGCTCACATGCTTCTTGTCCTTCGGATCCAGTCCGACTCGTAACAGGATTTGGCGAATTTCCTCCTCGCTGACCTTCTTTTGCACCGAGGCCAGCAGTTTCAGATTCTTAAAGGCGCTCATGGAACCGATGAAACCGGGATCCTCTATGATGATCCCGATATCCTGGGCCCGCGCCGGCCGTACCTTCTGTCCGTTAATTTGAATCTCTCCTTCATCCGGACTCATAAATCCGCAGATACACTTAAACATGACCGTCTTACCCGACCCGTTGCGTCCAATGACTCCGTGAATCTTGCCCTCTTCAAATGTAATGTTCACCTGGTTCAGCGCTACTTGCTCGCCGAATTTCTTGGTCACGTTTCGGACTTCTACCGTGCTTCCCATCATGATCGCCTCCCTGTCTGAATCTGTACGTCTCTCTTACAAAAAGTATGAACCGATATGACTCCGCATATCAGAATACATAAAATTAGAATGCTATAGGCGTATGCCGCCGGCGGCATGGCCGGATCCAATCCCCAATTCAAGAAGGTCATGGAAACCCAGGTGACGGGCGCAAACCATATGAGAACATTGGATTGAAACAAAAATGCTCCAAATCCTGTGGCGAAGCTCGCGAAAAAGACCATTGCCCCCGCGGCAAAAACCCCCGCGGTTCTGCCGCTGAGCACATTTCCACAGAAAATCAGCATTCCAATAAAGGAACTTGCCAGAAAATATTGCAGCATGCTCAGCGCCATGGCTTCTCCGGCGGAAAAGAGTTCCATGATCGAACTGCTGAGGGGCATCATACTGATTCCACGCTCCAAAGCGATATTTACATCATTAGACAGAGTGTACAACACGGCTCCCCAATCGGTACTGAACGCTACATGGGGAATGAGCACCAGGATATGCAACAGAACCGTACACAGCGTATAAATGACGGAGGTCAGCAGGGTATACAGGATCTGCCCTAGAATCCATTCCACACGACGCATCCGGATCAACAGATAGGGCGTCTGCCCATCGGAAAAGGGCGCGTCACAAAATAGCAATACTGTAATTGTACCGTATACAAGAACCATAATATCCTGACTCACATAAAAAGGAAAACTCCATGGAGAGGAGGGTCTTCCTACCAAGGCGGCATATTCCGCGATGCCATGGGTATTCATGTATATGTAAATCAACGAAAAAAAGAAAACCGCGTATATCCTCGGGGAAACGATCCACTTGGAAACATTTAACCGACAGCACAGCCATACCCGCTTCAGACTAATCATGCTCCACCTTCTTTCTCAGTCTCCCTACCGCGTTCATCCCCATGAGAATGCATAGAACCAGAACGACAAGCCAATGCATCCAATAGGACTCTGCCCAGTGATACCCACCGCCATAGGCCTGTATCCAATAGACCGGTCTTAAGGTAGACGGCAATGCGAATAACCCATCCAATCTCAAGGCCACCCAATATAAAACGTTGGGACCGATAAGAGCGGCGTATACATTGGAAACATACAGGGAGACCCAGAGCGCACAGACCGCCACCAGCATGGCGGAAACTCCCTTGTGACTCGCCGTCAACAGCAGGCATACTGCCACACTGTCTCCGTCATATTGTATTCCTACATTTTGCGCGGCATCTCCCCAAGGCAGAAATAACCTCTGAATACAAGCATATAACAGTATCCCCAGAAAAACTGCCAGGAATGCCGATGCCGCCGTAGCGATAAGCTTCGCAGCCATATAAGGCCGTACCCCGGTGCGGATCATCCAGAAGGGAGTGGCACGCTCGTTCCACTCCCTTACGTAAGCAAGGGCATAGGGAAAGATCGGCAAAAGACACAGTAACACCATATAACCGGAATTCAAATCAAGCGCAAAAAAAGTTCCGTATATTACAGAATCAATGCCTCCGTTAAATGTCACGATCATCGTAGATAAGAACATCCATGCCGCCTCCGCGACCACCGTCAGCCATAACGCGGGGGAACAAAGCATCCGTTTTAATTCTAATAATACGACCCACATTCCCTTTTTCATCTTGTACTCGTCATCCCCTCTCCGGTTATGGCGTTCCAAACCCGGTATTTATAATCCACCGTTTCCTGCCCCTGAGAGGTTATTTTTTCCGTCCTGATCTCCAGAACCCAAACGGGGATAAATTCCTTCTCTTCCGTCTCCTCCAGCTTCGTCGGCACATAATATAGCCCCATCAGTGTGAGCTCCGTCGGATCCGGTTCCAGGTTCAGGTTAAACTCCCGGATATACTCGTCGAGGCATTCCTGGGGAGATACCACCTCCACCTCTTCTCCTGCCTCCAGAACATGCACAAAGTTGGAAAAGTCCAGGTATGTAATCCCATTTTGAGTATACAAAATAAAACCTCCCGGCGTACTCATTCCCAGCCCCAGATCAAGATTGCAGAAGCGGTGACCATCTACCTCCTGAGCGTATGTCAAAAAATACGCCTCCTCTTCTTTTGTAAACGTATACGGCTCCAAAACTTCCTGGTCCGGATTCTGTACGGCAGCATTTTGCCGGGTAATTTCTTCTTCCCGGATATACTTATCCGCCAGATACTGCATGGTCTCCGCGTCCATGCTATAACACTGGTCCAACTCCGCCTGTTCTAACCCCACCCGATCCAGAAAACTCCGCAACTCTGCCTGTACATCCTCACGGGAACGAAACTCTAGATCTGCTTCCTTAGAGTAGGTTGCGTTTATATATTTTTGAGTTGTAACCAGCGAGAAGAGCTTATATTTATTATAAAGATTCAAATCCGCCCTTTTTGAATTTTGAGAATATCTCATTCCCCCATAAAACGCGTAGG
>CALWBZ010000034.1 GCA_944376225.1 uncultured Clostridia bacterium | reverse complement strand
GCCGCAGGGGCAGAGGAACCTCCCATCCCTTCACGTCATGGAAGACCTTAGCGATCAACCGCTCATTCACATCCAAAATGTCGTCTTCTTCCACGAAGGACAGTTCCATATCCACTTGAGTAAACTCCGGCTGACGGTCCGCCCGTAAGTCTTCGTCTCGAAAACATCTGGCCAACTGATAATACCGGTCTATTCCCGAAATCATGAGCAGCTGCTTATACATCTGGGGAGACTGGGGCAGGGCGTAGAAATTCCCCGGATGCACGCGGCTGGGCACCAAATAATCCCGGGCTCCCTCCGGCGTGCTTTTGATCAGCATCGGCGTCTCGATTTCCAAGAATCCTTCCTCATTTAAGAAATCGCGGATCGCCGTCATGACCTGATGCCGCGTTACAAGGTTACGCAGCATCTTAGGACGCCTTAAATCCAAGTACCGGTACTTGAGGCGCAGGTCTTCCCGGGTATCCACCTCGTCCAGGATCTGAAACGGCGTGGTCTTGGCCGCCGACAGCACCCGGATCTCCTCCGCCAAAATCTCCACTTCTCCTGTGGCGAGTTTTTCATTGACGGCTCCCTCCCGGCGCTGCACCTGCCCGGTAAGGGAAACCACGAATTCCGTACGAAGGGCGGACGCCTGCTCCAAAAGCTCTGAAGAAGCGTTGTCCTGGGACAAAACCGCCTGAACAAGCCCTTTCTTATCCCGAATATCGATAAAGATCAGGCTTCCCTTGTTCCGCACTTTCTGTACCCATCCCATCACCGTGATCCGCCGGCCGATATGCGCCGGCCGAACCTCTCCGCAATACATGCTGCGTTTCTGTCCGTTCAATGATTCTTCCGTCATGACAACTGATTCCTCCACTCTTGTATATTCTGAAACTCTACCGTCCGGCTTTCGCCGCTTTCCATGTTTTTAAGGGCCGCCTTGCCCGTCTCAAGCTCCGTCTCTCCCAGGATCATCGTAAACCGTGCGCCCTGCTTGTTGGCATATTTCATCTGCGCCTTGACGCTTCGTCCCAGCAGGTCTGATTCCGCGCTGATATTTTGGGCCCGCAGCCGATATACCAGGGACGAGGCTTCTATCGAGGCCTTATCTCCCATGCTCCCCACATACAGATCCAGCGGGGAACTCGTTTGTGTTTCTCCGCCCGCGGCTTCCATGGCCAGGATCATCCGTCCGATGCCCGCGCCGAATCCCACGGCGGGGGTAGGACTCCCTCCCAACTCCTCGATCAGGTGATCGTACCGTCCGCCGGCGCAAACCGTCCCTTGGGCGCCGATCTCATCGCAGACAAACTCGAAGACGGTTCGGGTATAATAATCCAGACCTCTCACGATACCGGGATCCACCACGAAGGGGATTCCCATCCCCCGCAGATACGCCTGTACGTTCTCGAAATGGGAACGGCACTCCTCGTCCAGCGCGTCCAGCACGGAGGGCGCTTCTTCTACGATCTTACGGCACTCGGGATTCTTACAATCCAGGATTCTTAGCGGATTACGCTCCAGCCTCTCTAGGCAGGTTTCGCACAGGTCGTTTCTGTAACTTTCAAAATATGCCTTCAGCTGTTCGTTATACCGCGCCCGGCAATCCCGGCAGCCCAAGGAATTAATATGCAGCGTCACGTTACGGATTCCCAGCCGTTTTAAGAGCTCATGAGCGATGGAGATGACCTCCGCGTCCGCCGCCGCCTCCGCCGATCCGTAAAGCTCCACGCCAAACTGGGAAAACTGCCTGTCCCTGCCGGCCTGGGGCTTTTCGTAACGAAAACAGGGCGTCATATAATAGAGTTTGGTGGGCTGGGGATCCGCGAACATCTTGTGCTCCAGATAAGCTCTCGCCGCTCCCGCCGTTCCTTCCGGCTTTAGGGTGATGCTCCGATGTCCCTTATCCAGAAAAGTATACATCTCCTTCTGCACGATATCCGTAGTATCCCCCACGCCCCGCTGAAATAATTCCGTGTGCTCAAAAACCGGCGTGCGGATTTCCCCGTAATGGAAATCCTGCATCAGACGAACGATGGTTCTTTCGATACTCTGCCACTTTCGGACCTGTTCTCCGTACAGGTCATAGGTTCCTCTGGGAGCCTGTGTAATCATATGACTCTCTCCTTTTTCTGGATATTTTTACCACGAGAATTGTCTTTACAAATTCTCTCTTGTAGGATACAATTATATATTGCCGGGAGTCCCGGTCAGTATACAAAAGGCAGGTGTTGGTTATGTCCGGTAATCCCTCTTCTGATTTTACGCTCAATAAGCTGATTCTCCTATACATCCTCCGGGAAAAAGGATGCATCTCCCGCTCCGAGCTCGCGGATTTCGTCCTGTTTCATAAATACATGGACTACTTTTCTCTGGATCAGTACATCATCGAGCTGGAGGATTCCGGTCTTCTTTCCACGACGAAGGAAAACCGCCGCATTCTCTATCACATTACCCGCAAGGGCTGCGAAACGCTGAATCTGTTTCAGCTTCGGATTCCCCACAGCCTCCGCCGCGAGATATTGGAATACGCGGAGCTGGGCGCCATGGACCGGCCCTCTACCATGGGCCTGGACGTTTCTTTGCATCAGGAGACGGACGGACGTTATACCGTGACCTGTTATGTAAGGGATTACGACACCCATCTTTTCGAGCTCGTCTTCCATGTGGGCACTCAGGAAGAGGCGGCCCGCATTCGCATCCTCTGGCTGCAAAAGGGCCTTACCCTCTACCGTAACTTGATTCGGGATATGAACGCCGAAGAGGAGTGATCACTCCTCTTCCACAAGGGCCCATATCTCGTCCCTGCCCTGCTTCGACAAAGCGGAAAAGGGGATGATCCGATCCTCTCCCTCAAGGGACAGGCTCTTTCGCAGAGCCGCCAGCTGCTTTTGCTGCTGGGCCCGGCTCAGCTTATCCGCCTTCGTCGCGATAATCACCGGACGGTAACCGTGATACCGCATCCATTCCAACATGGTTAGGTCGTGGCTTCCCGGTTCATGACGGATATCCACCAGCAAAAAGACATAACGAATCCCCTGCCTATGCGTCAAATAATAATCGATCACCTTAGAAAACCGCTCCTGCTCCGCTCGAGCGGTTTTCGCGTATCCGTACCCCGGAAGATCCACAAACATCCATCGTTCCTGAATCTTGTAGAAATTGATCGTCCTCGTCTTCCCCGGCTGAGAACTGGTCCTGGCCAGGGATTTCCGGTTCACCAGGATATTGATCAGGGACGATTTGCCCACGTTGGACTTGCCCGCGAACACGATCTCCGGCAGTTCCTGCTTCGGAATCTGCGGGATCGTGGCCGCGACGGCATATAATTCGGCCCGGCTTACCTCCACCATGACACTCTTCCTTTCTCCGCTTATTGGCCGTCTATGACGGCCTCCCGCCATACCTCGTCGATATGGGACATGTAGCGGATATCCATTCCTTCCGTTACATGCTCCGGCAGTTTTTCCACATCCGGACGGTTTTGTTCCGGCACCAGCACCTCGCCGATACCCTTTTGTCTGGCCGCCAGGATCTTTTCTTTTAAGCCCCCGATGGGCAGTACGCGCCCTCTAAGACTCAGTTCTCCGGTCATTGCCAGGTCGCTTCGCACCTTATATCCGGACAGGGCCGAATACATGGCCGTCGCCAGCGTCACCCCGGCCGAGGGTCCGTCCTTGGGCACCGCCCCGGCGGGAATATGTACGTGTACGTCATGTTCCTTATAAAACCGGGCATCCCGTCCCGGAATCTCATGGCCTCGCACCACGCTCAAGGCGATCTGCGCGGATTCTTTCATGACGTCGCCCATCTGTCCGGTCAGCTCCAGCTTGCCGGATCCTTCC
>CALWBZ010000033.1 GCA_944376225.1 uncultured Clostridia bacterium | reverse complement strand
CCCTGTAAGACAGATGCCGTAAAATAGTAATTTTTTAAGAATTACTGTCTTACGAGCACCCATCTAACAGTCAGCGGCTTTTGGCCGAAATGGTCAAACAAGATTTTGCTGACACGGAGGTATACTTAGATGAAGCCCAATTCTTTGAATTTTTTGCATCTAAGCAAATTATGAAAAAGGCAGATCTGAGTGATGAAGAAGTGGAAAAAGGTGTTCTGGGCAGCGGGAATGATGGTGGCTGTGATGCAATGTATACCCTGTTCAATAATACTTATGTAACAGAGGATGCGCTGGACGATATTTCATCCATGAAAGAATCCTGCATTGATTTTGTTATTGTCCAAGCTAAACGGGAAACCTCATTTGGTGAAGATGCGTTAATGAGATGGAAAACGACCACCGGGAATCTCCTTGAGATTGGAATTGACGATACACAGTACGCGGAACGCTATAACGAGGATGTCCTTTCTGCCTTTGCGTTATTTCGCGACCTCTATGTGAAGGTGTTACGGAGTACACCTAAGCTGAATATTTCCTTTCACTATGCAACCTATGCAACTGAAGTTCATCCCAATGTGCGGGCTCAAGCCGATGAACTTAAGACAATAGTTCACAATCTCTTCCCAAGTAACAAGACTACTGTAGTGGTAAAGTTTTGGGGGGCTGAGGAATTACTTTTGGCTGCCCAAAGTCAGTCTGAACACAAATTGAATCTTCCTCTTGCAGAAACCCCAATCAACATTGGTACTCATCAGGACTATGTTGCTCTGGTAAATCTTGCCAAGTATTATCGTTTCATCACCGATGAGAATGGTAGCCTTAGAAAGTACATCTTTGAAGCAAATGTTCGGGACTATCAGGGACACAATGCTGTGAACCAGGATATTGAGCATACCCTTGCAACAGCTACCGGAGAAGATTTTTGGTGGCTAAATAATGGAATTACTTTGCTCACAGATGAAGCTATGCTGGCTACAAGCAAAGAATTGATACTGACCGAGCCAGCAGTTGTAAATGGCCTTCAAACATCAAATGAAATCTTCCGACATTTTCAGGATAATCCGGATGAACTTGCAACTGAAACTCGAAATGTTTTGGTGCGTATTATCGTCCCGGAAAGTGAAGATTCCCGTGATAGGATAATCTTGGCAACCAATAATCAAACCAACATTCCTAAATCTTCTCTGCGTGCAAACGATCCAATTCACTGGCAAATTGAATTGTATCTAAAGGGGCGTGGCTTGTACTATGATCGCCGGAAAAATTATTATAAAAATCAAGGCAAGAAGCGCAATGAGATTATCAGTGTATCTTTCCTTGCCCAGTGCATGATTTCACTTCTCCTGCAAAAACCAAATTATGCACGAGCTCGCCCTTCTACTCTTTTAACACAGGATGAAACTTACAATGCCTTGTATGTTAAAAATCAGAATTTGGATGTATTCTACCACGCAGCAAAACTTGGAAGAACTGTTGAATTGTGTTTGAAAAAGTCCAATGTATATTCTCAGGCGCAAAAGAACGATATTCTATTTTATGTTCTCTACTGCGCTGTTGGACAAAAACTTGGAAAAACCCGAATTACTGCTTCTGATATTAAAGAGATTGATCTGACTCACTATACCGATGATTATATTTTGGAGGTTGCTGCTCAGGTATTTGCTGAGTATAATCGATTGGGTGGAGATGGAAAGGTTGCTAAAGGTGCCGATCTTATTACCGCACTCATAAATTTTATTTCCAATGACAAAGAGTCGGCTTCTGTTTGAGTTTGACTATACTATAACTAACCTGAAAAAAGAGGTTGATATATATATGAAACAACTGGATGCAAGGTTGCGTACTCTGTGAGGGGGCTTAGGGCTGTTTTAGGAGAAGTTTTCCCCAATTATTGGCCCATCATTAACCGATACGAAAATGACCAATCTACGCCTATTGTGGATCTTTTGTGAAAGCATGCGGACTACTGATGTATCTATGGATTATATCTTTGCCTGTTGTGAGAAGCACCAAGGCAAGCTGTATCAGGCAAAACCTCTGTGACGGACAATAATCCAGAAATCAAGCAGCCCGTAGATATGTGCTTTGCCCCGGAATCTCTAATGAATGAGTGGCTGAAAAGTAAACCGTAGAATTATTTGAGGAGGTGCAGAGGTGAGTAAGGATTTAAATCCAATTATGAATAATCAGTTTGATGATGTGATTGCCATTATCGATAACGCCCGTTTCCGAGCGATGAAAGCTGTTAACGCAGAACTGATTAATATGTATTGGGAAATTGGTGCTTATGTCAGCAAGCGTGTTCAGTCCGTTGGATGGGGCAAGAGTGTTGTTGCGGATTTCTCTGCATTTCTGCAGGCCCGCTATCCATCCGCCAAGGGATTTTCTGCCCAGAACATTTGGCGAATGAAGCAGTTTTATGAGACTTACTGCGGTAACGCAAAACTCTCACCACTGGTGAGAGAAATTGCTTGGTCTAATAATCTCGCCATCATGGCCGGGTGTAAGACGAATGAGGCGCGAGAATTTTATCTTCGATTGTCTATTGCAAACCGTTATACAAAGCGCGAACTGGAACGGCAGATCGGCAGTATGCTGTACGAGCGTACTGTGCTCTCCAACGAAAAGAACAAAGAATTGATTAATCGCAGCGGCGGTTTGGCTGCGCTGCGAGATGCCTATGTATTTGAGTTTCTCGATCTGGAAGAACCGTATAAGGAAAAAGATTTGCGTAAGCAGATTGTTTCTCACCTGAAAGATTTTATCCTTGAATTTGGTCGGGATTTTACTTTTGTTGGCGAAGAATACCGTGTACAAGTTGGAAATACCGATTTCTTCATTGATTTGTTGTTTTATAATCGTGCACTGTCCTGCCTTGTAGCGATTGAACTGAAAATTGACATTTTTAAGCCGGAACATCTTGGGCAGCTAAATTTCTATCTGGAAGCTCTTGATCGTGATGTTCGTATGCCCAATGAGAATCCAAGCGTTGGTCTGATCCTCTGTACAGGCAAGGATGATACGGTAGTCGAATATGCACTTAGCAGAACTATGTCACCTACGATGGTTGCGGATTATACACTACATCTGCCCAACAAGGAATTGCTGCAAAACAAGCTGCGTGAATTGACTGAGCTAGCTTTGGAAAGCAGCGAAGGATGAGGTAACATATTTACCGCCGTTTTTTTACCGTGTACAAGCAAAGAAAAAGGAGAGTGAACAGATGGGCCGACTAAGAGATTTGACGGAAGGGAATCCCGGATCTTATATCCTGCCGTTTTTATGGCTGAAAGGCGAGGCGGAGGAAGCGCTGAGGGAGGAGATCCGTCAGATTGCTTCCTGTCATATTAGGGAGTTTTGCGTAGAGTCGAGGCCCCACCCGGATTTTCTGGGAGAGGGGTGGTGGCGGACCATGGACGCGGTGTTAGAGGAAGCCGAGAACAACGGGATGCGGGTATGGATCCTGGACGACGCTCATTTCCCTACGGGGTATGCCGCCGGGGCTTTTACAAAAAAGGAAGCCGGAAAGGCGAAACAGTATCTGGCGGAGCGGCATGTGGATGTATTGGGAGACGGAGAAGAGCAGGCTATATTCATGGAACCGTTTCTGGGGCGTGACGGAGTTCTCCTCTCCGCCGTGGCCTATCCCAAGCCGGATCGCCGGACACAGGCGGTGCGGCTCGACGGCGCGATCGAGTGTACTTCCGCGATCAAGGACGGGATTCTCTATTTCGCGTTTCCGGAAGGCTATTGGCGAGTCTTCTTTTTCTATGTTACAAGGCGCGGCGGAGGAAGGGACCATTACATGAATCTGATCGATGAGGATTCGGTAAAAGTATTGTTGGATACGGTCTACGAACCCCATTTTGAACACTACGGAAAGATGTTTGGCAGGACGATCGCCGGCTTTTTCTCAGACGAGCCGGAGCTTGGCAATGTGGGCGGATACGGATTTTGGGAGAAGCTGGGGAAACAGGAAGTGCGTCTGCCCTGGAGCGAGGCCCTTCATGACAGGCTGCGAGGACGCTTTAAGGAAGAGTGGCCCCGGGCCCTGGCAAGTCTGTGGTTTGACCTGGGAGATTCTACGAAAACATATCGAAACGCCTATATGGACGAGGTGACGAAACTGGTCTCCGAGTGTTTTTCGGGACAGATTCGCCGGTGGTGTGAGGCGCGTCAGGTGGAGTATATCGGCCATATTCTGGAGGACGCCGGATCCCATACGAGACTGGGGTGCGGTTGTGGGCATTATTTCCGGGAACAGGCCGCTCAACATATGAGCGGAGTGGATGTGGTGCATTTTCAGATCATGCCCGGATTTAATGAGCCTGTACACCGGTGGATCGCGGGAGAAGAAGACGGTGAATTTTTTCACTATGGACTCGCGAAGCTGGGCGCTTCCGCGGCGCGCCTGGATCCGAAGAAGAAGGGGCGCGCCCTGTGCGAGATCTTCGGAAACTACGGCTGGGGTTTCGGGGTGTCGGAGATGAAATGGCTGGTGGATCATATGCTGGTACGCGGAATCAATCGCTTCGTACCCCACGCTTTTTCGGTGACCTTCCCGGATCCGGATTGTCCGCCCCATTTTTATGCCGGCGGCAATAATCCGCAGTTTGACGCCTTCAGGACGCTCATGCTTTATACGGGACGCATGTGCCATCTGTTGTCGGATGGCCGACATCAGGCGGACGCTGCCGTCCTGTATCATGCTCAGGCGGAATGGAGCGGCGGAGAGGCCATGGAGTTTCAGATACCGGGCAGAAGGCTTATGGAGGCTCAGCTGGATTATGACGTCATCTCCGAGGACGATCTGTGGCGGGCATGCGTAAAGGAGAATCAGATCCGGATCGGAGAAGTCTCCTATCCGGCCCTGATCTTACCCTATTTTCAGTGGATCGATCGTCGGAGCGCCCATAAGGCGGCGGAGATTGCCGGAGAAGGCGTGCCTGTATACTGTATACAGGATTATCCGAAAGGATTGATTGACGGAGGGGAATTACCCGAGGGTTTTAAGAAATATGTGAAAAGGGTTTCCTTGGATGAGATCACGAAGCGCTTTGAGACGCCGGTCGTTCTGAGCCATCCATCACCCTACCTGCGGCTATACCGGTATGAGACGGAGGACGGAACACTCCTGATGTGGATGAACGAGGACCCTCTGCATCGGGTGGAGACACATGTCCGTCTGCCGGAAGAGACTCGGAGCTGTATCGAGTACGACGGGATCGAGAACCAATGCCAAAATGTGCCCGTAAAGCATAAAGAAGCCCTGCTCCGACTGGAGCCGGGACAGAGCAGGGTGTGGGTTCTGGGGGCGCGGCCGGAGCAAGCAGAGCCCGCTCCGGCATCATGGGGCGATACAAACATCCTGCCGTGTTCCTGGAGGATCTTATTGCGAGAGTATAACGAACAGGAATTTCATCTCTGGAAGACCTTAGCCCCGGGAGAAGTCTTCCCCCATATCAATGGGCCGGAGAACTTTCCACGGTTTTCGGGAACCATCGCCTATGAAGGAGAATGGGAGGTAAGGACGCCTTTTTGGAAGAGCACACTGATCCTGCCGGCCTTTCGGGACATTGCCAGGATTTACGTCAACGGGGAGGACGCCGGATTCCTCTTTAGAGGCATGACGGAGAAGGATATTTTCCGCCATATAAAATCCGGAAAGAATCGGATCCGCATTGAGGTGACCAATACGCTGTTTTGGAAACTGCGGGATCCGGTGTCCACGCATCATCCCATGGGGCCCACGGGGCTCCTGAAGGCGCCCTGTCTGCGGTTTGACAGACAGATCCTCAGCCTTCATGACGCGCCGGGTTGGAAGGATGAGGCCGCGAATTGGTTTCACGAGAAGTGGCACGTTCCCAGGGAGGCATATCTAGCGAGCATGGAAGACTGTATTCGAGGGGAAGGGGCTGTGCCTCAATGGTATATTCTTCCCTATCAGGGCAGGATCATCGCGGGAATCGGGGTGATCGAGAATGATTTTCATGACAGAAAGGACCTAGCCCCCAACGTATGCGCGGTATATGTGGAGGAGGAATGGCGGGGACGGGGAATCGCCGGCGGTCTCCTGGCCCATGTGACGGAGGAGATGCATGAGAAGGGCGTGGATACCCTCTATCTCGTGACGGATCATACCTCTTTTTACGAACGCTACGGATGGGAATTTCTATGCATGGTACAATGCGACGGAGAAGAAACTTCCCGGATGTATAGACACAGATTTATCGATTCAGAAGATAAAAGCTCAGATTCAGATAAGCCGCGAAAATAAGCCAGACGAGGTAGGGGATCTGGAGATAGGCCGCGACAGGATCGACCCGATATAAGCAGCGGATCATGCTGATGACCGAAACGAGCAGCAGAAGGAGCCAGAAGAAAGCGAACAGCCGCCACTGAAAGGTAAAGAAGAAGATGCTCCAAAAGAAATTGACGGCGAGTTGAAAACAGTAGATTTGCAGCGCGTTTTCGCATCCCAGGCAGCCCCTTTCATAGACCCTGGCAGAACTAATCCCCATCAGGATAAACAGAATCGTCCAGACGATGGGGAAGAGGATGCCTGGGGGTGAAAGAGGAGGACGTGCGAGCATGTCATACTGGGCCATGCCGCTTTGGCTGAGAAGGGCGGACAAGGAGCCAATCGCCAAGGGAAAGAGGCAGAACCCCAAATAGAGTTTCCAGCGTTTTTGTTCCATAGAATCACCTCGGTTTGCTATTAGTATATTTTATGCGGAACCGTCGGGGCTATGCCCTATAAATAAGGCGTCCCTTGAGTCCTACGACTCTTGGGACGCCTTGATATTGGTATTCTTAAAATTTACGATTGTATGGAGATCGTACAGATAGAGTTTATCCGTATTCTTTGCGGCGGCAACGATTTTTTCATCAAAACCGGATTCGGAAAATAAGGCATAATAAAACGCGGCGTTTTCCTTAAGAGGTGTCAGCTTGGCTGTGGTATTCAGATATTCGGAATACGAAAAAGGACTGCCTTTGAATTTGCATTCTCCGACGAGATATTTCTTTGTCCTTAAGTCTAGGGCAAGCAAATCGATCTCCGTCTCTGCAATGCGCAGGCCGTTTGCGGATTCTTTATCTCGAAGAGTGGTTTTTCCCATAAAGCGGCCCAATTCCGTATAACGAAAGGGCAAAGCGTTTTTCTTTTGCAGTTCCCGAACAAATTCCCTGCAAATATCCTCAAAAGCCAATGAAGCAAATTCGTGCAGAGAAGGTTCCACAAGATATTGATAGACGCCGTCAACATCGCCGTCCTCGAGCTGAGAAATATTAGAAAAACCGAAGGCGTACCAGAAACGGAAAAAATGATCGGCCAACCGGTAAGTTCCGCGGTGGGTATTGGCCTTTTCTTTCGTTCCGGCATCTACGGAAAATTCTCGTTCCACGATACCCAGCTCTATTAGATTTTTCAGATAAACACTGGTTTTGGATGTATCCTCAACAAGGGATTTTTGGCTGATGTCATTCAATTTGGTATTCCCGAGGGCTACGGTTTCGATGATGGAGTTGTAAACAGGCGTCTCCCGAAGTTCCTGATGAAGCAGAAAATCCGCCTCACTATAGAGTACAGAGCCCTTGGTCAGGATATTTTTTTTGATATTGTCCGCGATGGAAAGCTCGGAACTGAACTGACTCAGATAGTGGGGAATACCGCCAAGTACCGCGTAGGCCAGCACCTTATCCCGATCCGAATAATTAGGGAAAAAGCGTATGGCGTCATAAAATCCCATTCGGTTCATTTTATAAATACCTGTCGCTCGGCCGTATAAGGGATTTTTTTCCGCAAGGAGTTCTTTCTCGATAAAGCTCATGGCGCTGCCGCACAAAATGATCATCACATTACGGTCCTTAAAGAACGTATCCCAGAGATTTTGTAAAATGGAAGGGATACTCTTGTTTCCTTTGCACATGTAGGGGAATTCATCGATAATAAGCAGTTTTTTACTTTCGCCATAGGGCAGATCCAGAATCGAGAGGAAGGCCTTTTCCCAGTCCGCGAATTCCGACACATACTGTCTCGCGGGAATATCCTCCCTTAGCAACTGCTTTGAAAATTTGGAAAGCTGGACCCTATCGGGAGTTTGCGTACAGGAAAAAAAGACATGGGGCTTATCCTTGCAGAATTCTCTGAGGGTCTCGGTTTTCCCCACACGTCTTCTGCCATATAGAACGATGAGCTGGCCTTTTTTTTCGTTGTATTTATCCTGAAGAAATTGTAGTTCTCGTTCCCTGCCAATAAACATCGAAGAAACCTCCTTTTATCAAATCATGATTTAGTAAATCATGATTTGATATTATTATACCCATAAATACACAAAAAATCAAGGGGAAAATAAATAAGGCGTCCCTTGAGTCCTACGACTCTTGGGACGCTTCATTTTCAGACGTTTTTTTCTTTTTAATCCGTTTACGGACGTTAGTCCCCAGCAGCTGATAAATAACGGAGGCGGCGGGCACGCAGATGAAGATGCCCAGGATGCCGAAGAGGCCGCCGCCCAACGTGACGGCCGCCAGCGTCCAGAGGCCGGGAAGGCTTACCGCTGTGCCCACTACGCGAGGGAAGATCATATTGCCTTCGATCTGCTGCAATACGATGATAAAAATCAAGAAGAAAAGCATTTGCAGAGGGCTGACCGTTAGGATCATGACCGCGCCGATGATGGCGCCGATGAAAGCCCCCACAAGGGGGATCAGAGCCGTTACGCCTATAAGAATGCTGATCGTAAGGGCATAGGGGAAGCGGAAGATCAGCATGCCGATAAAGCAGAGCGTCCCGAAGATCAGGGCTTCGATGCACTGTCCGGCAAAATAACTGGAGAAGGTTCGATTGGAAAGGCGAAGAATCGACAGAATTTTATTCTCCCAAGAGGGACGCAGGTAGGCCTCCATCAGATGAGTGGTCTGACGCTTCAGCTTCTCCTTATTCGCGACGATATAAATCGCGAAGATAAAAGCGATGAAGGTCTGCACCACGCCGTTTACAATACTAATCAGCGTATTAAACACGGAGCTGAAGACGCCGCCGGCGCCGGAGACGAATCCGGACATGATATTAGAGAAGAGGGCTTGCCAGTCCACATTCATCGTGTCCAACATCTCCTGGATCTGAGGCACGTTCTCAAAATTTCCCGAAAGCCAGAGTTTGGCTTCCTCGAAGAGGGGAGGAAAGGCTTCCGCGATAAACTGGAAGCAGGAAATCATCTCCGGAATGACGATCAGGACGATCAGCAGGATGATGAGGGTCAGCACCGCGAGGGCTAAAACGATACAGACGGGGCGGCGTGTGCGAGTTATCCATTTGTTTCGGCTCTTGGGAAAGTATACAGATTCCAGGCGGCGCAGGGGAATATCCAGGATAAAGGCGAAGATAGCGCCTAGGATTAAAGGAAAACTGACGTTTAGAAACAGGCCGATAAGATCGAGAATCCTATTAAAATAGATCACGGCCAGGCAGGCTAGGACTGCCACAACCGCGATCTTAATGAGGGTTTTATACTGTAGATTCTTCATGATCCATTGCCTCCGCGACTTTCAGCATAATGGCGCACTCAATACGCTTACGATGAAGATCGCAGCCCAATTTATACGTGCCGGTGAGAGAACCGGTGGAATGATAGGCGTTGGCCGTGCAGCCGCCGCTGCAGAACATCTTGGCGAAACAGTCGTGACATTCCTTGCGGGCGTATACGTTGCAGAGCTTAAACTCGTCCCGCAGCTCCTGATTTTGGATGCCGTTGAAGACGTCGCCCAGCTTGAATTTCTCGTTACCCACAAATTGATGGCAGGGGTACAGATCGCCCCAGGGGGTCACGGCCATGTATTCGGTGCCCACGCCGCAGCCGGAGATGCGCTTATAGATACAGGGACCGCCGGTCAGGTCGATCATATAGTGAAAGAAGGTAAAACCGTCGCCTCCCCGAGAACGGCGCAGCATCTCCTTAGCCAGGATGTCGTACTGGTTAAGGAGTACGGGCAGGTCTTCTTCCTTCAGGGCATAGTCCTCCTTCGGATCGGCCACCACGGGTTCCATCGCCACCTGCTTAAAGCCCAGATCCGCGATATGGAGGATATCCTCGGCGAAATCCGTGTTATAATGGGTATAGGTTCCCCGCACATAATACCCTTCTTGATGGCGCAGCTCGGCCATCTTCTGAAAACGGGGCACGATCATGTCGTAGCTGCCCTTACCATTACGGCTGACGCGGAGACGGTCGTTGGTCTCCTTGCGTCCGTCCAGACTGAGCACCACGTTATACATTTCCTTGTTGGCAAACTCAATGACCTCATCCGACAGAAGAACGCCGTTGGTGGTCAGCGTAAAACGGAAGTTTTTATTGTGGATCTTCTCCTGTTCCCGGGCATAAGCCACCAGCTGCTTGACCACGTCAAAATTCATCAGAGGCTCGCCGCCGAAGAAATCCACCTCCAGATTGCGGCGAGTACCGGAATTTTCGATCAGAAAATCCAGCGCCCGCTTACCCACCTCAAAACTCATCAGCGCTTTATCGCCGCAATATTCGCCCTTGCCGGCGAAGCAGTATTTGCAGGCAAGATTGCAATCGTGGGCGATGTGCAGACAGAGGGCCTTGATGACGGTGGCGCGATTCTTGAAATCCCAGGCCAGGTTCTCATAGGTGTCCTCGGAAAACAGCCGGCCGTCTTCCTTGAGCTGTTCAATATCCTTAAGGGTTCCCAGGACCTCCTCCTCGGTGACGTCGGAGTGATCCGCGTATTTCTCCAGGATAGCGGTCACGATCTCCTGGGAGGTATGATCCTCATAAAGGGCGATGATATCGTAAGCCACGTCGTCCACCACATGGACGCTGCCGCTGTTGGCGTCCAGGACGATGTTGTAGCCGTTATTCTTATATTGATGTACCATGAACGGTTTTCATTCCTCTCTCCGATATATTGAAGCAAAAAAAAGCTGTATGAAAACAGGAACGTCCCGAAGACGGCGGTTCCCGCGTTCATACAGCGACTGGTCAACCGATATTACTGATTTTCCTTCATCTGTTCGCACTGCTGATTCGCGATACCGCAGGAAGTCTTGCAGGCGGACTGACAAGAAGTCTGGCACTCGCCGCAGCCGCCGTGACTCACGGACTGAGCCAGGTTTCTGGTATCCAGCGTCTGAATTCTCTTCATAAAAACACCTTCTTTCGAAAAATAAACTACACACAATAAGATCTGACCCCGTCAGATTATCCTTATTATAGCGGATTATCCGGCGGCTGTCAATGGTTTTGTCAAGAATTAGACCTCGACAACGTGAATGGTCTTGGGCAGCGCACCGAAGGTACTCTTGACCGTAATGCCGTTGGCGCACAGGTCCTGAATGTTGGCGATGATCTGCTCGGTAATCTCTTCCCCCGGTACGATCAGGGGGATTCCCGGCGGATAGGCAAAGACGATCTCCCGAGAGATACGTCCCGCGCTTTCGGAGAAGCGTACGGCCGTATCCGGCATGTCCTTGGCGGCGCTTACGGTCATCTTCATCATGCTCTCCTGGACCAGAGGCGGCGCGGAAGGCTTGGGAGTATCCGAACCGTACTCCTGATCGATCTCCACAAGAGCGCGAAGCAGACGTTCAAAGCCCTCGTCCGTGTCGCAGATGCTGGTGAGCGCCAGGGCGTAATCCGCCGCGATCATCTCCAGCTCGATCTTGTATTTCTTGAGCATAAGCTCCTCGAACTCCCCGCTGGTGAGGCGAAGATTGCGGATACTCATCACGATCTTACTGGGATCGAAACCGAAGAAGAGGGGATGATTCTCCACACTGTCCGTACCCTTACAGAGGATGCGGATATGTTTCAACACGCGAGTTTCCTTGGCAAACATGTTGATGCGCCGGATATACTCATGAAACAGGGATTCCTGACCGTCTTTCAGGATATGTACGCAGTTGTCAATGGCAGCCATCAAAATATAAGAAGGGCTGGTGCTCTCGAAGATGGCCAGTGAGTCGGAAATCCGGCGATCCATCTCCTGGAGCTTTTCCCGGTTCTTCCAAAGGCTGCTGCACAGATGCAGCAGGGCGGTCTGCGTAGGACTGGGCAGGGTCTTGTGAATACTCTGAATCACCAGGTCCGCGCCCTCGGTAATGGCGCTCTTGGGAAAAGAGGGGTGAAAGCCCAGATGGGGCCCGTGGGCCTCGTCCACGATCAGGGGGATCTTGTGCTCATGCAGGATACGGCTAATCGTGGCGACATCGGACATGACCCCGTCGTAAGTGGGAGACGTGATGATGGCCAGGCGGATATCCGGGTACTCCTCCAGGGCGTCTTGCACCTGCTGAGGAGAGATGCTGCCGTTTACGCCAAACTCCGGATCCACCGGCGGAAACAGATAGATGGGATGCAGGCCGCAGATATGTACCGCGTTATACACGGATTTATGGCAGTTTCTGGCCATCAGAATCTTATCGCCCCGGCGCGCCAGCGCGAAAATAGAGGCGATCAGGCCGCAGGTGCTGCCGTTGATCAGATACCAGCAGCGATAGCTGTCGAAAAGCCGAGCGGCCATATCCATGGAGTCTTTCAGAATCCCATTGGAATCGTGCAGGTTGTCGCTCCCCGCTACTTCGGTAATGTCGATGCGGTAAGGGTTGACGCCCTCCAGAAAATCAAAGTTCCTCTTATGACCAGGCATATGCATCGGATAAATGTCCTGGTCGGCATAATCATTTAGATAATCCAAAAGTTTCAAGGTATTATCTTCCTCCTTAAATGATTTAGCGTTCTTCCGTTTCGATATCGTCAGGATCGTCTTCCGTCTCGATATTTTCCGTATCTAAAGAGTCGGAGGAGGAAAGGCTCTCCCCGCCGGCTCCATCGCCCCAATATTCGTAATACTTAGCGTCCACCTGCTCCCGGCTGACCGTGTTCATCCCGGTAATGGTAGACTGATGCGCGGCGGCAAAATATTCCGCGGCGGCTTCCAGGTTGCCCCAGCTCTCGTGGATCAGCCCCAGATGGTATTTGCTGTCCACCATGGTGTCCTTCATGTCCAGGGCGCGGCTGAAGTATTTCTCCGCTTCCTCGTAATTGCCCTGACGGAACGCGATCTGTCCCAGATTATCGAAGGCGGGGCCGTGAGCCTCGCTCAGTCCCAGGGCCTTATCGGTATATTCCATCGCTTTATCGTAATCGCCGGCCTCGATATAAAAATATCCGAGGGTGGTGTAGAAATCCGGCGTGAAGTATTCGTATTTTTCGACCATCTTCTCCAGAACGTCGATGCCTTTATCGAGCTGTCCCATCTTCCAATAGGCGATCGCCAGATCCTGTTCCGCGTATTTTAGAAGCATGGGATTCACTTTATCCTTGGCGATTACTTTCTGGAAAAGATCCAGCGCGGGGGCATAATCCCCCTCTTTCAGAAGATCCATCCCGTAAGCCAGCATGGCGTAGACACAGCGAGTATTATGCTGTATGGCGAACCGGTACAGCTTATGAACGAACTTAGGGCGCTTTAGAAAACCGTCCAGGAGATAACCCGTCCATCCCACGGCGGTTCCCAGATTGGCGACATACACGATCAAACCATATCCCAGCAGGATCAGAAGGGACCAGCCAAAGGGAACCTGAAAGACGATGCAGGCCAGAATGACGGCGGCGGTGATCAGCAGGTATGGATGTTTTTCGATGAATTTCACGGAAAAAACCTCCCACTTAAAATTGATTGCAGCCCTTATCATATCATGAGAGGGGGCGGGATTCAAGAGAAAAATAAAGTTTTTTGATGGAAAAAACACAAGAAAGGGGTCAGATAATTTGACAAAAAACTAACGAAAATTTTCCCATCTGCTTTACATCGATTGGGTTATTTGATATAATGATAAAGGCATGCGAAAAAGGCATGGACAATCAGAGATGACAAACATCATGGGGAGGTAAACATATGGGGTGCTGTAGCGGAGCCGATCAGGAAAAATATGACGAGCTGAAGCGATTTATCGACGCGCTGCCTACGAAACAGGGGGAGTTGATCCGTGTGCTTCACAGGGCGCAGGGGATCTTCGGATACCTGCCTCGGGAGGTGCAGGTTTTTGTGGCGCGGGAGCTTGAGGTGCCGGTTTCCAAGGTATACGGCGTTGTCAGCTTCTATTCTTATTTCACGATGAAGCCGAAAGGAAAGTACGAGATTTCGGTATGTATGGGCACGGCCTGTTATGTCCGGGGGGCGGAGAACGTTCTCGAGGAACTGCGTAAGAAATTGGCCATCGAACCCGGCGAGACGACGCCGGACGGAAAGTTTTCGCTTCGTTCCCTGCGCTGCGTAGGAGCCTGCGGGTTGGCGCCGGTCATGATGGTGGGAGATAAGGTTTACGGACGAGTCACGCCGGATATGGTGGATTCGATTTTGGCGGAGTGCGAATAAGGGGGAGCAAGATGGAAAAGATCAAGACAGTAGAAGAGCTTAAGGCCATCTGCCTCGCGCGGCAGGAGGAAGAAAAGAAAGAAAGCGTCAGCATCCTGGTGTGCGGCGGTACGGGATGTCAGTCTTCGGATTCCCAGAAGATCGTGGAGAATCTGCAGGCGGAACTGGCCGAGCGGGGGCTCGAGGACATGGTGGAAGTGGTGCGGACCGGATGTTTCGGTTTCTGCGAGAAGGGCCCCATCGTGAAGATCCTGCCGGACAACACCTTTTATACCCAGGTGAAGCCGGAGGACGCTCAGGAGATCGTGGAGAGCCACATCATGAATAACGAGAAGGTGCAGCGCCTGCTCTATCAGGATCCTAAGACCGGCGAACACATCTCCGACTCCAAACATATGGATTTCTATAAGAAACAGCAGCGAGTGGCTTTAAGAAACTGCGGCTATATCGATCCGGAGAACATAAAGGATTATATCGGTCAGGAAGGGTATCAGGCTCTGGCCAAATGTATCACCCGGATGACGCCCGAGGAAGTCATCGAGGAAGTGAAGAAGTCAGGCCTTCGGGGCCGGGGCGGCGCGGGATTCCCCACGGGGCTCAAGTGGCAGTTTGCCAGAGGCTATCAGGCAGAGCAGAAGTATGTGGTCTGCAACGCGGATGAGGGAGATCCGGGCGCTTTTATGGACCGTTCCATCCTGGAGGGAGATCCGCACAGTATCGTAGAGGCCATGGCCATTTGCGGTTATGCCATCGGCGCCAGCGAGGGCAGGGTCTATATCCGGGCCGAGTATCCGCTGGCGATTAAGCGTCTGGAGAAGGCCATCGAGTCTGCCAGGGAGTGCGGGCTTCTGGGAGAGCATATCTTGGGTACGGATTTTTGTTTTGACATCCAGATTTCCTTCGGCGCGGGCGCCTTCGTCTGCGGCGAGGAGACAGCCTTGATTCACTCGATGGAAGGAAATCGGGGCGAGCCCACGACCAAGCCTCCCTTCCCCGCGGAGAGCGGATATTGGGGAAAACCCACCAACGTAAACAATGTGGAGACTTTCGCCAACGTACCGGTTATTTTCCTAAAAGGCGCGGATTGGTTCAGTTCCATCGGTACGGAGAAGAGCAAAGGAACCAAAGTGTTTGCCCTGGCCGGAAAGATCAATAACGTGGGCCTGATCGAGGTGCCCATGGGCACCACCCTGCGGGAGGTCATCTTCGATATCGGCGGCGGCATCAAGAGCGGCAAGGAGTTCAAGGCGGCCCAGACCGGCGGACCTTCCGGCGGATGCCTGACGGAGAAAGATCTGGATACGCCCATCGATTTTGACAGCCTGGTGGCGAAGGGATCCATGATGGGATCCGGCGGCCTGATCGTCATGGACGAGGACGACTGCATGCCCTCTGTGGCCCGTTTTTATCTGGAATTTACCGAGGAGGAGTCCTGCGGCAAATGTACGCCCTGCCGCGTGGGAACCAAGCGACTGTCCGAGCTTTTGAAGGATATCACCCAGGGCAAGGGTACGATGGAACATATCGCGGAGCTTAAGCGGCTGAGTCAGGTGATTAAGGACACGGCGCTCTGCGGCTTGGGGCAGACGGCCCCGAACCCGGTGCTGTCCACCTTGGCGGCCTTCGAGGACGAGTATATCGCCCATGTGAACGGGCGCTGTCCGGCGGGGAAATGTACGGCGCTTCTGAAGTTTTATATCGATCCCGAGAAGTGTAAGGGATGTACGCTGTGCGCCCGTAATTGCCCGGTGAACGCCATCGAGGGCACGGTGCGGAATCCTCACAGCATCTTGCAGGATAAATGTATCAAGTGCGGCACCTGTATGGATAAGTGTAAGTTTGGCGCTATCGTGAAGAAATAAGGGGGATGAAGCATGGACATGATAAATCTGATAATCGACGGACAGCCGGTGCAGGTAGAGAAAGGAAGTACGATCCTGGACGCGGCGAAGAAGCTGGGCATCGAGATCCCCACGCTCTGTCATCTGCATATGCACGAGATCGGGCTGAACAACCAGCCGGCCTCCTGCCGCGTCTGCGTGGTGGAGGTGGAAAAGCGCCGCAACCTGGCGCCGGCCTGCGCCACGCCCGTGGCTGAGGGCATGGTGGTTCATACCAATACGCCGAAGGTTCTGGAAGAGCGCCGGACGGTGCTGGAGCTGATGCTCTCCGACCATCCCAAGGACTGCCTGACCTGTGCGAAATCGGGAGAATGCGACCTGCAAAAGGTATCGGAGAAGATGGGGATCCGCAAGATCCGTGTGACGGGAACATCCCAGTCCTCTTATCCCATGGACACCAGCGTCTCCATCGTACGGGACATGAATAAATGTATCATGTGCCGGCGCTGCGAGACAGTCTGCAACCAGGTGCAGACCGTGGGAGCGCTTTCCGGCGTGAACCGGGGCTTCGAGGCGGTGGTCTCTACCTCTTTCCAGGTGCCTTTGAACGAATCGGTATGTACTTATTGCGGGCAGTGCGTACAGGTGTGCCCGGTGGGAGCCCTGACGGCCAATGCCAGCGCGACGGACCGCCTGATGGAAGATCTGGCGAACCCGGATAAGATCGTCGTGGTCAATACCGCGCCCGCGGTACGGGCGGCTCTGGGAGAAGAGTTTGGGTATCCGGCGGGAACCTCCGTTACGGGCAAGATGGTGGCGGCCCTTCGCAAGATCGGTTTCGACTATGTCTTCGATACCGATTTCGCCGCGGATCTGACCATCATGGAAGAGGCCACGGAACTGGCCGAGCGGCTGCAGAAGTATATCAAGGGAGAGCCGGTGGCCATGCCCCTCATGACCTCCTGCTGTCCGGCCTGGGTCAACTTCATCGAGACCCAGTATCCGGAATTCCTGGATCTGCCCTCTTCCGCGAAGTCGCCGCAGCAGATGTTCGGCGCGGTGGCAAAGACTTATTTTGCCGAGAAACTGGGCGTACAGAGGGAACAGCTTGTCGTCGTTTCCGTCATGCCCTGTATTGCCAAGAAGTATGAAGCCCAGCGGGAAGAATTCGCGGCGGATCAGAACCCGGACGTGGATTATTCCATCAGCACCCATGAGCTGGCCGGGCTGATCAAGCAGTTTAACTTTGACCTGAAGAATCTGGCGGAGGATGATTTCGACGATCCCCTGGGTGAGTCCACGGGAGCCGGCGTCATCTTCGGCAAGACGGGAGGCGTCATGGAAGCGGCCTTGCGTACCGCCTATGAATGGCTGACCGGTGAGACGCTTAAGAAGGTGGAATTCGAGGAGATTCGCAGCACCTCTTCCGGCATTCGCAAGGCGGCGGTTCAGATCGGCGGCCTGACCGTCAATGTGGCCGTGGCCAGCGGTCTGGGCAACGCCCGCAAGATCATGGAAGAGATCAAGGCGGGGAATCCGGATCATCTCCATGCGGTGGAGATCATGGCCTGTCCTGGCGGCTGTGTCAACGGCGGCGGGCAGCCCTACCATCACGGGGATTTTGGCGTCATCAAAAAGCGCCAGGCGGCGCTCTGTGGAGAGGATGCGGAGAAGAAGCTCCGTAAATCCCATGAGAACCCCTTTATTCAGAAGTTATATGAGGACTATATGGGACAGCCGGGACACGGCAAGGCCCACGAATTGCTGCATACCACCTACGCGGCGAAGGAACGAGTATAAGGAAGAGCCCCTCTCGGGGCTCTTTTGTTATGATTGGAGGATCATAGGGACGGGAAAGCCGCCTCCGGGAGGGCGCCGTTTTCGATGAGCCCTTCGAGCGCCTGGGCCAGTTCGCTTTTAACGGAGTCCTTATCGGCTTCCTCTCCCGCGTTTTCCAGATAAAAGGTTTGGCCGTTTAACGTAAAAGTGGCATAGTAGATGACGGTACGCTTTCCTTGGCTGTTGGGACGGGTACGGAAATAGCCGGCGGTAATCCCGACGCCGTCTTGGGAAGCGGTCGCCTCGGTTCCCTCAATTATAGTATCCTGTAGAAGGGTCTCCGTGGCAGAGAAGATAAAGCGTACCCGGCCCAGATGCCCCTCAAAACCGAGAAAGCTCCGGTCCTCTCCGCTCCAGACGCCAAACCCCTCCGCGGACAGGCCGGGAAAGAGGGCTTCGCGTTCGTATGCGGTGAGCGCTCTGGTATCCACAAACAGATCGAGACTGTTTGTGGGGACAGAGGAGAGGGGAGCGAAACGAAGAGTTTCGCCGCCGGATAGGGTCACCGTTTCGAGTGGGGAACGAAATTGCCAGAGGCCGAAAGCGATAAAAAGGGAAAGACAGGCGGCCAACGCGATGAACAAAGGGCGTTTTTGGCGGACGGGAGGCGCGTATTCCAGCGCTTCGGCCACGTATTTTTCGCCCAGGTCGTTAAGGGCATGGGAAAGAAGCTGGGTATTCATGATAAGATTCCCTCCTGTATGAAATATTGTCGAAGGCGTTTGCGGAGTCTGGTTAGTCGAACAGATACGGTTTTTTCGCTTAAACCTACCCGACCGGCAATCTCCTGATAGGGATCGCCAAACCAGTAGCGGCGCATAAAGATGACGCGGTCCTGTCGGGAGAGCGTATCCAAGAAACGCTCTAATGCCCTGGCGAGTTCCTTCGCGGCGACTTCCGACCACACATCCGTCCCCGCGGGCAGGGCCTCCGCGAGTTCCTCGAGGGAAGCGTCGCAGCGGGAGTCGCGCTTCATGGCTTCGTCGTGCTCCCGTCTTTTTAGTGACAGGTTGCGAATGACTTTGCATAGGTAAGCGATCAAAGGCTCGGGGCGGGCGGGAGGAATAGCCTCCCAGAGGGCAAGATAAGCGTCGTTTACGCATTCCTCCGCATCCTGCGGGTCCTTTGCCCAGCGAGAGGCCAGGGCGCGGCAGAGCTTGCCGTATTTGTGATCCAACGCCGCGAGGGCTTCTTCCGAACGCTGCCAGAAAAGTTCGACGATCTGTTTATCTTCCACTCAATATCATCTCCTTCTACCCATTACCTACGGATCTATTCAAAAAAACTACAAGGAGCATAGCATAATATCGAGAAAAAATCAAAAAATTTTAAGGAAAGGGATTGACAAATACCCGGGTGGGGTATATGATATAGAAAATACCCGGTGGGGGTATTTGAGAGGAGGAGAAATATGGAGTGCTGCGCGCGCAAGAAACATACGCCGAGGGATGAAGAGACCAAAAAGACGCTGCAGAATCGGCTTAACCGGATGATCGGGCAGCTAAACGGCATTAAGAACATGGTAGAAGAAAACCGCTACTGCGGAGACATCCTGATACAGATAGCCGCGGTGCAGAGCGCGCTGCAAAACCTGGGATACATGGTTTTGCAAGATCATATGGAGACCTGCGTGGTGGAGGAGATCCGGCAGGGCAACGCGGATATCGTGGATGAAGCGGTGGATCTGATGAAGAAACTGAAATAAAGAAGGGGGAGAGGGTATGCGAATCGAAAAATTCAGGGTAACGGGGATGACCTGCGCGGCCTGCAGCGCTCACGTGGAGAAGGCCGTGTCTTCGGTGGAGGGTGTGAACGAAGTAACCGTAAGCCTTTTGACCAATTCCATGACCGTGCGGTACGATGAGCCCGCCACGGCCCAGGGGATCTGCGAGGCCGTGTCTGGAGCCGGATACGGAGCGAGTCCGGAACAAACGGAGGAGCGAGGGGGAAGCGCGAGAGCGGCACGGGAGGCGCTTACGGATCACGAGACGCCCAGACTCGCCAAACGCCTTATCGCCTCCCTGGTCTTGCTGATTCCGCTGATGTATGTATCCATGGGCGCCCTCATGTGGGGTTGGCCTATCCCTGATGCTTTTCGGCAAAATCCCATGGCGATCGGTTTATATCAGCTGCTCTGGACCACGGCGGTGATGGTGATTAACCAGCGTTTTTTTGTTAGCGGCGTGACAAGTCTGATCCACGGAGGGCCCAACATGGATACGTTGGTGGCCATGGGCAGCGCGGCGGCCTACGCGTACAGTGTCGTGATGCTGTTTTTGATGAGCGGGAGTCCGGAGCACGGGGAACATTATCTGCACGAGCTTTATTTTGAATCCGCCGCCATGATTCTGACTCTGATCACGGTGGGCAAGCTCCTGGAGGCTCACAGTAAGGGAAAGACCACCAACGCCATCAAGAGCCTGATGGATTTGGCCCCAAAGACGGCCAGGGTCCTGCGGGAGGGTAGAGAAGAGACGATTCCCGCGGAAGAAGTGCGGATCGGGGATACCTTTTTGGTGCGTCCCGGAGAAAGCATTCCCGTGGACGGACGGGTGCTGGAAGGAGAAAGCGCGGTCAATGAGGCGGCGCTCACCGGCGAGAGTCTGCCGGTGGATAAGCGCCCCGGCAGCGCGGTCAGCGCGGCGACGCTGAATCAAAACGGCTTTCTGACTTGTACGGCCACCCGCGTCGGCGGGGACACGACGCTGAGCCAGATCATCGAGATGGTGGAGAACGCGGCGGCGACGAAAGCGCCCATCGCGAAGGTGGCGGATAAAGTGTCGGGAATCTTCGTGCCGGCGGTCATCGGGATCGCCCTGGTGACCTGGATTGTATGGATGGCCGTGGGAGAGAGCTTCGGCTTTGCCTTGGCGCGGGCCATCAGCGTGCTGGTGATTAGCTGTCCCTGTGCCTTAGGACTCGCGACGCCCGTGGCGATCATGGTGGGGAGCGGCCTGGGGGCCAAAAACGGCGTGCTCTTCAAGACGGCCTTGGCCTTAGAGGCGGCGGGCAAGACGGATTTCGTGATTCTCGATAAGACCGGTACGGTGACGGAAGGAAAACCTCGGGTGACGGATCTTTGCCCGGCCGAGGACGTGACGGCGGAGGAATTGCTTGCCGTGGCGGCGGCGCTGGAAGAAAAGAGCGAACATCCTTTGGCAAAAGCCGTCCGGGAGAGGGCGCGGGAAGGGAATCTGCCTTCCTTCACGGCGGCGGATTTTTCCGCAATGCCCGGTCATGGGGTGCAGGGCAGGATCGACGGCGAGCGGGCCGTTGGCGGCAACGCGGCGCTGATGAGAGAAGAAGGCTTTCTTACGGAAGCAATGGAAAGAATCGGAGAAACCCTCGCGGAAGACGGAAAAACCCCGTTGTTTTTTGCCCGGGGCAGGAGGATCCTGGGAGTCATCGGGGTGGCGGACGTGGTGAAGCAGGACAGCGCCCAGGCTGTCAGAGAACTTTCGGATATGGGGATTCAGACGATCATGCTGACCGGAGACAACCGCCGGACCGCGGAGGCCATCGGCCGTCAGGTGGGACTTGAAAAAGTCATCTCCGACGTATTGCCCGGGGACAAGGAGGCGGTGGTGCGCAGCCTGTCTTCTCTGGGGAAGACGGCCATGGTGGGAGACGGGATCAACGACGCGCCGGCCCTGACCCGAGCGGACGTGGGGATCGCCATCGGCGCCGGCGCGGACGTGGCGCTGGACGCGGCGGATGTGGTGCTCATGAAGTCGAGCCTCATGGACGTGCCGGCGGCGATCCGCCTGTCCAGACAGGTACTGCGAAACATCCACGAGAATCTGTTTTGGGCCTTTTTCTATAACTGTATCGGTATCCCCCTGGCCGCGGGCGTACTGATTCCTGTCTTGGGATGGCAGCTGAATCCCATGTTCGGCGCGGCCGCCATGAGCCTGTCGAGTTTCTGCGTCGTCACCAACGCGCTCCGGCTCAATCTGTTCAAGGTGCATTCCGCCAAGCGGGACGCGCGTCGTAAAACGATCCCCTTGCCGGATTTATTACCCGGCTTAGCGGATAGAAATGCTCCGTGTCCCGTACCGGAGAAAAAGGAGGAAAATAAAATGACAAAGACGATCTATGTAGAAGGAATGATGTGCGCCCATTGCCAGCAGCATGTGAAAAAGGCGCTGGAAGGCGTATCGGGCGTGGCAGGGGCCGAGGTGAGCCTAGAAGATAAGAAAGCCGTGGTCACCTTAAACGAGGAGGTTTCCGGAGAAACCCTCGCGGCCGCCGTGAAGGAAGCCGGGTATGAGCCGGTGCGTTGGGAATAAAAGAGACTGCCCGGTTTGCCGGGCAGTTCTTATAGGAAAGGATGAACAATCATGAAAAAAATCGCAAGCTTTACTGTCGATCATATCCGTCTTTTGCCGGGGATCTATATTTCCCGCAAGGACTATCTGGGAGATCAGGTCATTACCACCTTTGACATTCGTATGACGGCCCCGAACCGGGAGCCGGTGATGAATACGGCGGAGCTTCATACCATCGAGCACCTGGCCGCCACTTTTTTGCGAAACCATAAGGAATTTGGGCCCAAGGTGATCTATTGGGGGCCCATGGGCTGCCGTACCGGCAATTATCTTTTGCTGGGCGGAGACTATGAATCTGGAGATATCCTGCCGCTGATGATCGAGATGTTTGAGTTTATTCGAGATTATGAGGGTGAAATCCCGGGAGCCTCTGCCCGAGACTGCGGGAACTACCTGGATATGAATCTGGGAATGGCTAAATATCTGGCGGGTCGCTATCTGGAAGAGGTGCTTTATCATATGACGCCCGATCGGTTGGCCTACCCGGAATAAATATATCTAAACTACGCAAATTTACCCGTTTTCATTTGACAGAAAGAGAACAAATTGTTATAATAGACAAAAGGGTATTCTGAATTTTGTTAATATAACAGGAGGGATGAAAATGGAGTTAAAATTAGAGCACGTGACGAAACGATACGGTAAGCTGGAGGCCTTATCCGACTTTTCCATCACCTTTGAAACGGGGATCTATGGGATTTTGGGAGCCAACGGGGCGGGGAAAAGCACCATGATGAATCTGATCACGGATAATATCCGCAGAGACGGTGGGAAAATCCTTCTGGACGGAGAAGAGATTCTGCAGATGGGAGACCGATTCCGGCAGTATCTGGGCTATATGCCTCAGCAGCAGGGGATGTACGAACATATGACGGCGGAGAGCTTTCTCACATATATCGCCCGGCTCAAGGGAATCAAGGGGAAGGCGGTGCGCGAGCAGGTACAGCATGTGCTGGAGCTTGCGAATCTGCAGGACGTGCGGCATAAAAAGCTTTTGGGATTTTCCGGCGGCATGCGCCAGCGGGCGCTGTTGGCCCAGGCCCTTTTGGGGGAACCGAAGATCCTGATCTTGGATGAGCCGACGGCGGGTCTGGATCCGAAGGAGCGCGTCAGGATCAGAACCTTTATCCACGAACTGTCCCAGGATCGTATCGTGCTTTTGGCCACCCACATCGTCAGCGATATCGAATCCATCGCGGATCAGGTGCTTCTGATGAAGAAAGGGAAGCTGCAGCGCATGGGGACGCCTCAGGAGCTGATCGCGGCGATTCCGCCGGAATGGGAGCCTGTGGCCTATCACCTGAGCCTGGAGGATGTATATTTGTATTTTCTGGGGGAATGAGCCATGGGAGAATGGAAGAGAATACTGAGTAATCCCAGGAGGCTGGCCCTGCTCCTCGCCATCCCCCTTGTCTGTATCGGCCTGTTTTTATATGACTGCACAGGAAGCATCCATCTGTCTTCCTGGCAGGAGATGACGGAGAAAAACGAGTTTTATAAGGAACTGGTCGCGAAGATGGAGGGTCTCGGTCCGGAGGAGGCCGGCGCCTATCTGACGGAGCAGAGCGATTTATTAAGCAGCGTAACCCTGTGGGCGGTAGGATGGGAGCTGGAAGACGCCACGGCGGAGGATGTGGCGGAGATGCTCGCGGACTATCCGGATCTTCGGGCGTTGGTGAACGCTCCCGATGAATTGCGAGCGGGAACCAGAAAATATCAGGAGGCCTATTCCGAACTGGGAGAGCTGATGCAATATCTGATCGATTATCCCGGGTATTTGGAGCAGATTCAGAAACAGGCGGAGACGCAGTCTCAGACGACGATCTTCGGCGATCCCAACAGTTTTTCCTATCGGAACCTGCAGAAGACGGCGGGTGAGTTTCGTTCCATACAGGGCATTACGGTGGAAATCGGCAACAACAGAGGCGTGGAGTCGTGGATTGCCTTTGAACTGGCGGATTATCTCTATGTGGTCGTTTTGATCGTGTTTGTCCTCGCGTTTTTAGAAGAGAGGAAAAAGGGGCTGTGGAGTACGATCCGCAGCTGTCCCAAGGGGCGGATGCGCCTGGGATGGACGCGGGCCGGCATCATGCTCGCGGTTTGCGCGGTGTATACGATTCTGCTGTACGGCGTGAACCTGGTGCTCGCGCTGACGCTGGAAGGCGGTTGGGAGGGGCTTGACCGCTCCCTGCAATCTCTCATGAGCTTTAAGACTTGTCCCATCGAGAGCAGTATCGGCGGTTGGATCATGCAATATCTACTGGTCAAAGTCGCCAGCGGATTTTTAATCGGAATCCTGTTATGGTGCGTCCTGGGCTGGATCAGTAATATCCAGTTCTCGGTGACCGTATTGGGCGGCATCTTGATCGTGGAATACGTGCTGTTTGCCACCCTGCCGGTACAGAGCATCTTAAATCCGTTAAAATATTTCAACCTGTTCTCTTATATTCAGACTTCAAAACTATATACGCAATATCTGAACATCGATCTGTTCGGATTCCCCTTTGGCATCCGGACGCTGGCCCTTTGGGCGCTGCCATTCCTTCTGGCCCTCTTTTTGGGCGGGGCCCTCTGGGTGCAAAGAAACCGTTATCCCTCGGGCAACCGGGATTGGCTCAGTAAACTGGCTCATATCGTCAACCGGGTATTGGATGTGGGCAGAAGACGTCTTAGTATCGGCGGCATGGAAGCCTACAAAACGCTCCTCCTGGAGTGGGGGGCGCTCCTGCTCATCGTGCTGTATGTCTTCGCCGGGGACCTGACCTACTTTACCTATCGGTCAGAAAGCAGCATCTATGATATGTGGTACCAGGCGTATCTAAAGGACGCGGAAGGGCCGGCGGATTCTGGCATGGACGATTATATCGCCAACGCGAGGGCCTTGGCCGATCCCGGAGACGGGGAGATCGCAGGAGCCCTCAGCCAGCTGGAAGCCCGGGTGCAGGAACTGAGAACGCGAGCGGAGGAAGGCGGGTATGATCCATGGCTCATCCAGCAGGATCCGTACCGTAATCTATACGGGGATTGGCCCCAGGAAGTACAGCGGCGCAACGCGACGCTGGCGCTGCTCATCGTGGTGCTGGGAAGCGTGGGCCTCTTCGCCTATGAGAGACAGGCGGGCGTGGTATACATGCTGCGTTCCGTGAAACGGGGGCGCAGAGGCGTATTTCGCCGCAAAACGGTCATGGCCGTGCTGATGGCTCTTGCCACGGGGGCGATCCTGTACGGAAACGAGATCGCCGTCTTCCTAGAAGAGTTTCAGCCGTCGGTTCTGGCCGCGCCGGTGCAGAATCTTGACTTTTTGCAGGATTTCCCGTTAAAGGTCAGTATCGGGGGATACATGGCCCTCACCTACGGCATGAGAACCCTGATGCTTGTCTTCGCGGCCTTCGTGGGTATGTATATCGGAAGCAGGACAAATAGAATGGAGAGCGCTTATATGTTGGCGCTGGGGATCTTGGGAGTGCCCGCGCTGCTGCTCATTCTGGGGCTTGACGTATTTGGATGGGTCTCCCCCGTGATCCTCATTTCCGTAAGCCAGCTGCTCAATCTTGTCGCTTCCCAGCCCATCGTCATTCTTTCCTGGATCCTTTGGGCGGCGCTGGGCGTTCTGGCCTGGTTCCTCAGCCGAAAGTACTGGGTGCGGTAGTTTTTTCTAAGGACGCGGGAATCTTCCGAGGAGGGAGGGCCCCGCGTTCTTATTTTTATTGACAAAAAGGAGAAAAAAGAGTAAATTAATAGGGTCGTTTCATTTTGATATATGGGAGGCACAAGAAATGAAAGTGGTTGTAGTAGAACCGCTAGGCGTGGACCGGAAGGAACTGGACCGTTTGGCGGCAGAGATATTGGGAAACGATGTGGAATGGGTCTATTATGAGAATCGCGAGACGGACCCGGTAAAACTCATCCAAAGGGGAGAGGACGCGGACGCGATCGTGGTCGCCAATCAGCCCCTCTCGGGAGAGGTGATTCGAGGATTTCGCAAACTGCGGTTTTTATCCGTTGCCTTTACCGGGTATGATCATATCGATATGGAGGCCTGCCGTGAGAAAGGCGTGGCGGTGTCCAACTGCGCGGGATATTCCACGGCGGCGGTGGCGGATCTCGTCTTCGGCCTTGTGATTAACCTGTATCGGAACATCAAGGCATGCGACAGCGTGATTCGTCAGGGCGGCACGAAAGAGGGCCTGATTGGACCGGAGCTGGAAGGGAAGAAGTTCGGTGTGATCGGAACGGGCGCGATCGGCAGGAGGGTCGCGGCCATCGCGGGAGCCTTCGGGTGCGAGGTGCTGGCCTATAGCCGCAGCAGGAAGGAGATTCCGGGAGTACGATATGTAGAGCTTCGCGAGCTGCTTCGGGAGAGCGATATCGTGTCGCTGCACGTTCCGCTGACGGAGAAGACCCGGGGGATGATCGGAAAAGAAGAGCTGGCGATAATGAAGCCTTCCGCGGTTTTGATCAATACGGCCAGAGGCCCCGTGGTAGACAGCGACGCGCTGGCGGAGGCGCTTGGAGACGGAAAGATCGCCGGCTGCGGGATCGACGTCTTTGAGCAGGAGCCTCCGATGGAGGATCACCCCCTATACCACACGCCGAATACGCTGCTGACGCCCCATGTGGGTTTCGCCACGACCGAGGCCCTGTGTAAGAGGGCCAAAATCGCCTATGAAAACATTGCCGCCTGGAGGGCGGGAAAGCCGCAAAACCGCGTGGACTAGGCAAAAAAGAAAGGTAGATTCTTTTACAGCTTGTTCATAGGCAATTCATGTTTTTTCGCTACAATCTAAAAAACTGTAAATCAGGAGGAGAATGCCTTGATAGAAGTAAAGAACCTGGTGAAGAGGTATGGCAATCATCTTGCGCTGGATAACGTATCCTTTACCATAGAAAAAGGCGAAGTGGTTGGGTTTCTGGGGCCGAACGGCGCCGGCAAGTCCACAACCATGAACATTATTACAGGATATCTGTCGTCTACGGAGGGAGAGGTGCTGGTAGACGGACTGAGCGTGCTGGATAACCCGGAGAAAGCGAAACAGAAGATCGGGTATCTGCCGGAGATACCGCCCCTCTATACGGACATGACCGTCAACGAGTACCTGAGTTTCGTCTGTGACCTAAAGAAAGTCCCCATGTCCCAAAAGGCGGAGATGATCACCCGGATTACCAAGCAGGTGCGGATCAACGACGTGCGCAAACGCCTCATCCGCAACCTGTCGAAAGGATATAAGCAGCGTGTGGGCATCGCCCAGGCCCTCATCGGCCAGCCGGAGCTTTTGATTCTGGATGAGCCTACGGTGGGCCTGGATCCGAAGCAGATCACGGAAGTGCGGGATCTGATCAAGAACCTGAGCGAGGATCATACCCTGATCATCAGCTCTCATATCCTGGCGGAGGTGCAGGCGGTCTGCGACCGTGTCATCATCATTAATCGAGGCCGTATCGTGGCGGAGGACACGCCGGATAACCTGGCGAAGACCGCGGTCAAGAGCAATAAGCTGGAACTGCGAATCAAAGGCTCCAAAAACGATGTGCTCAACGGGATCTCTCAGCTTCCGGGAATCAAGTTCGCGGAGATCGTCCGCATCCGTGAAGAGGGTGCGGTGGATGTGAACGTGGAGACGGAGGAAGAGGCGGATGTACGCGAGGCCATCTTCAATTTCTGCAGCGAGAATCATTATCCGATCCTGATGATGAAGACCAGCGAGGTCAACCTGGAGGACATCTTCCTGCAGATCACGGGAGAAAGAGAGGCGAAGAGAGCATGAGAGCGGTATACTTAAAAGAACTGCGCAGCTATTTCACCACCCCCCTGGGTTATGTGTTTATGGCGTTTATGCTGGTTCTGTTCGGAATCTATTTTATGTTATATGGTCTGATCTATCAGAACGCGGACTACAGCTATGTATTGGACGCGGTGACCATGCTGATTTTGTTTGCCCTTCCGCTCCTTACGATGCGGATGTTTTCGGAAGAAATGAAGAATAAGACGGATCAGCTCCTGTTCACGTCGCCGGTGAAAATCTGGAAGATCGTCATGGGAAAATACCTGGCGGCGCTGACGCTGTTCACCTTGGCGCTTGTCATTACGATGTTCCAGCCCATCGCCCTTTCCGCGCTGGGCGGCTCCGTGCCGATTCAAAAGGTGGCCGGCGGATACATCGGTTTCTTCCTGTACGGCTGCTGTTTCACGGCTATCGGCATGTTGATTTCTTCCGCCACGGAGAATCAGCTCGTGGCGGCCATCGCCAGCATCGGCGTCTTCATGCTGATCTTCCTTCTGGACGGTATCGCCACCATGCTGCCCTCCACGCGGGCCTTCGCCCTGGGCGTGATCATCATCGCGGTGTTGATCGTGGCTTTCCTGATCTACCGGGCCGTTCGGGATATTTATGTGACGGGGATCGTAGGCGTTGTCGGTATCGGCGCCGCGGTGCTGCTCTTCTTCTTCGTGCCGTCCCTGTACGACAATCTGCTGGTCAATGTGGCGGACTGGTGCTCACTGGTCATCCGTTACAGCGATTTCTATACCGGCGTCTTCGATTTTTCAAATGTGGTCTTCTATGTATCCTTCACCGTGTTTATCGTCTTCTTGACGATTCAGGTGATCGAGAAGAGAAGATGGAGCTAAGGGAGGAAGAGAGCACATGGGAAAGTTCAGCTTTAAGAATTCCGCCAAGAAGAATAAGAATCTAAAATACGGCGGATATATGACAATTGTGGTCGTCCTGGCCCTTATTGCTTTTGTGGTTGTGAATATCCTGTTTCAGCAGCTGCATATCACGGTGGATCTGACGCCGGAGAAGCTCTATACGATCGGCTCCAGAACGACGCTGATCCTGGAAGACGTAGAGGATGAGGTGACGATCTATGGCCTGTACGTATCCGGCAACGAGAATACGGAAGCCATCGCCCTGATCGAGGACTATATCAAGAACAGCGATAAGATTCATTATCAGCAGGTGGACCCGTACACCAACCCGGAGTTCACCCAGCCCTATACCCAGGCCGGGGAGACGATTGCCACCAACAGCCTGATCGTGGTCAACGAAAACACGGGCAAGTATAAGATCGTCAAGAATTCGGACCTGTATGAGTATACGCAGACGCTGAATCAGCAGACCTATTCTTACGATTATCAGATCACCGCTTTTCAGGCGGAAGAGACCCTGACCTCCGCGATCCAGTACGTGACCAGCGAGAATACGCCGGTGCTGTATCAGCTCACGGGGCACGGGGAGACGGAGCTCTCTTCCGGGGTTCAGAGTCTGCTTACGGACGCGAACTTCGGCCTGGAAAGCTATAGCTTCACCAGCGCGGAGACGCCCTTAGAAGCCAACGACTATACGGTGCTGATCATCAATAACCCCACCTCCGACCTGACGGATCTGGAGTATGAGGACCTGCAGGCTTATCTGGATGACGGCGGCCGGCTGATGATCAACCTGAGCGTGGCTTATCCGGAGACCATGGAGAATTTCAACCGGCTCCTGGCCCGCTATGGGGTGACGGTACACCGGGGCAGCATGATCGAGACGAACAGCGAGTATTATTACCGTTATCAGAACCTGATTCTGCCCGATGTGGGAGAGCATGACGCGACGGAAGATGTTTCCAAGGGCCAAGTCGCGCAGCTGTGGTCCGTAGGTTTCACCGTTTCCGAGGAGCGTAACCGCAGCACCGAGATCACCCCCATCCTGACCACTTCGGAGGACGCGATCATCAAGGCGAACCCCGCCAGCGAGGTGATGGATCTCGAAGAGGGAGACGAGAAGGGACAGTTCTACACGGGACTGATGATCGAGGACACCACCTCCGTGGACGGAGACCTGAAGAATACCCGGATCGCCCTGTTCGGAAGCGCGTATATGTTTGATTATGAGAACGGCTATATGACGAACGGTAACTATAACCTGCTGCATAACACCCTGAATTATCTGCAGACGGCGGTGGATACCATTTATATCGAGCCGAAGGAATATATCCAGAGTACGCTGACCATTAACGCCAGCACGATGGTGACGCTGAGCGCGGCGTTTGTCGTCGTGATTCCTCTGGCGCTCATCATCTCGGGAATCGTCGTCTGGTCACGGAGGAAGCGTCTATGAGTAAGGGTAAGAGGCTAGCCCTCTTCGGGGGCATTCTTCTGATTCTCATCGCCGCCGTGGCAGTGATCGCGGTCTTGCAGAACCAGGGGATCATGCCCACGGGGGAGGAATCTTCCGAGGAGTCTTCTTGGAGTACGGAGACGGAGCACCTGCTGGAATACGACGCGACGGAAATCGAAACCATCGAGGTGAAAAACGACGCGGCTACATATACGCTGGTGTCCAAGCTCACCGAGACGGAGGATTCCAGCGGAAACACCGAGACGGAACAAACCTGGACGCTGGAAGGCTATGAGGACTGGGAGCTCACCAGCGCTTCCATCAGCAATCTGACGTCCATCGGATCCGCGCTGCGGGGCGTGAGCACCGTGGCGGAGACAAAAGATAGCGTGGATCTGGCCAATTTCGGCCTGGACGATCCTTACGCCACCGTGACCATCCATTATACGGACGGACACGAGGTGACCGTCTATGTGGGCAATGAGACGCCGGACGGCGTATACCGCTACGGTATGCTGTCGGACCGGGAGGGCGTTTTCACCATCTATAAGAGCGTCGCCACATACGCGGGGTATGACCTGACGAATCTTAGGAGTATCACCATCGAGCAGATCAATGTGGAAGAAGAACTGTCCTACCTGTTCTTGCAGGAGAAGGGTTCCAGACCTATCGAGATCGAACTGCGGGATGAGGACGATACCAACGAGAAAATCTATGATTCCTCCGCCTTTAAGATGCTGCAGCCCTACGACTGGTACGCGGCGGTGGTCAGCGGAAACGTGGGAGACATGTTCGCGGAGTATACCTCCGTGTCCATAGAGAAGCTGGTGGAGTCCGACGCGGAGGACCTGGATCAGTATGGTCTGGGAGAGGAAAGTTTCGAGCATCATGTGAAACTGACCACCCGGGCAGAGGTAGAATCCGATGCCGACGAAAGCTCTTCCGAGGACAGCTCGGCGCAGGAAGCGGAGCCGGTATACGAGTATCATACGGTGGATTACTATTTTGGAACTTCCGCGGGAACCAATGAAGACGGCGAGGAACTGATCTACTTCCGCGAGGGAGATTCTAATGACGTCTACACGGTAGCCGCCACTTCCCTGGACTGCTTCGAGTTTGAACCCTTCGAATATCTGCAGAAGCTTGTGTTTATCTATAACATCAAAGAGCTCGAGGGCTTTAAGGTGACGGGTACGGCGGAAGGACAGAGCTACGAAGGCAAGATCCTGCGCCAGGACGAATCCGAGGTGTCTCAGACGGAGGAGTCTTCGGCGGAGCGCCTGGAGGTGTATTACCTGAACGATAAGCTTGTGGACGGATCTGCCTTTAGGACCCAGTATCAGAAGGTGATCGGCATCATGATGGATTACGAGATCGAGCCGGGAGCGGAAGCGCCGGATTACGACGAGAAGGATAAGATCACCATGGAATACTATTTCACGGACGGAACGACCCATACGGTGGAGTTCTATCGCCTGGATGAGTTTTATTACGTAACGCCTTGGGGAGACTCCTGGATGGTTTGCAACGCCTCGCAGATCGACCTGATGTGGGAAGGCTTCGCGGCGTTGGAAGCGACCGAATAAGTTTGGCAATAAGCGAAATTTGCCGAAAGAACGGGCGATTTTGAAAGCGTTTTCTTCAAAATCGCCCGTTTTTCTTTCATATATTGGGATTGACATCCTTGCGATTTTATGATAAAATATCCAATACGCGCGAACGATTGTCCGCATAAGACGGACTTAGCGATAGAAAAGGAGGAGTCGTCTGTGGGAACAGAGTATTACCTGGTCAAGAGAGACGCGCTGCCGGAGGTACTTTTGAAAGTAGTGGAGGCCAAGCGAATGCTGCATTCGGGCGAGGCCAAGACGGTACAGGAAGTAACGGAAAAGCTGGGGATCAGCCGCAGCTCATTTTATAAATATAAAGATGAGATCGAGCCTTTGGCGGAGGGAGTTCACAGGCATTCGGTGACGATTTCCTGCGTACTGCAGGATCAGCCCGGGGTGCTTTCGGAGGTGCTGGAGACGGTGTCCGGCGCGCAGCTGAATATTGAGACGATCTATCAGTCGGTTCCCACGAACGGGTTCGCCGAGATCTCGATGAACGCCCGGTGCGGCGCGGAGAGTACGCCCATGGGAGAGCTGTTGGATAAAATTCGTGAGGTGAAAGGAGTCGCGTCGGTGAAGCTTTTGGCGCGGGAATGATATGAGAAAAATAGCGGTATTAGGTTACGGAACGGTGGGTTCCGGTGTGGTCGCGGTCTTGGAAAGAAGCGCGGAACAGATTGCAAAGAGGCTGGGAGAGCCGGTTCAGGCGGTGAAAGTGCTGGATATTCGGGATTTCCCGGATGATCCCATACAGAAATATATCGTGCATGACTTTCAGGAGATCCTGAATGACCCGGAGATCGAAGTAGTGGCGGAAGTCATGGGAGGACTGCATCCGGCCTACGAATATGTGTCCCAGGCCCTCGCGGCGGGAAAGCACGTGGCGACTTCCAACAAGGCGCTGGTAGAAGCCTATGGGGCGGAACTGGGGGAGATAGCGAAGGCCCATCAGGTCAGCTTTTTATTTGAGGCCAGCGTGGCGGGAGGGATCCCCATCCTGCGCACGATGAACACCGCGATGATTCAGGAGGAGATCCGGCAGATCACCGGAATCTTAAACGGTACCACCAACTACATCCTGGCCCTTATGGAAGACACGGGGGCGACCTTTGAAGAAGCCCTGAAAGATGCCCAGGCCAGGGGATACGCGGAACGGGATCCGGAGGCGGATATCGAAGGCTACGACGCGGCCCGGAAGATCGCGATTCTGGCCTCGATGATCCGCGGTAAGCACGTTCGGTATCAGGATGTGCCCACCAAGGGCATCAGCGGCATCACCAAGGCGGATATCGAGGGCGCGGCGGCCCTGGGGGGCCGGTTAAAGTTATTAGGCTCCTGCTCCCAGGAAGACGGAAAACTCTATGTGTCCGTAGAGCCCACCTTTGTACCCATGAACCATTTGCTTGCCGCGGTCAACAGCGTCTTTAACGCGGTCATGGTGAAAAGCAGCATGCTGGGGGACACCATGTTTTACGGGAAAGGCGCGGGAAAACTGGCGACGGCCAGCGCGGTGGTCGCGGACATCTTGGCGGCCTTAGACGGCAGCGGCGTATACGAGATGCATACCTGGAGTAAGGAGACGGACGAACCTTCCCACCCGGCGGATCGTCCCTGCAGATACATGGTGCGGGCAGAAGGCGAGAAGACGGAACACCCGCTGATCGCTTCCCTAGCCTCCACCGAGGGCGGATTCAGCATCCTTACGGAACAATGTTCCAAACAAGAACTTGCGGAATTACTGGAACAGATCGAGCGCCGGGCGAAGGTGCGCGGCGTTTTCCGCAAAGTGGAAGAATAGAAAGGAAGAGGAAAGATGAAATACGCCCTGATTTTGACAGACGGTATGGCGGACGAGCCCCAGGAGGCTCTGATGGGCAAGACGCCGGTGCAGGCGGCGAAGACCCCGAACATGGACAGGCTCGTTAAAACCGCCGAGGTAATGGAGCTCTTTACGATTCCGGACGCGCTGCCCGCGGGCAGCGACGTGGGAAATCTCTCCGTCATCGGACTGGATCCGGAGGAATATTATTCCGGCAGGTCGCCCCTGGAGGCCCTGAGCATGAAGGTGCCCATGGAACCCGGCGACATCACCTATCGAATCAACCTCGTGACGCTGTCGGAAGAAGAACGGTACGAGGATAAGACGATGGTAGACTACTCCGGCGGCGAGATCTCCACGGAGGAGGCGGCGCAGCTGATCGCCGCGGTGCGGGACGAGCTGCAAAACGATAAGTATCAATATTACGCGGGGGTGAGCTACCGTCATATCCTGCTGCAAAAGGGCGGAGAGATGAGGGAGGATTATACGCCGCCCCACGACATCTCGGGCAGGCCGGTGGCGGAGTATCTGCCGAAGAACCCGGAAATTCTGGAGATCATGAAGAGAAGCTATGAGATTCTAAAAGATCATCCGGTGAACCGGGCGCGGGTCGCGGCGGGGAAACGCCCGGCCAACTCTCTGTGGGCCTGGGGGGCGGGGCGTCCCACCCAGTATCCTCCTTTCAGACAGGGACTTCGGGGGGCCATGATTTCCGCGGTGGATCTTTTGCGGGGGATCGCCCTGGGAATGAAGATGGACGTGCTCTTTGTGGAGGGCGCTACGGGCAACAAGGATACGAATTTCGCGGGAAAGGGCCGGGCGGCGGTGGAGGCTCTTCTGGAAAAGGGATATGACTTTGTCTACGTACATGTCGAAGCCACGGACGAGTGCGGCCACGCGGGAGATCTGGAAGGTAAGGTATGGTCTGTGGAACAGATCGACGAAAAGATCGTAGGACCGATCGCCGACGCCCTGGAAGCCAGCGGAGAACCCTATACGATCATCATCACGCCGGATCATCCTACGCCGGTACGCGTGAAGACCCATACGAGGGACGGCGTGCCCTGTATGGTCTATCGCTCGGATCGGCCGGTATCCCATCCGGAGGGCGTGGAGTTTTCCGAGAGCTGGGCCCACGAGCATGGCCGGCATCTGCGGGGCTGCGAGATGCTGCCGGAAGTCTTTTCACAGGATCGGTAATCAGAGGAAGGAGTCGTCGTCAGGATGGCTCCTTTTTTCCATATTTTGAGCAAAAAATCTCTTTACAAGCGTCAAGGGGTTTGCTATGATAAAGAAAAACATGCTATGGGAGGTTGACTATGAATACCACGGAACAGATTCGGCAGGGAAGGACGGTACTGGGGATCGAATTTGGTTCGACCAGAATCAAGGCGGTGCTCGTGGACGAAGAAAACCGCCCGATCGCTTCCGGCAGTCACGACTGGGAGAATCGGTACGAGAATAATATCTGGACATACAGCCTGGAGGACATCTGGGGCGGGCTCAGGGATTGTTACGGGAGCCTTAAGGAGGACGTGGAGCAAAAGTACGGCGTTTGTCTTAAGCGCGTCGGAGCCATCGGGTTCAGCGCCATGATGCACGGCTATATGCCTTTCGATGAGAAGGGGGAGCTGCTGACGCCTTTTCGTACCTGGCGCAACAATATCACGGCCCAGGCGTCGGAGGAGCTGACGGCGCTTTTTCAGCATCCCATCCCCCAGCGCTGGAGCATTGCCCATCTGTATCAGGCGATCCTGAACGGAGAGGAGCATGTGTCCAGGATCCGTTTCATGACCACGCTGGAAGGGTACATCCACTGGATGCTGACGGGACGAAAGGCGCTGGGCGTCGGGGAGGCTTCCGGCATGTTCCCGATCGACGCGGGGACGAAGGATTATCATAAGAAGATGCTGGATCAGTTCGACTGTCTGGTGGCGGATCGCGGCTTTCCCTGGAAGATCGGAGAGATCCTGCCCGAGGTGCTGGTGGCGGGACAGGAGGCGGGCCGCTTGACAAAAGAGGGGGCGAAGCTTCTGGATCCCTCCGGTGAGCTCGAGGCCGGTATTCCGCTGTGTCCGCCGGAAGGAGACGCGGGGACGGGAATGACTGCCACGAACAGTGTCTCTCCGCGAACCGGCAACGTATCCGCGGGCACCTCCGTCTTTGCCATGATCGTGCTGGAGAAGGAACTTTCCAAGGTGCATCCGGAGATCGATTTGGTGACGACGCCGTCGGGGGATCCCGTGGCCATGGTGCATTCCAATAACTGCACCTCCGACCTGAACGCCTGGGTGGGGCTGTTTCGGGAGTTTGCCCAATTGATGGGCCTCGAGCCGGATATGAACGATCTGTACGGAAAGCTTTACCGCAAGGCGCTTTCCGGCGACGCGGACTGTGGGGGCCTGCTGGCCTACTGTTATTTCTCTGGAGAACACATCACAGGATTTGAGGAGGGACGCCCGCTGTTCGTGCGTTCCCCGGAAAGCCGTTTTAACCTGGCAAACTTCATGCGCGCCCACCTCTTTACGTCTCTGGGCGCCCTCAAGGTGGGGCTGGACATCCTGTCTAAGGAGGAGCAGGTGCGGATCGACAAGATTCTCGGACACGGTGGACTCTTTAAGACCGAGGGCGTGGGACAGCGGATCCTCGCGGCCGCTATGAATACGCCGGTCTCCGTGATGAAGACCGCCGGGGAGGGCGGCGCCTGGGGTATCGCGCTGCTGGCGGCCTACATGCTGCATAAGGAAGACGGGGAGTCCCTCGCGGATTATCTGAATCGCCATGTCTTCCGGGGAGAAGAAGGCGTGCGGATGGAACCGGATCCCGCCGATGTGGCCGGGTTCGAGACCTTTATCGAAAGTTATAAGAAGGGGCTTATGATCGAGCGGGCCGCGGTGGAGTCCGGAATCTGGAAATAAGGAGAGGGATACAATGTTAAAGCACTTAAAAGAAAAAGTCTTTGAAGCGAACATGGCGCTGCCCCGTCATGGCCTCGTGATCTTTACCTGGGGCAATGTGAGCGGGATTGACCGGAAGAAGGGCCTTGTGGTCATTAAGCCCTCCGGCGTGGAGTACGACGATATGAAGGCGGAGGACATGGTGGTAGTAGATATGGAAGGAAACGTGGTGGAAGGCGACTACAGGCCCTCCTCCGATACGGCCACCCACCTGGAGATGTATAAGGCGTTTCCGAAGGCGGGAGGGATCGTTCATACCCATTCCACCTGGGCCACGATTTTCGCTCAGGCCGGTGCGGATATCCCGGCCTTGGGAACCACCCACGCGGACTATTTCTACGGGACCGTTCCCTGCACCCGCGCCATGACGGAGGCGGAGATCGCCGAGGCGTATGAGAAGAACACGGGCCTTGTGATTACGGAGACCTTTAAGGATAAGGATCCGGAGCAGATCCCGGCGGTATTGGTACGGGAGCACGGCCCCTTCAGCTGGGGCAAGGATCCGGATGAGGCGGTCTATCACGCGGTGGTGTTGGAACAGCTGGCGCATATGGCATATTATACGGCGGCGATCCGTGCCCAGAAGGGAGAGATTCCCTACGAGAGCATGCAGCAGGCGCTTTTAGACAAGCATTTCCTGCGTAAGCACGGCGCGAACGCTTATTACGGGCAGAAATGAAACGGCTCCGCGTGTCAAGGGACACGCGGAGTCGTTTTCTTACGAGAGCGGAGATAGATCAGGACGCCGGTCAGATCCGCCAGGAACCATCCGATGGGGACGGAGACCCAGATTCCCGTCACGCCGATGAAAGGAATGGCGGACAGCGTATAAGCCAGCGCCACCCGGGTGCCCAGCGAGATCACGGTCAGCACCACGGAGATCCCGGGACGGCCTACGGCCCGATAATAGCCGTACAGCATGAATAGGACGCCGATGCCGAGATAGAAGGAGGCTTCGATATAAAGATATTGGACGCCCGCGTCCAGGATGGCGGTCTCTGAGGCGTCGATAAAAAGAAGCATGAGGGGCCTCGCGAAAAGACAGACCAGGCTGGTGATGCATACGCAAAATATAAAAACGCAGAGGAGGGAAGATCTGATGCCCTTACGAATGCGTTCCGTCTGGCCGGCCCCGTAGTTTTGCGCCACAAAGGTGGAAAAGGCGTTGCCGAAATCCTGCACAGGCATATAGGCAAAGGAATCGATCTTGACCGCGGCAGCGAAGGCGGCCATCACCACGGTGCCGAAGCTGTTGATGCACCCCTGAACCATAAGGATGCCCAGATTCATGACCGACTGTTGGACGCAGGTCAGGAAGGAAAAATGGGAAATTTCCCTTAGAATCTTACGATCCCATCGCATGTGACGGCGTCCTATACGAAGTTCCGGGAAACGCAGGAGCGTATATAACAGGATGCCGATACCGGAAAGGTACTGGGATAGGACGGTGGCGATGGCCGCCCCGGCCACGCCCCAGTGGAAGGCTAGGACAAAGAGCAAGTCCAAAGCGATATTCAGGACGGAGGAAATCGCCAGGAAAAGCAGCGGAACCGCGGAATTACCCACCGAGCGCAGTACGTTGGCGAAATAGTTATAGAGAAAGAGGGCGGGGATTCCCCAGAAAATATACCAAAGGTATTCCCGCATCATCGTCATGAGTTCCGGCGGCGTCTGCATCCAGAGCAGAATCAGATCCAGCAGCAGGAAGACCAAGACGGTCAACAGGAGGGTGATGCCGGCGATTAGGATAAAGGAGACGAAAAGAGACTGCCGGAGCCGTTCCATGTTCTTGCGGCCGTATTGGATGGCAAAGGCCGTCCCCGTCCCCATACAAAGCCCCAGGAAGATCGAAGTCAGAAAGGTCATTAGCGTATAGGAAGAGCCCACCGCGGCCAAAGCCTCCGAGCCCAGAAAACGCCCCACAACCCAGGTGTCCGCCACATTATAGAGTTGCTGCAAGAGATTGCCGGCCATGAGGGGCAGGGCGAAAAGGAGTAGATTGCGGGCGATGGGGCCCTGGGTCAGATCACGCTGCATAGGAGCTCCTCCAAACATAGTGAAAGTTATTGATTTCTAAACGCAAACCAATTATAATATTTATCGTATGAAATGTCAATTCAAACTTTTCGTTTTGACGAGAGGGGGAACATGAAATGTATTTAGAAGGACTGGACGAAACAGATCAGAAGATCATCGCTCTTTTAATTGAGAACTCCCGACGTTCCTATTCGGAGCTGGGAGCTCAGATCGGACTGTCCCGGGTGGCGGTAAAGGCCAGAATCGACGCCCTGGAGAAAAGGGGGATTATCGAGGAGTATACCACGATCATCAATCCCCAGAAGATCGGGGGAGCGGTTTCCTGTTATTTTGAAATCGAGGCGGAACCGAGCCGGTTGGAGGAGATTATCGGCATACTCTCAGAGAACGAAGAGATTACGCAGATCTATCGTATGACTGGGGACGCGTGTTTGCATGTACACGCGGTGGTTCCCTCCCAGGAACAACTGGAAACTCTGATTCGGAATAGGATGGATACCCTGCCTGGCGTTCGCAGCCTGAAAAGCCATGTGATCCTGGCCCGTGTGAAGGACATAAAGGGATTGCGTCTCTGATTTTTTACAAGTCATCCCTTGACTTAAAGCCAACTTCAAGTGCTATGATAT
>CALWBZ010000032.1 GCA_944376225.1 uncultured Clostridia bacterium | reverse complement strand
TGTGGCCAACGTAATTAAGCAAGACTGGTTTAAGAATAAGATGAAGGAGATGGGGATAACGGCGCCCTCCGCGTCAAACATACCCTTCCATTATACCATTAACGGATATAAAAATGTTCTGGGGAGCGAATGTTGCGGATTCGCGAACTTCGCGATGTGGTATATCTTTGCCCAAAAGGGAACGGACAAGGTGGAGGCAGAGAAAATCACGAGTCAAAAGGTGGCAATGACCTATGAGAACATGAAAAAGGCCCTGCCCGGCGATGTCATCCAAACCGATTGGTGCGGATGGCATTCCATGGTTTTGGTTAGCTACGATTCCAAAGGCTTTACGGTATTGGATTGTAACTTTAAGACGGGGAGCGGAGAAAGCGAAAACAATAAGTCTTCCAAGGTCAAGGTACATACAGTATCCTATAATAAGAATTACAATATGATGCTTACCGGGGCCAAGAATTATGAGCGTGGTGAATATTCTTCTTCTGGAACCACAGTCACCACCCAGGCCTGCGACGAGTATTGGCGGATCAATGACGCGCAAGGCGTTTATCTGCGAAAGGGAGCCGGGCTCTCTAACGCCTCCTATTGCGTGATGCCCAATAAGACACAGCTGCATGTCACGAAGAAAACCACCTCCAAAGTAAACGGGTATACCTGGGGATATGCCAAGTACAAAAACTACAGCGGATGGTTTGCCATGGAGCTGGCGGATCGGTATTATTTGGATCAGACAATCACCACCGACGCGGATGAATTCAATGGGAAGAAAGGATCCTCCGACACCGTCAATCTAAACGCCAAGGCATCCGGCGGGGGCGCGTTGAGTTATTCTTCATCGAATGAAAAAGTGGTGAAGGTGGACGAAAAAGGAAATCTGACTTATGTGGGAGCCGGTACGGCGACGATTCAGATTAAGGCGGAATCCACATCCGCCTATAAGCAGGCAAGCAAGACCGTAAAGGTGACCGTCAGCGAACAGGTCAAGCAGATCCAGGAGATCACCGTTTCGGCGACGGAATATACGAAAACAATAGGAGATCCGGCCTTCGCGCTGAACGCCAAAACCAACGGAGACGGCGGCCTGACATATGAGAGCGCGGATATCGGGGTCGCGGTGGTGGATCAAAAAGGCCTTGTCTCGCTGGTAGGAGAAGGAAGCACGACGATTACGATCACGGCGGCGGGAACCGATACCTATATGCCCGCGAGTCAGACGATTTCCCTGTTGGTACAGCCGGCGCCCGAACCGGAAGAAGAAAAGAAGACGGTTCAGGTGAGCATCGGTTCGGAAGAGCTTTTACCCGGAGAGACGGTGCGGATTCCCGTTATCCTGGAGGAAAACCCGGGAGTTTCGGTGGTATCGGTCAAGGTTTCCTACGATGCAAACGCCATGACGTTAAAGCAGGTTCAGAACGGAGAAGTCTTTGCGGAAGGCGAGATGGTGGAAGCGAACACGGGAGCCAATCCTACGGTGGTCATGTTTGTCTGCAATGCCATGGAGGACAACAGCCAGAGCGGTATCATCGCCTATTTGGAATTCCAGGTTTCGGAGAAGGCAGCGGAAGGGGAGCATCCCGTTTCGATAGAATCCGTGCTGCTGAGCAATCTGGCGGAGGAGCGGATCGAGTGCGAAACCAGAAACGGAACGTTGACGGTCATATCCTACGTTTCAGGAGATATGAACGAGGACGGCGCGGTGGACGGCTTGGATCTGATCCGGCTGAAGAAGCATCTCGCGGGCTGGGAAGTGGAAATCAATGAGAAGGCCGCGGACATGAACGGAGACGGCGCGGTGGACGGTCTGGATCTGATTCGAATAAAGAAATATCTCGCCGGTTGGGAAGTAGAACTGCAGTAAGGAATAAGAGCCCTGCATGGGGAAGGTGATGGATAATCTCATGAAAATATGGGAATGGGTCTTTTTCGTCGTGACCTGTCTGGCGATATGCTATCTGACGGCGGAGTTTATCCTGCGGCTTCGGGGATGGATCGCGAAAAAGGGAAGAACCCGGCGTAAACTCGGCAGAACGATTACGCTGGCGAGGGGAAGCAGGAGCCGGGTGGGATTCTATCAGGCCATAGGCGACAGAGAGTATCAGCAGGATCACGCCGCGGTGGACGAGGATCTGCCGGGTCAGGGATGCATGGCGGTTTTATGCGACGGCATGGGCGGTATGGAAAACGGAGGGGAAGCAAGCCTTCTGTGTGTCAGAAGCTTCGCCAGAGATTGTCGTGTATATATGGAGGACCCGGTAGAATTCCTGCGCCGGGAAGCGGCAAAACTGAATGAACAGGTTCAGAATTTACGGGATAAAAACGGAGAGCATCTGCGGTCCGGAACCACCTTGGTGGCGGTATTAAACGTCCAAGGACGGATCTATTGGCTCAACGTGGGAGACAGCCGTATCTATCTGTGGAGGGACGGGAAATTATATCCGCTGACGGTGGATCATAATTATTCCCTGCAGATTAAAGAAGAGATCGAGCGGGGAGAAATGACAATAGAGGCCGCCAACCAGGAGAGCCGCCAGGAGGCGTTGATCAGCTATATCGGGATCCATGATCTGTCTCGAATAGACGTGGGGGGCAATTATCCGCAGCAAGCGGGAGATATCTACATGTTATGCAGCGACGGCGTCAATAAGGCCATTACGGACGAGGAGATCGCCGCGTATTTCGCGGAGAGGCATGACAGACATGCGGGAGAGCTGGCGCGGGGACTGGTTCAGTATGTACTGGAGCATAAAAACGCGAAACAGGATAATACGACGGTCGCGATCATGAAATGCTGAGCGGCGTAAAGGAAAGGAAGAAGAAAGATGGCAAGGCGTTGTCCGAATTGTTTTAGCGATATGGAACACGGAAAACATGTATATGAAGTCTGTCCGAAGTGCGGATGGGTGGAAGGAACTCCGCCGAAGGATGAATATCATTTATGGCCGCGAACCGTATTGCAGGACGGCCGATACATGATCGGCACCGTGATCAGCTTCGGCGGATTCGGAATCACATATAAAGCATGGGACACGCAATTAGAACAGATCGTCGCCATCAAAGAATATTATCCCGCGGGACTGGTCAACCGCATCCCGAAGACGAAAGAGGTTCTTGTTTTGCCGGGAGACAAAGAAACGGCATATCTCCACGGGATCCGGCGTTTCCTGGAAGAAGCCCGCAACATGGCGAAGTTTGTGAACATGCCTTATATTGTGGACGTATACAATTATTTCGAGGAGAACAATACCGCCTATATCGTCATGGAATATCTGGACGGCGTGGATCTAAAACAGTATGTCCAAATCGCGGGAGGAAAGATATCCTATGAAGACGCGCTGAAGATCTTAGAACCGGTGATGATCGCGCTGGAGGAGATGCACCATAAGAAACTGCTCCATCGCGACGTCAGCCCCGACAATATTTTCATTACGGTGGATCAGCGGGTCAAGCTGATCGACTTTGGCGCGGCCCGGCTTTCCCGCGAGGACGAAGAGGCCACATTGTCCATCATCGTGAAGCCCGGTTATACGCCGCCGGAACAATACAGAGGAAAAAGCCGCCAGGGAGCCTATACGGACATATACGCCCTGGGGGCTACATTGTATTGGTGCATTACGGGTGAAAAGCCGGAGGAATCGATCGATCGCAAAATTTCTGATGACTTAAAAAGCCCCAAGAAAATGGGAGTAAAATTGCCGGAGTACGCGGATCGGGCCATCATGAAATCGCTGGCCCTTAAAGCAGGACTGCGGTTTAGCAAAATCTCGGAGTTTCGTTTAGCGCTGAACAACAAAAAACAGGTGGACTATCCGGAAATCGAGTATATGAAAAAGAAAAGGCTGAGCATAGCCCTTGTGGCGCTGAGCTGCCTGGTTTTTGTCGTCGCTTCGGCCGCGGTCTGGAGCTATGAGCAAAAATATAACGTGACCATAGAGCCGGCGCATCTGACCATGTGGGTTCCCGCGGAGTCGGAGGAGGATGAGGCGTTCCAGACCCTAAAAACCATCGCGGAGGAGTTTTCAAGCAGCAATACGGGCATGATCGTCAGCCTGGTTCCGGTAAAAGAAGAGGAGTATAACCAGAAATTGCTGGAAGCCGCGGAAGAAGGAACGATGCCCGACTTATTCCGAGGAGATATTCCCGGTCCCGATCTCTCAGAGCTGTGTATCCAATTAGATTATCTGGAACATACGCTGGATAAAAGCGCGTACTGGTTTTTAGAGGATTATAAAACATATTTCCCCTCAGAACGGATGATGCCCACAGGATTTGATCTGCCGGCGGTATATTGGAATATCAACCGGGTGAGCATGGAGAAGACGGGGACTACGATGGATTATGAAAGCTTGGCAAAACAGGAAGAGGCCATCGGAAGCAGCGTATGGACACTGCCTGAACTGATCTCCGGCGGCTTGGAATATACGGTGCGGGACGGGGAAATAACGCTCGGGGAAACCGCGAGGGAGGCAGTACGCCAGTTCGCGGAGAATGTGATCCTTCACGGCGATGAGGAGGAAACGGACTTTCTGGAAGGGAAGGAAAGCATATACATCGGCTCCAGTACGGATTACGCCAGCATACGTTCCGGTTTAGGCGGTCAGTATGGGATCTCACTTTTAGATCAAGACGATATAAGAGGAAGGTTTGTGAACTGTTGGAGCGTCAGCGCCGGCAGCGTAAAGAATTCACAATACGCGGCGATGAAACTGATCGACTTTTTACTGGGAGAATACATGCAGAATCTATACTATGTGCAGAATTACGACGCCCTTCCGTTAAACAGAACCAGCCTGATTCAGTATCAGGAAACCTATGAGGAATGGCAGATGGAAGAGGCATATCTTAGCGGACTCCCCATGATCGGAGAGGAAGGATATCGGCTCACGGAACTGGTACAAAGCATAGCGGAGTGACGCCGACGGAAGGAAGAGGAATAAGTATGGAAGAGACTCGAACAAAAGTGTGTCCAAGCTGCCGGTATAGCTTCTCTTCAGAATATGAAATATGCCCCCAGTGCGGCAGGATCGTCACGAGCGCTCCGGAAGGCCATCAAAAAAGAGGAAAGATAAAGGAACGGATTCGGATCGCGCTGATGATCCTATCGGCGGTTTGGATGATAACATACAGCATCCTGCTTTGGACGGATGTGCTTGGCCTGCCGGAGGAATTATTCCGGACGGAGGTTGAAGAAACGGACAGCGAGGAAAGCGCGTTGGAAGGAGATACATTATGGACGTCAATTTTTGCTTAGGCTGCATGGAAGAACTGCCCGAGGGCGAGCAGGTCTGTCCTCATTGCGGCTATAAAGTAGGAACGCCGGTCAAAGAGCCCTATCATCTGGCCCCCGGAAGCCTTCTGCATGGACGGTATCTGGTCGGCCGGTCGTTGGGAAGCGGCGGATTTGGCATTACATATGTGGGGATGGATCTTACGCTAAGGCAAAAGGTGGCGATCAAAGAATATCTGCCCTCCGATTTCGCGACGCGCATGCCGGGCGCGTTGACAGTTTCCGTTTTTTCAGGAGAAAGCGCGGGACAATTTGAAGCCGGACTGGAGAAATTCCTGGACGAGGCGCGAAGGTTGGCCGCGTTGACGAATATTCCGGGGGTGGTGCGCGTCATGGAATGTTTCTCGGAAAACAACACGGCATATATCGTGATGGAGCTTTTGGAAGGACGCACGCTGAAACAGGTCCTGAAGGAAGAGGGCAAAATGGATTATGAGAAGGCGGCCAACATCATGATCCCCGTTTTGTATACCCTGGAGGCGGTGCATTCCAATACCTGGGACGATGAAAAGAAGTCCTGCATCATCCATAGGGATATCAGTCCGGATAATATCTTCATTACCAATGAAGGCGTGATCAAGCTCCTGGATTTTGGCGCGGCGAGATACGCCTCCACCTATCACAGTAAAAGTCTATCCGTAATCCTAAAGCCGGGCTACGCGCCCGAAGAGCAGTATCGGAGCCGGGGCAATCAGGGACCCTGGTCGGACGTATACGCGGCGGCCGCCACGTTTTATAAGATGCTCACCGGGATCACGCCGGAAGACGCGATGGAACGGCTAAATTACGATCAGTTGAAACCGCCGCGCAAACTCGGCGTCGAGATGACGGAGAATCAGGAGAACGCCCTGATGAACGCGCTGAACGTAAAGGCGGAGAATCGGACGCAGACAGCCGGAGAATTCGCGGCACAGCTGCAAAGCGAAAGCACGGTCATCCGAATCGACGAAAACCTAAAAAAGCCAGACGAGGGCAGAATCGCCCCATGGGTCAAGTGGACTACCGGCGGGGTAGGAGGACTTGTGGCGGTGCTTGTGGCACTTGTCTTTTTTGGCGTATTGGATCCCGATCCCAGTCATTGGGGAAATCAGTTGCCGGAGGGTATGGTGTATACCCCGAGCGTTGTCAACATGAGTCTGGAAAAAGCAGAAAATAAGCTGTCGAAATACGAGATGAAATTGACCTATGACGGAAAGCAGTACAACGACTCCGTCCCGGTGGACATGATCATCTCCCAGGATCCCGGCGCCGGGCAGGCGGTGCGATTCGGCGCCGAGGTGCATACGGTGGTCAGCGCCGGGCCGGAGATGATGGAGGTGCCGGATGTTTCTTTGCTGGACATGGACGAGGCCATCGAAACGCTGGAAAAAATGGGATTTACCGTGAAAGTAACGGAACAGGAGTCTGAAGAGTTTGCCAACGGAACCGTTTTGGATCAGAGTATGACGAGCGGAGAAAAGGCGGAGAAGGGCACGGAGATCGAGCTGGTTTACGTTAAGAACGAAAAAGAAGAAGAGGGAACCGAAAAAGAAATAAAGATGCCGGATCTTAAGGGAAAAACCTTTGATCAAGCCAAAGAGATCCTAAAAGAACTGGGCTTACAGATCCAGAAAACGAAGACCCTTTCCACGACGGAATATCCATACGACACCGTTATTTATCAATCCATCGAGGCAGGGGATATGGTTCCCGCCGGTACCACGGTGATCCAGGTAGGAATCAACGTGGAGACAAAACTGACCATGCCGGATGTGGAAGGCCTGAACCAGGAGGATGCCAGAGCCCGGCTGGAGCTCATGGGCCTGAAAGTTCAAATTCAAAGAGAAAAGAACTCGTTGGTCGCCAAGAACGTGGTCATCAGCCAGAGCATCGGTAAAGATCAGACCGTGAAGGAGGGCAGCACCGTCGTTCTGATCGTCAGCGACGGCGACGAAACAACCATACCGGACATCACGGGTCTGACCTACGAAGCCGCCGTGCAAAAACTGGAAAGCGCGGGCTTTAGAGCCAATCGAATCGAAAAGACCAGTCCCACGGTGGAAAAAGGAAAAGTGATTAAGACGGATCCGGAGGTGGGAACCGCGGTCAAGACCGGCTCGACGATCAACGTGCATGTAAGTACGGGACGAGACGAGACGGCTAAGAAGATCCAGGTGCCCAGCGTCCTGGGATATACGTGGAACGAGGCGCAAATGACCTTGGAGAAACTGGGTCTTTTAGCGAGAGACGGCGGCGAGACGTATCATGAAACATATGCGGCAGGGCAAGTATGCGCCCAGAACATAAAAGACAGAGAAGTGGAGGCGGGTACGGAGATCATACTCACGATGAGCCGCGGCAGCCGGTATGTCAATCTTGGGGACGGCGCCTTATTGGGGTTGACTCAATCGGAGGCCAGAGCCAAATTGGAAGGAATGGGCCTGGTGTGCCAATACGGGGGATCTGTGACCGATGAGACCTACGGAGAAGGAAAGGTCTGTAAGCAGAGCGCTTCCGGAAAACTGGAACGGGGAACGGTGGTCACCATTACCATCAGTGAGGGCAGCCGCTATACGACGGTCGCCTCCATGCGAAACATGAGTCGTTCCGAGGCTTCTACCTATCTAAACGGCCTGGGACTAGGCAGCGCTTTTACCGAGGCGTGGAACGAGGAGGTCGCCGAGGGCTACGTATGTCAGCAAAGCGCCGTGGGAAAAGTGGAAAAGGGCTCCGTGATCACGTTGACCATCAGTAAGGGAAGTCGGTACACAACGATACCGAAGATGATTGGCAGCACGGAGCAGAGCGCGAAAACAGCGATTGTAAACGCGGCCTTGACATATGGCGGCAGCTCCAAGGATTGGAGCGAATCCGGAATCGGGGAAGGAAAAGTCATGGCGGTCACCCCATCGGAAGGCACGAAGGTCGAAAAAGGCAGTTCGGTGAGCATCGTCATTAGTAAGGGAAGTCCGTATCGCGACGTGAAGAGCTATGTGAACCAGACGGAAAGCGAGGCCGTGAAGGCGATTGAGGCGCTGGGACTCACCGTAGAGAGAATTTTCGAGCCCAGCGAGACGATTGCCAGCGGAAAAGTGACTCGTCAAAGCGTAACGAATTCCAAGGTGGATATTCGGACGACGACAACGATCACGATCTATGTCAGCAGCGGCAGCGCCTACGCGGCGCTTCCCACGATACTGGGACAGACGCCGGCAGCCGTTAAATCAGCGTTGGAGGCCCGGGGATTCAACTTTGTCCAAGGGGGATCCGTCTATAACACGGAATACCCGAAGGGACAGGTGTGCGACTACACAATCAGCGGAGAGAAGAACAATGACGGAAAGGTGATGAAAGGCAGTACGATCACCGTATATACCAGTCTGGGAAGTCCGTATCGAACGGTGAAAAACTATGTGAGTGAGACGGAGGCAATGGCTAGAGCGGATGTTTCCACGATGCAGTCCCAGGGATTCTCCGTGGACTTCCAGTATGAGTATAATGAAGAGGTAGCACGAGGAGTGATCATCTGGCAAAGCGCCTCCGGCTCGCAAGTGGATCTGAGAGACACCTCGGTGATCAGCTTTATCGTCAGCCGGGGCACGGCCGGAAAGCGGGTCAAAACATCCGAACTCGCGAACTATCCCAGCAGTGAATACGAGTATACCAGTACGGAAACGGAATACGTCTATCAGGTCAAGGGATATGAGGGCGTATATTCCCCCTATAGCAGCTTAAGCGGCTATACCCGGGATGACAGTAGGAAAGAAACCTCTGTCAGCGACGGAGGATGGAGCTTAAGTAAACCCGGCTCTTCCACGTCCGTCTCCGGAGATTATGAAGTCAAAACCAGCAGCGACAAGAGTAAGACCGTATACTATTTTAATTTCTATTATTGCAGCGGAAAGGATTGGTTCTGGGTCAATAATAAGCTGGGCGGATGCAAGCGTCATGGGAAATTAAACAACTACTGGGAGTTTTATTCAGAGAAAGACTATAACAGAAATACCAGTGAGAAGAACACTCAGGAGTGGTCGGGAAGCAAGACCGTTACGGATTTCTTTACGGGAAAGAGCTTTACGAGCAACGCTTCCTACACGCCGCTGTATAACCGAAAGACGTATACCGCCTATCACATACAGAAGACCATGACCAGGTATTATCATTACCGATGGGTGGACGAGGGACAGCAGGTCTATACTTCTCCCATGTCCAATACAGACGTCAAACAATACGACTTAATCTCCACTACGGAGTATACATGGGTTCGTGGTAGATAAGGAGGAGCCGATGATACAATTTGCAATGATATCCGGCATTGGCGATCGTCTGATCAACGAGGATGATTGTCAGATCTATCTGAAAGAAACGGAGGAAGGGCAGGCCGCCTACCTGCTGGCCGTGGCCGATGGCCTCGGAGGGCACGGCCGTGGGGACGAGGCCTCGAAGCTGGCGGTGGAGATGGCGGGGAGCATTTTCCGGCAAGAAAAGGGCTCCGGAGAAGAGCTTTTGCCTCTGATCTTTGAATCCGCGAACCGGGCTTTATTCCAGAGACAAAAAGAAGAGCGCTGTCAGGAAGCCATGAAAACAACGCTGAACCTGGTGATGATAGAGGAAGACAGGGCGACCATCGCTCATATCGGGGACAGTAGAACCTATGTGTTTCGGGAGGGAAGGTTCTTAAGAAGAACCCGGGACCATAGCGTTCCCCAGGCCCTCGTCGCCTCCGGAGAGCTTCGGGAAAGGAAGATTCGTCATCATCCCGACAGAAACCGCGTACTGAGGGTCCTTGGGGTCAAGGATCCTCGGGGTTCTCGGTATGAGGTGGAAGAGACTCTGCAGCTGCAAAGCGGGGACGCGCTCTTGGTCTGCACAGACGGTTTCTGGGAATGGATCCTGGAAAGACAAATGGAAAAGACACTGAAAAAATCCCGCGGCGACGTGCGGGAGTGGTTGGAGAGGATGAACCGTTTGGTTCAGAAAAAGGGAAGCGGGCATCATATGGATAATCATTCCGCGATCGCCGCGATCTATCAGTGAGGCATACCATGGCCAAGATGATCAATTGTATAAACGGGCATCAGTACGATATGGACAAGTTCACGAGCTGCCCGTATTGCGGGATCTCCTTAGAAACCGAGAAAAAGAAAGAGAAAAAAAGAAAACGAAAAATCATTTTCTGGGATAAGACGGAGAAGGAGGAAAAGAATCAGGCTCCTGCTCCCTATGGAGCGGAAGAGGATTTGACCCAACGACTTTCCGAATCCCGGGAAAGCGACGTCACCCGCAGTTATTATGAAGGAAGAACCTCCGGAGAGGGGAAGCCGGTGGTGGGGTGGATCGTTTGTGTAAAGGGGCCGGAGAAGGGCAGGGACTATCGGCTTCATGAAGCCAAGAACCGCGTCGGCCGTCTGCCCCAATGCGACGTATATTTGCCGGACGACCCGGAAATCCTGCGGGATGCCCACGCGGAAATCATTTACGATTATAAATCCCGCGGATTCTATATCGCAAGATTAGAAGGAAACCTATACGTAAACGAGCAGACGGTCTATCAGACCACCCTTTTATCCGAAGGAGACCGCATCCGGATGGGACAGTGCGAATTTGTTTTTATTCCTTTTTGTAAGGAGGGGCGGGAATGGTGAAGGAATCGGGAAAAAGAAGAGGAATCATCGGGTTATGCTGTTTGGCGCTGTTTTTCTTGATTTTTGCTCCTCCGGTACAGGCGGCGCGGCTCCTCTCTCTTCAGATAGAGCAAACGGCGGCCAGATGGCCGGAAGTCTCTATTTGGCTGCATATGAGCGATGAAGAGGACGACTATGTGGATATAGAAGACTTGGAGGGGGCGGATATAGAAGTAAGAGTAGACGGTGAAACTCTTAAGATCCTGAGCGTTCAGAGCGCCTCGGAGATGACGGCTCATTACTATTATCTGATCGATGTCTCCACTTCCATGACCCGCGGCGCCCTGGACAAGACAAAAGAAGCGATTCTGACACAATGGGAAAATCTCCGCCCCGATGAGGAGATTGTCGTCATTTCTTTTGGGGAGGAGATCCGGGTCGTCTGCGACGGGGCCGATTCCGTGGAAGAAGCGCGAGAGAAATTAGACCTGCTGGCGCCGGTGGAAGAGGCGACGCGCCTTTTCGACGGAATCTCCAAGGTGGTGGACGTGGTGTCTTCTCGCCAAGACGCGCTGACGGAACGCAACGTGGTCATTTTAGTCAGCGACGGCATCGATTATACAACGATCGGCATGACCCGTCAGGAAGTTCTGGATAAACTGCAAACCCAGGGACTCATACTGTGCGCCGCGGGAGTCGTCTTTGGAAACAATACGGAAGACCTGGAAAACATGGGAGAACTGGCCAGATCTTCGGGCGGATTCGCGCTATACGAGAAGGAGGATCAGATAGACCGGGTTCTGGAGACGCTGACGGATAGGCTCGGACGGTCGATCTGTATCACGGCTTCGGGAGAATCGAACCGAATCGAAAATCCGGAAAAAACCTTGTCGTTAACAGTGCATAAGGAAGGACAGGCGCTCGATGTCAACAAAGAACTTATCGTCACCAGGCGGCAGGAAGACTTGCAGCCACCCACCGCGGAAATAGAGAAACAGACAGACGAGAGCATCACCCTGCGGTTCTCGGAACCGGTTCTGGGGGCGGAACAGGCGGAGCATTATGAGCTTTTGGGAGAGGAGGGGAGCGCGAGCATTCGTAAAGCAGAGTATGACTCCGAGAAAAAAACAGCCACACTCTATTTTAGCGAAACCTTATACGACGGAGAATATACCCTGCGGCTCTCGGAGATTACGGACGCCTCCACCGAAGAAAATCCTATTCAAACTAAAGAATTTACGTTTACGGTGACGGATTCCCCCAAACCCGAAGAGCCCGTTCCTCCTAAAGGGCTTGGCGAGTGGATCGAAGAAAACATAGCCCTCTGTTTCGGCGTCGTGGGACTCCTTCTTCTTGGAGGAACCATTCTTTGCGTAGGGATTTATAGGACGCTGCGAAAAAAACGGATGGAAAAGGATCGGGAGATCATGTCCGGCGTGGACCAGGCCATGGCAGCCAGCGCCAACGCGTTAAACGCGGCGGGAAGGGCCGTCGCTTCGGAGAAAAAAGATCCTCCAAAGATCTATGAAACATGCATGGTACAGCTGGTACTGGCCCATCAGGGGCATCCGGAGCAGATCCAATACGTAAACGTCGAATTAAAGCCGGAGGAAGCCTATTATATCGGTCGGGGGAGTGATGAGTGTGATCTTGTGATCGACGATCGGCAGCTTTCCAGAAGGCATATGGCCCTATGCTGGAGCGTGGATCGGGGAGAAAAACATATTCTCTTAAAGGATCTTCGATCGACCAACGGAACGTGGTTAAACGGCGTTCGGGTGCAGAACCCACGGGTTCTGCATTACGGAGACGTCATTACGGCAGGCGAGATAAAGCTCATAGTCTATTTTGGAAAGTAGAGGGGAGGCGTGGAGATGGCGGAAAAGCAGATGTGCCCCCATTGCTTTGAGGAGGCCTATGAGAACGGGCGCTGCCGCGCGTGCGGATGGAGCGAAGGCACGCCCCGGAAGGATCCCAATATTCTCCCGGTGGGAACGGTATTAAATAACCGATATGTATTAGGGAAAGTATTTGGGCGGGGAGGTTTTGGCATTACCTATCTGGCCTGCGATCTTCGTCATGGGGATCTCTGCGCGGTCAAAGAATATTTTCCCGGCCATTTGGCCCATCGGGACGGGAGCAATCCTTCCGTTCAGTACTCTTATTCTAACGAAGAGGACTATCTGTACGGAAAAAAACAATTCTTCCATGAGGCGCGCACCCTATATATGCTAAAAGGCGTTCGCTCGGTGGTGAAGGTGAAAGAATACTTTGAGACGAATCGCACGGCTTACATGACCATGGAGTATGTAAGAGGAAGAAACTTAAAGGAATGCGTCCGAGAGGAGGCGGAGCTGCCGCCGGCAGAAAGGGTGAAGGACTATCTGATGGACTTGCTGCTCACGCTGAAAGAAGTTCATCAATATAATCTGCTGCACAGGGATATTAGTCCCCAGAATATCATTGTACAGCCGGACGGAAGTCTAAAATTGATCGACTTTGGGGCGGCCAGATTTATCATGAATGAACGAAGCAGATCCCTTTCGGTGGTACTCAAACCGGGATACGCTCCCCCCGAACAGTATTCCAGCAGAGGCCCCCAAGGCCCTTGGACAGACTTGTATGCCCTGGGAGCCACCCTCTATTTTTACGCTGCTAAGAAAACCATACAGGATGCCATGGATCGCCTGGAAAAGGATGAAGTGGCGCCCATCGGGGAACTTCGCCCCGATCTGGCGGAAAGCGTAAAGTATATCATCGACCGCTGTTTGAAACTGAACGGGAAAGATCGTTTTAGTTCCACGGAGGAAATTCTCGAACTTCTGCACCGACAGGAGAAACATACAGAATCTAAAATTTGGGAGACCCTTCAATATTGGAAACAGTATCTTTCCGGCCATGTGAAGCGCTTAGAGGACTTGTGGGGAACCATGAGGCCGCAGATTCGTAAGGGAGAGGGAGCATGGCAGGAGCCGGAAATGGAGGACGGAAAAGAGATTTCTGTCAGGGCGTTTATGGGAATGAGTCCCGGCCGCGCGAATGGGGATATCATCTTCGTAAGGCAGGGGAACAAGTTTTTCGTTCGCGTTACCGGCGGGGCCGTCGTTCGTTTTCACGAGGGAGCCCTGCTCAGACCGGGTCTTACATATTCGATTCCGCCCAGGCAGGAAATCGAGTGGGAAAACGTGAGGATTCGAGTCGTTAAAAACCGATCATGATATGGCCCTTTAGGGGAGCCGTATCAAAATATATAATTATAAAGGAGAGACTGAAATGAGACTGGAAAAGTGTAAGAAAGGCCATTTTTACGATGCGGAGAAATACGCCTCCTGTCCGCACTGCAGCGCGGAGGCGGCAGAAAGCGGCGATCAGACTCGTACGATGGAGCTGGAACCCAACGAGGAAGCCAAGGTAAAACAGATCTTTCAGGAGACGGATACCCTGGAGGACGATGACCAGACCGTTTGGCTGCAAGTCGGGAAGAACGCGGAAAGCAGAGAACGCTCCCTGGTCGTGGGTTGGCTCGTATGTGTGAAAGGAGAGAACTACGGGAAGGGATATCCGCTGAAGCCGGCCAAAAACTACATCGGCCGCTATCCGGAAAACGACGTGGTGTTGACCGGAGAAAAGACGGTATCGAGGGAAAAGCATGGGGTATTGACCTATGAGCCCAAGGAGAATATCTTCCTGATCCAGCCCGGGGAATCCAGCGAATTGGTATACCTAAACGACAAGGTGGTGCTGACGCCCGAGATCCTCAAGAAGAACGATATTATCTCCGTGGGCGAGGTGCAGCTGATGTTGATTCCTTGCTGCGACGACCAGTTCACCTGGTAACCGGAGGCAAGTTAAAAAGAAAAGATAGGCCGTCTTAAAGGGCGGGATACGAATGTAAAAATGCGGAAGACGATGACCGAAGCGGGCGGCATAGTCCCATCGGCGTCTTCCGCGGAAAGGTGGTTTAAGAAGATGTTGGAAGATTTGTTGGGCTCTATATTTGGCTACTGGATGGGGAAAGTGATTCTCGATTTCTTGTTGAGTCTTATCGCTCCTTTGGCAATCATTGTAGTGGTGTTAGTATATCTATACCATGCGTTTACCTGGAGACAGATCGGGAGAAAAGCGGGACTTGAGGAGGAGTGGATGCCCTTCATTCCCATTGCCCGTTCCATTTACCGGTTAAAAATAGTGGGAGACCGACCCTGGAAGATCCTCTTCTTTATGGATAGCAGCGTATCCTGGTTGGTAATGACTTGTATTTTCTCTATTCTTTCTTTGTTATACTGGATATTTGCGATCATACTCGCGATAGGGTATTTCATCTTCATGTTTGTGGTAACGATTCAATACCGAATCAAATATTACCGGCTTTTCGGCATGGATACGCATCTGGTTCTCGTCAGCCTGATTCCCGGGCTCAATGCGATTAACGCGGTCATCGATGCCCTTTTAGCCTATACAAAGGCTCTGGATGGCAAGGGAGCGGAGAATAAGGCGAGCGAACAAAGCGCGGAACAGGGAAGACTCACAGGAATCACCGGGGAGTACAGCGGCGTTTCACTGCCGGTGGAAGACGGACAGGAACTGGTTTTGGGCAAAGATCCGGCTGTGTGTAACATCGTGCTGGGCAAGGATTCGGACTTTATCAGTCATAAGCATTGTGGCATTCGTTATATCGCGGCAAGCAATACGTACATTTTAATGGACTATTCCAAGAACGGCGTATTTGATGAACAGGGGAATTCCTTACATTCCAATATGCAGCTGTATCCGGGAGCCGTCATCGTGCTGGCCAATAAGGGAAATATGTTCCGGGTAGGATAATAGAAGGAGCTTAGAGTTTCTATTGCTTTTCTGTTTCTTTTATGTATAATGGAAGTAGGGAAATCCCCTGCTTCTTTTTTTGCGTGAAGAAGTATATCATGAAAATATTTTAGCGGGCTGCAAACTGAACAAGATTCGGAGGAACAACTATGACCCGAGCCATTTTTTTCGATCTGGACGGTACCTTATTAGACAGTAGGAAGAAAATCCCGGATTCCGCTTACAAAGCGCTTATGGAATGCCGGGAACATGGGATTTCTTTGTGCGTGGCGACGGCCAGGCCGCCGATATTGGAGAAGATGCTGGGCTGGAACTCCAAAGAACAGGGTCTATTTCTCGGCGGAGTCTATTGCAACGGAGCCTGCGAGAAAATCGGTGAGAGTCTCTCCTATCATTTTATCTCGAGGAGTGTAGTGGAAAGGGTGATAGGAGAAGTCAGACAATACAATGGACTGAATATCGCTTTGCAGATGAAAGAGGAAAAGCACGCCTTCCGATATCCGCTGGCGGAGCAGGCATGGGAACCTTGGGGAATCGACCCGGAGGACGTCCTGCCCTTAGAAGAGGCGGACTGGGGAGAGACGGTGAAAATGTTGGTCTTCTACGAGAATCTGATCGATTCGGTAACACTGCTTCCGAAACGCCTGATAGAGGATATAGAGAAAACCTGCGGTCATCAGGCGAAAATATATCATACGGACCAGGGGAAACTCTTACAGATCGGCAATTGCCGGGTCAGTAAGTATGGGGGAATCCAAGCCGTTTGTAAGGAGATGGGATGGGAGGCCGAGGAGATCGTTGTTTTCGGAGACGATTACAACGACGAAGAGATGCTGAGGGGCTTTCCTCGTTCCGTTGCCATGGGAAACGCCCCCCAGGCCATTAAAGATGTCGCGGGACATGTAACAAAGAGCAATGAAGAGGACGGTATCGCGTACGCGATTCGCGCGTGGATACTATCCGATAGGTGGTAGGAGGGAGACAAACATGGAAGAGACCATAGTGATTCGGAATGAAAGAGAAGCTGACTATGACATCGTAGAAAAAATCACTCGGGAAGCTTTCTATAATATTTATGTTCCCGGATGCAGTGAACATTATCTGGTTCGCAAGATGCGGGGACATGAAGATTTTATTCCGGAACTGGATTTTGTATTGGAACGGAACGGGGAAGTGATAGGCAATATCATGTACACAAAGGCCTGGTTGACCGATGAAGCGGGAGGGGAGAAACAGATTCTGACCTTTGGCCCCGTCAGTATTCTGCCGGCGTATCAGCGGATGGGATACGGAAAGCTGCTCATGGAACATTCTTTTCAGAAGGCGCGGGAGCTCGGTTACGATGTCATCGTCATCTTCGGGAGTCCGGCCAATTATGTGAACCGGGGTTTTAAGAGCTGTATCAAGTACCATGTGAGTCTTGCAAACGGCAGGTACCCGGCGGCGATGCTGGTCAAAGAGCTTGTGCCGGGAGTGCTGGCGGGCCGGAAGTGGGTCTATCAGGACAGTCCCGTCATGGCCGTTTGCGAAGAAGAGGCCCGACGGTATGACGATACGCTGGAAAAGATGGAGCGGGAATACCGTCCCAGTCAGGAAGAATTTTATATCATGAGCCACTCTTTTATAGAGGAATAATACCCGTATCAACCAACGGTTGAATCCTCTCTACTCAACCGTCGGTTCGTGGAGGGGTAGCGTACCGCTTTTTTTGTGGGGGGGGCTAAAGGGGGCAAAGCCCCTTTGGGAACACGATTTTGCTTGCAAAGTGTAGTGTGTTATACACTCTGACGGCGTTGCCGCCGGGGAGAGCAACGGCATTTTCACGGCAGGAAAACAGGGCTATGATTGCGTGGCGTGAAGCCGCAAGCACAGCCCTGTTTTCATCAGCAGATAGGGCGTATATGAAAGCCCCGAGCCGACTCATCCTATTACTCCAACAATCGACCATAATCCCGTTTAGCATAGACTACACGGGCAACTGTCACCAACTTTTCTTCTTCATTCACCCAATAAAACATCAAATAATTTTGCACGAATATCTTTCGGTACTCATGTTTCAATGGACGGATCGGTTGATAAAACGGAGCTGCATACGGAAATGTAAGCACACGCTCCGCTGCCTCAACCAGCTCCACCGCCAAACGATCCGCCGCGTCCGGATTTTTCAATTCTCCGCTGATATACCGCACAATTTCAAGCATATCTTTTCGGGCAACCGGCAGATACTCTAATTTATACAACTTGTTCTCCTTCAATAGCGGCTTTCATCGCTTTCAACACATCTTTGGAGGAATAGCGTTGTTCCGTCAGCTCGGCCTCCCTTTCGGCCTCTCGTAACTTAAAATACACCTCACTCTCAAAATGCAAATTTTCAAACGCCTCCATACTCAAAACAACCATATCACCATAACCATTTTTCGTCAAGAAAACAGGCTGTGCCGTTTCATGCACTGTTCTCGAAATGTCCGCAAAATTATTTCTCAAATCAGAAACCGGTCTAATCATTTTCATAATATCAACCTCCATGCTATTATCTTAGCATAATTAAGCTAAAAAGGCAAGACGTTTTCTTTCAATTTCTTTCGCTCCGTATAATTTTTTTACTATGCCATTGTGTATATGTCGATCAAGTGATTGACACTCAAAAAAGCCGTATAGGCGCGGGAGGGAAAGAAATGAGGATTACCTTAGCGGATGAAGGTGCTGTTTTTCTGCTATGGGGCGGCGGCGTAAGACTGATTTTTCCGGAAAGTGCTGTTATGTAAACACTCAGGCGATCCAGCCGCGCGTCCGATACTGACGGGGAGACACGCCGGCCCATTTGGTAAAAACCGTAGAAAAGTAAGCGGAGGAGGAGAAGCCGCAGATCTGGGAAATATCTTGTATCGTCTTCCGGCTGGAAAGCAGCAGCCCGGCCGCCCGTTCCAACCGGCGTTCTCGAACATAGACGGAGAAGCGCTTCCCGGTGCAGCATGTGAACAGTTCGGAGAGATAACTGGGATTCACGTGAATCGAAACGGCCACCTGTTTCAATGAAAGCTCCGCGTCCAGATTCTGCTCGATATATTCCTTTGCCTTAGCAATGTGAGGATTACAGGCGGAGGCGCATTCAAACTGTCTACAATAGGAAGAGATCATCTGTTCCGCCGTCTTATAAAATTGTTCCTGGGTCTGGCATCCATGCGCGATTATGCCGTTTTCGGAGCAGCAGTCATGCAGGGAAATATCCAGCGCGAACAATATATAATTGTATATGCCGCGGTTCATAGACGTTAGAAACACACGCATGGCGCATACCTTTTCCTTCTGGTCCTGAATACAAAAAAGTCCCTTTGACTGTGCGGTAAAGACGGACATGGCCGTTTGCATATCCTTACGCAGCACCGCGTAACAAAGATCCTTAAAATTGTAAAACACTTCTCGTGGCTCAAACGGTTTCATCTCATATACCCTCCCGATGCAATCAAAAGAAAAACCGAAAAATTTGAAAGACAATTCACCTTTTTGTGTGGTAATATATGTCCGCTGAGGTTAGCCAAAACTAACCCATGCGCAACTATTCTACACGCTTTTTGCGTGAGAGTCAAGGGAAACTTGTGAAAAGTGAGTTTTCGGCGCGGGAGCGCTAAAGGAAAGGCAGGTTCAATCTTTTGGAAAACAAATCTATTCGTAAGATCGCGATTTACGGAAAAGGCGGTATCGGAAAATCCACCACCACATCCAATCTGTCCGCCGCCCTCTCCGGAAAGGGTTATCGAGTCATGCAGATCGGCTGCGATCCCAAGGCCGATTCTACCAAGAATCTAATGGGCGGACGACGTATTCCCACCGTATTAGAACAGATCAGGGAAAAAGGCGACGCGCTGACGTTGGACGACATTGTTTATCGAGGCTTCGGCGGAGTGCTCTGCGTGGAATCCGGGGGACCCACGCCCGGCGTAGGCTGTGCGGGCCGCGGCATCATTTCCGCCTTTGAAAAGCTGGAAAGTCTCCATGCCTTTGAGGTTTATCAGCCCGATGTGGTGATCTATGACGTGCTGGGAGACGTGGTGTGCGGAGGTTTTGCCATGCCCATCCGCGGCGGATACGCCAGAGAAGTCTACATCGTATCTTCGGGAGAGATGATGAGTCTCTACGCGGCCAATAATATTGCCGCGGCGATCCGCGGTTTCGGCAAGCGGGGATACGCGCGGTTAAAAGGACTCATCCTCAACGCCAAAAATATTGAGAACGAGGAAGCCATTGTCCGAGAGGCGCTGAAGGAGATCGGAACGGGGCTTGTACAGTATATTCCGCGTTCCCAGGATATTCAGAACGCGGAAGCAAAAGGCGGCACCGTGTTTGAAGTATTGGAAGGATCGTCCATGAAGGGGGTCTATGACGCTTTGGCGGATAAGATTCTTTCTGCCTGACGAATTGATTATATAATAGAAAGGAATCCGATGATGAAGTTTAAGAAGATAGTTTCTCTTTTATTGACGGTTCTCATGTTGGCCGCTCTCGGGGCGTGCGCTTCTGACACGAAAAAAGAGAGTTCCGGCGAGAATTCATCTTCTTCCGTATTAAAGGAAGAAAGCAAGGCAGAAAGTGAGGAAACAGAGATCACGAGTTTTACACTCGCCTACCCGGCGGATATGCAGGCGTTGGGCTATACCGATCCCGTGGTATTGGACACGCCGCCGAAGCGGATTGCCTGCATGAGCACCTATCCGGTAATGGCGCTGTACGAGTTAGGAGCGCCGCTGATTGCCGTTCCCAGTACTTCGGTGCTCACCTATCCGGATGATTTGGAGGCAGAGATACTCCCCGGCATGATGAGCGACGACTTCGATCTGGAATCGGTGGTATCTCTGGAGCCGGATCTGGTGATCATGCCCACCACCAACCAGGATACCTATGGAGCTACGCTGGAAGGATTGGGCATCCCGGTATATTACGTTGCTATCTCTTCCCAGACGCTCCCGGTTTATGAGGTGGTTAAATCCCAGACTCAGGCGCTGGTAGACGCGTTTTCGCTGGATGAGAGTTCCAACGCCGCGGGAGAAGCGCTTATGGGACGCTTTACGGAGCTGGAAAACAGGCTGGAAGAACTTAAGCCGACCTATGAGGGAAAGACGGTGATGGTGCTGGTCACTTCCGATCCGACCACCCATTATCTTCAGACCGAAAACGGAACGCTGGGCTCCATGCTGGCCATGCTGGGCTTTACCAATGTGTATGAAAACGACACGGCGGGCATGGTTCCGCTGGATATGGAAAATGCCCTGGAATATGATCCCGATCTCCTGGTATTTACGGGGGGATTAGATCAGGCGGGCATGGAGGCTCTGGTACAGGAGACCTTCGATCAGAACCCGGATTATTGGAACAGCATTTCCGCCGTTGCTAACGGGGACGTCATCTGCCTGCCTTCTGCCTATGTCTCTACCGCGGGGATCAATATTCTCAACAATATTCAGGATCTGATGGATACGATCGCCGCTCATTACGACAAGTAAGAAAGGAATTAATAACAATGAAGAGTTTGAAAAAAATATTGTCTTTGGGTCTATCTTTGATGATGGCCTTATCGCTGGTCGCCTGCTCCGGAAACGGAGACGCGGAATCTTCCGCCGCCGGGTCTTCTACGGCGGAGTCCTCAGCCGCGGAGTCTTCTATGGCTGAATCAGTCGCGACAGAATCATCTGCCGCGGAGTCTTCTTCTGAAGCCTCTCAGAGTGAAGAGGCAAAGGGATTTTCGCTTGCCTACCCGGAGAGCATGACCGCCAAGGGTTATGAGACGTTAGAACTGGACGAGGTTCCTCAGCGCATTGCCTGCATGGTGACGTCTCCGGTATTCGCCCTCTATGAGATGGGGGTGCTGATGATCGCCGCGCCCACTTCCACCTCCACGCCTTACCCGGAGGATTTGGATGTGACGCTGTTAGGATCTGTGGCCCATGAGGATTTCGATATTGAGGCCGTCGTTTCTCTGGAACCGGATCTGGTCATCATGAGCGCCAGCTATGCAGACTCCCACGGAGCGACGCTGGACAGTCTGGATATTCCCGTTTATTACATGTCCGCGGGACATACGGTATCCTATGATTCCGTAAAGGCGGAGACCCAGTGCCTGGTGGACGCTTTCTCTTTGGATGAAGAATCTACCGCTAAGGCGGAGGAAATCATGGGACGCTTCACCGCGCTGGAAAACCGGTTGGAAGAGGTGAAGCCCCTTTACGAGGGAAAGACCGTCATGGTTCTTCAGTCCGGCTCTACGACCATGCACTATATTCAGACCGAGCGGGGCACGCTCGCTTCCATGGCAGCGATGATGGGCTTTACTAACGTATATGAAAACGAGGAAGCCTCCATGGCCCAGATCGATCTGGAACAGGCGCTGGAGTATCAGCCTGATCTTGTGCTGTGCGTAGGAGCGGCGGAGACGGCGGAAGAGCATCAGGCGCTCATGGAAGAGGCCTACGGGGAAAATCCGGATTATTGGAACGCCATCGACGCGGTGAAAAACGGCGAGGTCATTTATCTGCCCGTGAATTATATCGCGACTTCCGGAATCCTTGTGGTGGATGAAATCGACGGTCTTATCGATATTATAGCGGAACATTATGAAGCGCAGGCATAACACCCATGAAAACAAGAACAGCTAAAAAAAATCAGGGCGGCGTAAAGCTCCTGCGGGTGAGTATGGTATGGACCGTGTTGATCGCGGCGCTGGCCCTGTTTATTGTGGTGGCTGTAGCGATCGGAAGCGCCGGCTATTCATTGCCGGAGGTGATCCGTTCCCTGTTTTCCGACGAAGAGAGCACCGTGCGTACCGTCGTTTTAAGCCTCCGCTTGCCCAGGGTTATCCTGGCGATTCTGGTGGGAGCGGCGTTGTCGGCGGCGGGAGCGCTGCTGCAGGCGGTTATGCGTAACCCGCTGGCGGACCCCGGTACGATCGGCGTGTCCGCCGGCGCGGGAACCGCGGCCATCACGGTCTTGCTGATCTTTCCGAACCTGACTCTTTCTCTGCCGCTGTTCGCTTTTGGCGGCGCGGCGCTGGCCTGTGTGCTGATCTACGCCTTAGCCTGGAAGGGCGGGGTGGATCCGGTGCGTATCATCCTTTCCGGAGTGGCGATCAACTCTGTTCTGGGCGGATACAATTCTCTGCTTCAGCTCATGAATAGCGATAATCTGTCCGGCGTACTGGCTTTTATGAACGGCAGCCTGTCCGGCATGTCCTGGGTTCATGTGCGTACAGCGGCTATTTATTCGGTTCTCGGTCTTTTTCTGGCGATGTTGTGTATTCGGCACGCCAATGCCCTTCAGTTGGGGGATGAAATGGCGAAGAACCTGGGGATTCGGGTGAACGCGAGCCGTATCTGTCTGTCCGCCGTTTCCGCTTTTCTGGCGGCGGCCACCGTGTCCGTAGTGGGCATGATCGGCTTTGTCGGCCTGGTGGTTCCTCATATCGCCCGGATGCTGGTGGGATCGGACTATAAGGTGATGCTGCCGACCAGTGTTCTGCTGGGCGGCGTGGTTCTTCTGTTTGCAGATACAGTGGGACGCACCCTCATTCCGGGGATGGAGATTCCCGTAGGCGTGGTGATGTCGGTGTCCGGCGGTCCCTTCTTCCTATATATGCTGCGCAAAAGGGGGAAATTCAATGGAAATTAACGCGAAGGGCCTTCAGATTGGCTATGGAGACTATGTAGTAGTGGAGGATTTCGACATCCGTATCGGAAAACATGACGTCACCAGCATCATCGGGCCCAACGGATCCGGGAAGTCCACGGTGCTGAAAGCCCTTACCCGCCTGCTGCGATATCAGAAAGGGACGGTATTTTTGGACGGCCGGGAGATGGCGGAGTTCGCTCCTAAGGAGTTGGCAAGGCGTATTGGCGTACTGCCCCAGATGCATACCGCGCCTGCCGACTTTAGAGTCAAGGAATTGGTAAGCTATGGGAGAATGCCCCACCAGGGCTTTTTCTCCCGGCTATCCGCCGAGGACGAGAAGATTATTGAGGAAGCCATGAGGGCTACGGGAACATATCATTTGCGGGATAAATCTATTCATGAAATCTCCGGCGGCGAAACCCAGCGCGTCTGGATTGCCACGGTGCTCACTCAGCAGCCCGAAATTCTGTTCCTCGATGAACCTACGACTTATCTGGATATCTCCCATCAGCTGGAGACGATGCAGATGATCCGCCGGCTCAATCAGGAGACAGGGGTAGGCGTCGTTATGGTGCTTCATGATCTGGCCCACGCGCTGGAAGCCAGCGATCGAATCGTAGTGATTAAAGACGGCAAGAAATATAGCGAGGGAACCCCGGACGAGGTGATTACCAGCAAAATGCTCTGGGAAGTCTATCATGTAAGCGGCGAGATCATCCATGTTCCCGGACGGGGGAAACCCCTCATCGCCTATAGGGAGCTCGCGTAAGGAGGAATGAATTTGAACGGACAGGAACTCGTCTCCCGGATGAAACGCTTGGGAGAAGTACATAGCATTAAGGACGTAGGGCCTTTGAGCCGCGCCATGTTTCCGGGACCGCACTGCCCTCTCATGGGGGCCATGATGGCGGTACGGGGTATTAAAGACAGCGTCATGCTGGTCGTAGGCACGGACGAATGTACTTATTATACCAAAAACACGACCATTGGAAATAAAGCCTTCGGCGGCCTGGACGGACGCTGTCTGTCCGTCGTACTGGATCAGCACGACGTGACTTTCGGCTGTAAAGAAAAGTTGTACGACGCTTTTCAGGAAATGATGGAAGAGTATAACCCCCGGGCTGTATTCGTCGTTACGACCTGCGTTGTGGAAGTGATCGGTGACGATGTGGATTCCATGGTGGAGGAACTGAAAAATCAATACGGGATTTATGCCATGGCGGTTCATACCGAGCATTTCAAAACAGAAAATCATCTGCCCGGCGTACGGGATACCATTACGGCCTGCTTCGATATGATGACTCCGCGGCCGGATACCGGAGCCGTCAACATCATCGGCCAGCGGATGGGCGATTTTACAACGACCGAACTCTATAGGATGCTTGTAGGCGCCGGTGTTCCCATGGGCATGATGCTGCCCAGCGGCACGACGGTAGAGGAGATCGAAAAAGCGGCGGGGGCCAGGGTCAACGTAGTGGTCAATCCCATCGGTTTGCCGTTGGCGGAAAAAATGAAGTCCGCCTTTGGAACCCCCTATGTTCTTTTTGACAAATATATCGATCCAGATCGTATCTACGGACTCTATCAGAGCCTTTTCACCTATCTTAAGCTGCCTGTGCCGGCCGAAGTGGAAGATCTCTATAGGAAAGCGAAAGAGATCGTGGAAACGGCCGCCGGTCAGTTAGAGGGACTCACATACATCTACGGAAATACGCCGATCGATTGTTATGAGTTCAATGCCTTTATGGTGGGGCTGGGCATGGTTCCGCTGCTGATTCAGACGAACGAGGTGCCGGAGGCGGAAGATCCGAATCTGCGGGCGATTCTGGAACGCTGTAACCCTTATATCACCAAGACCGCCAATATCGCCCCGCTGCAATATGTCTACGATGTGCTGAAGCCCAATCTCTACCTGGGCCATGAATTCGCCATGCGTCTGCGGCAAAAAGGGATTGAGATGGTTCATTCCGACGGGATTTCCCCCATGTTGGGATTAGAAGTGCCGGTCGCCGGCGTAACGGAACTTTTGCGGGCGGGAGCCGCCGCTCGTGCTTTACGGGAAGGGAGGGAGAGCGCGTGAGTCTTTGTCGTTATCTGCCCACGCCTTCCGATCGGATGGCCGTTATGTGGTCGCTGCTTACCGTAGGTGACGCGGTTGTGCTGGAATACGGTCCGGCAGGTACCACCCATTACAGTATGGGTCTTTTTGGAGCCATGGGGATCTCTCCCAATCAGGCCCTTTTCACGACGCATATGAGCGAAGACGACGTGGTGATGGGAGATGTGACCCGGTTGGAGGAGGCCATCCTGGAACTGGACCGGAACTACGCGCCCAAGGTCATCTTCGTCATTGCTTCCGCCATCACTTCGGTGATTGGAACGGATCTTAAAGGCGTCTGTCATTATATGCAGGAAAAGGTGAAAGCACGTCTGGTAGCGATGGAGAACGGCGGTTTTAAGGGAGACTATACCGTAGGACTGCGGGAAGTTCAGCGCATGCTGGTACAGGAACTGTCCGGCTGCGGAGAGGGTCCTTCCGCTAATACCTATAATGTTCTGGGAGCTTCCGCCGGCGCCTACCGCATTCATTCCGATTTGTGGGAGCTTCAGGATCTGATGAGCCGTGCTTTCGGTTTTTCCTGCGGCGCGGTTCCCGGAGTAAAGGCTTCGGTAGATCAGTTGGTGGCCATGGGCGGAGCCCGGTTGAATCTGGTTTTGCGTGCGGAAGGACTGGAAGCGGCTAGGTGGCTGAAAGAGCAGTACGGTACGCCCTATGTCTATGGCACCCCCTACGGCTATGGCGGAACCGAAAAGTGGTTAAAAGCGGTAGGAGAGGCTTTGGGGGCGTCCGTCGCTCCAGAAGTAACTTCTCAGCTTCAGGAGAAAAAGAAAGAAGCGATGACTTTCCGCATGTACGCTTCCATGTACCGCAATAAACCTCATCCTCCGGCCGCCGCGATCGTGGGAAATTATGATACGGTGGTAGGGCTTGCCGGTTTGTGCCGGGAGCTCGATATCACACCGGATCTCCTCATCTGCGCGCACACGTTGAAAGACATTGAGGAACCGGCGGAGGGCGTGGTTCATTTTGAGCGGGAAAAAGATAAAATCGACGCGCTGCGACGGCTTCGTTCCCATCTGGTCATGGCGGACGATGTTTCTCTTCACCTGTGCGACGAAACGAACGTCGGCGTATGCGTCAGCTTTCCGCTGGTCAGTCATACGCAGATCGCCAATCATCTGCCCCTTATGGGAATCCGCGGCACAGACTTCTTGCTGGAGACCGTAGACCGCTATTATCAAAACCTGGATTAGAGGAGGAAGGAACCTATGAAGATCGTCACAGTCGTACTGGCAATACCCGCCGCGCTGTTTAAGGAACGGCTGGAATAGCTTCTTCCGGCATCGAAATCATGAGCGGCAAAATTAAGCGTATGCTCGAAAAATGATATATAGCAGATGTAAAGGCGGCGGGCCGGGGTGAAAACTTCCGACCTGCCGCTTTTTGCGGGAAGTCAATACTTCAAAAAGAAACAGTTATATTGACCCTTTGCGCGATAAGATGTATAATATGATTAAAGGATGTTTTGGGGGCAAGAGGAGGGGCGATCAATGGAAGCAAAACAGGCAGTCTTATTGTACGCGGAGAGGGAAACGTGGGTCTATGACCTGGGGAACGGCCTTTGGGGAGAGGACCTGGGCGGAGCATGTCCGCGGGAGCTTTTGGAGCGGATGCAAAGCGCCCGGATCGATTGGGCGTGGGACAGAGAAAGCCTTATACAATGTGTAATGCGGCAGATGTATCAATTAATTATTTTGATCTTCGATCCGGAAAAATCCCTTACGGTTGAGAAATGGGAAGAAATACAAAAGCTGAGGAAATTCTCAAACAGTAAACCGACGCATATATGGCTTCTGGCGGCGCGATCGCCGGCAAGCAGCGTGGCAAGGCGTGAGATGTGGATACAAAAACTGTGGGAATGGGAGAGCGCGACGCCGAAGGACATCGGCATCGCGCTCAGGAGATTCACGGAGAAAGTCTTTCTTTATCTGCCTGACGTGGACGGAAATCCCAGGCGGTTTGAAGAGAAACGAATTGTAAGCATTGAAGCGATACAGGGCAGACATTGTATATATTATATGGACACGGATAAGAAAATCGTGGAGCGAGTGCTATTGGCATACAGAATTAATCTCATTCAAAAGGCTCTTGAAGAAATCAAAAGGGTGGGAGCGTCTCCATTTGTCCGAATTTCCCGCAGCGTGATTGTGAATATATGGCACATTGTAAAAATGGAAGAATGTGAGAACAAAACCGGGATAATCTGGGTAACGGGAAACACTTCTGAAGCGCTTCGCCCCCTCCATCTGTCCAGACGTATGGGAGAGAGATTGTATGAAATGATTGGCAAACAGAAAGGCAGTTTGCCGGATAAACTCCATGTATAAAAACAAAGACAAGAAGTATATGAAAAAACCGAAAAATAAACCCACTATCCTATAGTATACCGCTGTTTCCATAAATAGTCAATACACAAGAAGAATATTATTGAGATAAAAACAACGAGTGGTTAAATATAACCGTTCGTTGTTTTTGTTTTGACAAAAAGTATAGGAAAGATTGACAAGAACAAAAAATAAGGTTACAATATAGACAGATACAGAAACCAGACAGTTTACAAAAATGCTTTGTTTGGTTTTAGGCAGGCACGGAAACGCATATCATGCAGAAAGGAGCGCAGTCGTCATGGTATAAGAAGAGAGGCAAGGGACACAGAGGAAAATATTTAGGGCAAAAGCCCAGAAAGGTGGATCATTATGAAGAAATCATTGAGCAGGATCGTATCTATGGTGTTGGTAGGGGTTATGCTGTCTGGAGTCGGAGTGCTGGCATATAGACAGACATTTTACCCGCCGCGGGTAGGGAGTGGACGGGTGATCGAATCCCAGGTGGCAAGCGGCGACTTTTCGCCATTTGTGAATCAGGATGTATATTCGGTGGAGACATTATATGTCTTATCGCCTTCTGGATCGTATACATACACGAACTTGGCGAGTAGTTTTGTGGCGACTTCTTCACCGGGACGTCGCGCGTTTACTTATAACCAGGGATATGGCGGTGCAGGATCTAGAGTTTGGTTGCAGGCATGTCCTAATGTAAATTCATTTTATAGCTACACGGTATCAGGAACTTGGGGTGCGTAAGGACATGAGGGGATGAATCCTTATCTTCAGAGGGACTAGATGAAAGTGGTGTATAGCTGAATAGGTAATAGTATTTTCCCCTTTCTATTGAATTGGTCGATTGTGTTGTATATGAATGCCTTTTTAAAATTTAGCGAAAATCAATGAGGCATATTTTATCTCAGCAGAGGGTGTCAATATAAACGAATCGTCCCCTTCAAAGGAAGGGGGAAAGGTTTTATCTATGCTCTATGATAGTAGATGAGGATTTAGGTCGGTACTATACTAAACGATTTAGGAGGTAAAGATTATGAAGTTTTCATTAAAAAGAATGGCATCTGTAATTCTTGTGGTGACTTTGCTTTCATCTGTAGGTGTGATGGCATATCGACAGACGTTTTATCCACCTAAACAGGGTAGTGGGCGTGTGATCGAGTCGCAGATTGCGGATGGATATTTTACGCCATATGTATTTCCAACAGTTAATACCGAGGTAGAAACGGTGTATGTATTAACAGCATCGTCTTCGTACGTATATAGCAATTTTGCGACTAGTTTAGTTGCAACAAAGAAGGCAGGGCGTTTTGACTTAGTTTATAACTCAGGATATGGCGGTGCAGGAACTAGAGTTTGGCTGCAGGCATGTCCGTATGACAATGATTTTTCGGCCTATACGGTATCGGGAACTTGGGGGGCATAATAACAAATATATCTGTAAAGAGGTGATATCGTGAAACAAAAGATACTCTGTATCAGTCTTCTCTGCTTGCTACTATTCGGCTGTTTCATGACTGCCTGCGATACGACTTCGGAAGAGAGCGACGCGCTGACCATCTCTTTTGACATGCCGGAAACGCCGGAAACGGTTCCTTCATATTATCTGGCGGAGCGAATGTTCGTGAATGAAGAGGAAGCGCTGTCCTATTTCTTTGAAGGAGAAGACCCAACAAAAGACGATTTCGAGAGTATCATGGGGGAAATGTACTACATAGAGGATGAAAAAGCCGAGAATGTGACCTATAAATCGCTGCATATCTTTAATGGCGCTATAACCTCTGATATACCGGGTTCCTACGCGTTTTATGGGGGAATGAGATATTCTCAAAATTCAAAAAGGGCGGATTTGAATCTTTATAATAAATATAAGCTCTTCTCGCAGGTTACAACTCAAAAATATATAAACGAAACCTACTCTAAGGAAGCAGATCTGGATTTCTGTTCCCGTCAGGATGTGCAGGCAGAGCTAAGGAGTTTTCTGGACCGGGTGGGGCTGGAACAGGCGGAGTTGGACCAGTGTTATAGCATGGACGCGGAGACCATGCAGTATCTGGCGGATAAGTATATC
>CALWBZ010000031.1 GCA_944376225.1 uncultured Clostridia bacterium | reverse complement strand
AAGTGAGTATTTCATAATATAAATAACTCCATTCTGCCAATTTATTTCAAAAATTGATTGCGGTATTCCTGATGACGGAAACGATAGCCCTGTGCGATCAGCGTATCCGTTTTCAATGCGACCAAGTTTATGTCTGAGTGCATTGCTCGTGCGATCTGCTGAATATCATACCCATTCTCTTGCGCAAAGGTCATTTGCCAGCCGATTTGCCTTTCTGACAATCTCCAAAGTCTGAATATCCAAGAGCAAACACCCCCATTCTACTGTCGGTAAGTTTATCTTATCAAATGCACTAGCGTTATTTTCGGTATTTTGGGGGAGTGTACTTTTTATTCTTCTCTTTGACGATCCAGTACGCTTCCTGAATGCCTTTCATCATCTCGTCCAAATCCTCATCTGCAAGCTCACCTCCGTCAAAAAGCCCTGTAACCTCTGCCATAAGCGCCTTTGCCTGTCTTGCGCCTTTGCTTCCGTATTTGGATTCAGCGTGTACGGGTGTCAAGGATTGGTAATACTTTCACCTTAAAAGAAATGTCAAGAGACAATCCCGAAAATTGTGTATACCTCCATTCCCATTATTTCATTTGAACATGCACACTTTCTTTTACATATGGAGTTCCAACAGCCATTGCGGATCTTCTTCCGCTCGAATCGGAAGCCACAGCAATCCTGTCCCTATCCTGGAATTGCCGGTCAGATTATCCCATTCTAACCAGTAAAGCGCTCCCTTCTCCGTAACACCGTAACACCCCCAAACTCGATATATCCGCATATCGTTTGCGACAGGAATCTCTTCTTCACGAAGAATCTCCCCAAAAATATCCTGTAGATCTAAGGAAAGCGTGCCGTTTGCTTGGCTGTACTCGAGCCGACTGTAAACGCCATTCGTTCCCATCTCAAACTGGCCATATAAAAAGGGATGATTCTGTTCCTGTATTGCCTCCATGGTTTTCCCATTTAGATCATATCGCAAAAGACGCGAGGTATATGCCTCTGGCGTTGCGGTCATATCCGCATCCGTTCCTTCAAAAACATATATCTTATCTTCCGCGTAACCCATACCATAGGCCCAGAATGACGCGGACTCTCCCTGGTATAGTACCTTGCCTTCTCCTGTTTGCAAATTATATTGATACAATTCCAGCCTCCGCCCGTCCTCATGATCTATCTGACAATAAAGGAATAGACTGTTTCCCACCAGGATATATCGATAATTCGGTGTTGCAGCGCTCTTTTTTTCATATAAAACCTGGGGCTGTCCTGCTTCCTGCGCCAGTTTTTGTCGAGTTACAGAAAATGTGTATACCGGAGTTCCCTCCGATACGGCGCTTATTATATTCCCGATATATAAATAGCCTCTGTGAAGCCGGATGATTGTATTTGCTCCTCCCGTATATTCTATCGTCTGTATTTTCTCTCTTTCCGTACCGTCCAGGTTCAGCGCGTATAATCCCATTTCTCCTGTCTTCGCGTCGTTTTCTATAAACCAGAGCCGATCCTCGTACAGGCATATTCCACCCGTCCCCATCGTATAGGCGTTACAGGACAAATCTTGATGTATACACTCCGGCCTGCCGCAAAGAATACCGGAAACCTGCGCAGCTTTATCATAATAATAAATAAAGGGAGAGAGTGCGGGAAAAATCGCATAAATTTGTTCTTCCGTCTCACATAGCGGATTCCATGTGGAAAATTCATTCTGCATATCGAACTGTGGCAGATATTCTTCTGTATCAAATTGTGGATCCGATTGGGGCTTCTCCGTAGAAAAAGATCCACAGGACATACTAAAGAAAAGTAGACAGCAGATTCCGATATAGAACCATCGTTTCATTACACACTCCTCCCCTACTCCCTATCTTACCGACTGACAGACAGTGTCTTAATGACCGGACTGGATAAATAATATCCAGCATGATAATCTACAGTGGCGTTCTGTAGTTCTGAATGCTCAAAACTATCACTCGCCGATGTAATATTGCTGATTGCCTCTTTTTGGGCGTCCAAATATCCCAATGTCTGTCCAGCCATATTTTTTACCAATCCGTGCAAAGATACAGAATCCGATGTTTCATTGGAAATCAATTCCTCTGAGGTAATTGTCGCTCGTGCAACTCTCCATGCCCCCGACTCCCCTATGTCTAATGTTCCGCTATAATGATAACCATAGTAAAGCATAATGAAACTATCTGACCGCGCCGCTTGCACGGATACTGTCATCGCCAACATCATGGCTGCCGCCAATATCACACAGAAAATCCGTTTCATTTTTCTTTTCATAAGAAAGCCCTTTCTCAACTCACATCAAGTTATATTTGTAATATTCCGCCAGTTTTTCCACTTCTTTCGAGTCCTCTATGGGAATCCACCAGATTTCTTCCAATGATACGGGGTCTTCTTTTTTCGTCTGCTCTAACCTCCATGTAACGGAGCATAATAATCCCTTTTCCGTCATCCCATAGGTTAGTGATCCATCAAGCTCTCTACCCGCCATATCTTCTTTAATACTATATTCTCTTAAAATTATACCCTGATCATCCATAATGGTAAAAAGATAGCTTTTCTCCTGCATAAGCTGGTCTGCTGCTCCCATTCGCATTTCCGGACCTATTTCCCACATCCCCCCTATTTGAGGATGTTCTATTTCCAGACACTTCTCTATCTTTTTTTCTTTCAAATTATATTTCCAAACCCATATCAAGGATGTCATTGTTTCCAAATGGTTCTCATCCCCTAACGTATCGGATTCCACCACGTATACATCATCTTCATTGATCCAGATTCCGCTCGGATATATGGATGTAGAATCCCATCTAGATAATACTTCTGTTGTTCCTTTTTTTAGATCACACACGAACAATTCTGTTGTCAGTTCTATTCCTGACCCTTCCGCGGACTGACAATACCCGTACATTTTATTCCCTTTGAAAATGTATCGAAATAGTTGGCTCATTCTTCCTCTATTTTCATATATAATTTCCGGTTCATCCGTCGGATTTCCTATTTCCTGCCGGGTGATTGTCAGATGGTATGACGACTTCCCTTCTGTAACTTCACTTTGCACAGATCCTATGTACACATATCCCCTATGCAGATGAATCTTCGTATTTCCTCCTCCCTGATAGGAAAGGGATTGAATCTTTTCTCTGTTCGTACCGTCCAGATCCATCGCATATAATATCGAACCTGCCGCGCTGGGATCCCATGTGATAAACCAGATTCTTCCATCATAGATATTTAGACCGCCCGCTTCGATTGCATATGCGTTACAACTGTCTTCTTTATGTGTACATTCCGGTTTTCCGCACAGAATCCCACCTTCTCCGGTATCCTTATTATAATAATGAATCAGGCGCTCTGCCATGTACATCATATAATATATCGTATCTTCAGTTTCACAAGCCACATTGATAAACGAAAATTCATTCTGCATATCGAACTGAGGCAGATATTCCTCTGTATCAAACTTGGGATCCAATACACTGCTTTCTTGGGTATTACAAGAACCAAGCACAATACATGTTAGCAGAAAACTAAGAAGTCGCCATGTCCATCTTTTCATAGAATTATCTCTCCCATTCGGAACTAGAAAATTAGGCACTTTCAAACGGAAAGTGCAAAACGACAACCAACTGTACCTCTCGCTCTTCCATATAGCCTAGATTGATACGGGATACTGAACCGTCTCCATTCTCCCGTATCCAGTTACAAACATGCAGACTCCCCTGTTCGTATGTTTGGCTTGCTTCTCCTAAATCCGCCTCTAATTCCGTCACAAGCTGCCGATATATGGCCTCAACATCATTGTGAACGCCGCCATAGTCTATTTCAGATCCTATCGCCGTATCCGGCGTCCCAAAGAGTACTCCCACCGAAATGAGCTTCCCCTTATAAAATTCAAATAACAGGTGTCCCTTCGCTTCGCCGTACTCCACCAAAACGCTCTTATCGTCTACCGTTCCAATGTAACTGACCTGTTCCGCTTCTGTTGATTCTCCGTACTTATCCAATTGCTGTCTCATAAGCTCTGTATAAGAATGGCCTGCAAGTTGATATCCTAATTTTTCTTCCGTCTCTTCTATAGAATCCCCATAGGACACGTCGGGATAGGAAAAAGCCTCCGCGTCTGGATAAAATGCGGATACGTCCAATTCTACAGATGGCGCCTCGGTGCAGCCCGACATGATGCAAACCAGCATGACGATCAACACTTTTTTCATAATAGAAGCTCCTTTCTTCTACACTCCTTCCGCTCGTCTGATCTCTCCCGCCTCGACTTCGTACACCTCATCCGCCAAATCCATCACGTCTTCCTTACTGTGACTCGTGAAGATCAACGTATGGCCGGAAGAGACAAATTCTCTCAAAATATCTTTTACCAAGGCAATGCCTTCTTTATCAAGAGCATTGAAAGGTTCATCTAAAATCAGGATCTGGGGCGATTCCATGAGCGCCTGAGCCAGACGAAGGCGCTGCTTCATTCCTAAAGAATACGCTCCCACCTTTTTCTTTCTTGCCTCATATAGGCCAAACTTCTTAAGTACTTCCTCAATCTGCTCTTCGCCTATCTTCTTACGGACTTCGGCTAAAAAGCGCAGATTGTCCAATCCGGACATCGACTTTATAAACTCCGGCGCGTTGATGACGATCCCCGCTTCCGGAATAAAATCCATATCCTTCTTCAGAACTTTGCCCTGAATCCTGATCTCCCCTTCATCCGCAAAGGCATAGCCTGTCAGCAATTTTAGAAACACACTCTTTCCCGAACCGTTATATCCCATGATCCCATAAGACTTCCCTTGTTCAAAAGAAACATTTACGTTATGAATCACCTTCTGACTTTTATACGACTTTGATACACCCTCTACTTCTATATATGCCATCTCACGCTAACTCCTTTCTGCCGATCCATTTTCTGATTCCTGCAAATAAAACGATGTAGACCATTCCGTATATTCCGATGGCCGCGAGCTGATATCCATAGGATGTGTAGGCGATTAATGAAAACTGACACTGTATATCCACATTTATAAACATCACCAATATAAAGATTTGGAGAATCAGAATCCATTCTTGCCTCGCGCCCCTAAGGGCCAACACGTTACTTAAGCTTAAAAACTGCCGAAGGCAGATTCTCTTAGTCAGAAATAAAAGAATACACGCCATATCCGTTACGGACGTAAACTTCCACCGTCCTCCGGTAAAAATCAATATACAAATACCGGCTTGTACGCCCTCAAATACAGTGCAGAGCAAATTTTGTACGAATAATTCTCTCTGTTGGATATACAGAATCTGAACGCCTTTATGCAGACGTACAGATAATAAGGAAGCGAACCCGCCGGACATTTCTCCCCATTTTCCCAGCATCATGAGAAGGGTCAGTTCGACCATAAACACATTATACATCATCAGTCGAAAATCGTATCCGCTCCTGCCGTATCGTATCATCTCCGCGGCGTCATAAAACATAACCCGAATATAATCATATCCTTCTAACTGTATGATGCTATGACTCTGTATATCCCATACCGCTAAGACAGTCAACGCGATGATGAATATACCCCACTTCATCCTCTTCATTCTATATTTCCACCCCCCTTTGGGAAATCATGTACAGCACACAGCCAATGATGAGATACACACAACCGGTCTGTATGATCAATAAGGGTGTGAAATTGGAATTCCTGTTATAGAACAGGAAATTAATCGTTATATAGAACTCGCCGAAAAACGAGATGGAAAGTCCTACAAATAAGCTTGCGATTAAAATCATCTTCGCTGTCACAGGACTCCAAAGGTGTCCTAATACAATATATAGGCCGCACAATATTATCAAAGAGAGCGTCGTGTATATGTAGTATAAAAATGCCACTGATACCGTAACCTGATCCTGCAAAATCCACGCGGTGGGATAGAGAAGGATACATAAGATCGTGACATATCCCACCGCCATTTTACCAAGGGAAATCCAGATTTCTCTTATACACGCGGCGACGTTTTCATAGCGGCTTACCAAAAACGTATTCCAAAAATCAAACCGATATATGAGTATATAAAAGCCGCCATATACCGCAATGATATAAATAGGATGCTGGAAGAAGCAAAAGTGATTCGCGTTTATCCAGCCCATCATCCAGAAAATACAATATGTTATGACTAAAGCCGCCATGACAAACACAAAGGTCCTCTTGGGAATAAACCGATCAAGTCGCATATACATCCCGCCTTTTTTCAAAATACAGCGAGCGTACAATAGAAAATATAGAAAAGGCTAAGATAGGCACAAACGGCGCGAGAATGGCCCACCCGCTTATATACCCTCTGGAATTGGACATGATAGGGTAGGCAGGCGAAAGGAAAAAGAGATTTACATTTAGATGGAAATTATGAAGAACCCCTTCCATGACAGATACAAGCAAGCCTCCGGCTCCGTAATAAATCATGGGAATTAACACGCATAAATATATCTTTTCCGTCCAGAAAGAGATCGCGACCGTAAAAAGTCCATATATAAAGACAAACAAAATATAGCGTACAAAACCTTCTAAAACATAATATAGAACTGGGTGCTCATTCGCAAAGTTTTCGCCTGTAATTTCCGAGAATAATTGCCGCGGAATATCTCGATCCGCCGGCAGTACCGCGGCCCCGATAAACAGGAAGATGAGATAGGCTACATATACCGCTATGCTCCCCCACAGTAATGTAAAAAAGATTCTTTTGATAATATAACGGCGGTATGATACGGATCTATTATAGATGAACGTATAATCCTCTCTCTCATATAAAAACGGCAATGCCAATACGGAAGCGACTAAAGGAAGGACTGCTTGCAATAAATTAAATCCCCCCACCGGATACACCGAAAACGAAGGGCCTGTCAACAAATACCAATCAAAGCCCATCTTCAGGATGACCTCCAGGCTTCCGGATAGCACCCAATAGCTAAAGAGCTGAAATAAAAGCACGAACCAGAAACAGAATATGATATAGCGGTTTATCAATATTTTTCGAGCCGAGATTTTCACAAGGATCCCCCCTTTTTTCTATTTTCAGACAATTTTATATTACCTAATTCTCCTAAAAAACACAAGACATATTCACCCAAAAACAAATTTAGCCTTTCAGTGAATATGTCTTGACCTTTATGTCCAGACCATGATATACTGTTGATTTAGATGGGGATTTTTTCTCTTCCGCGCGTATTATCTATATTTACTTTATAATCCATCGAAGTCTGGCGAGATACGCGTCTCCTATCGTGAACTCCCCGGCTTGTTGATACATCGTTACCGTATACGGTTTTTTATCGGTATACATCTGCTCCATAAAAATCTCATGGATTACGACTCCTCTGCTGATCTGATAAAATCCCGACGCTTGTCCCCTTATGACCTCTTCAAATTCCTTGGAGAACCCGCAGAGTTTGCGGGCGTATTTCTCTGTTTTATATTGATTCATACCCGGATAGAAAAGACGAACTTCGTATTCTCTGTTCCGTGAAATCACGCAGATAATACGATCCTCTCTAACACAGTCTAAATGCTTTTTATGATTGTATACCGGAATATTTTTAGGTTCTCCCATCTTCTGTCCCCCATATTCATGGGGAATCCCAAACATAATTCGCAGACAATTGCTTAATCGTTCCTTAGAATGCCTCTTTTCAAAAAACTCCGCGATGCCATACTCCCGTACCAATCGCTGTTCCAGATGCTTGTAGCCGCCTAATACCCAAATAACCGGGGGCTTCCCCAATCTATTCCTTCGATTAATCTCGTCCATGATCCACAGGCCCACCATCCCATGGTTCTTCACTTCCAAATCGACGATATACAAATCAAATTTCTGCTCCCCAACCGTCTTCACGGCGTGTTCAAAATCCGATTCCCGAAGGACTTGAAACGCTTCAAAAACATCTTCAACCGTTTCTTTCGGTTCTTCTAGAAACCCCCGCAATATATCCGCAAATTCCGTCGCTTCCTCCTTACGGTCCTCAAAATAAAAGATACGCAGCTGTTCTCTCCCCATCTCATATCCCCTTCAATGTATCCCATGTTTTTCTTAATTGTACACTATTATGTACCTTTCGTCAAGATTTCTGCCGTTTTTTGTTTATTTTTGATCTTTGAGACCATCATTTTTTCTTCTATACCGGTAGAAAAAAAACTTGAGATATGATAAGATAAGCGCGGCAGGACAGTTTTCTCCATAATGAACAGATAAGAACAGAAAGGATTATGCCTCTATGCTGAAATTTATTTCTTGGAATGTGAATGGCTTGCGCGCCTGCGCCCAAAAGGGCTTCATGGATTTTTTTGATCAAGCGAACGCGGACTTTTTCTGTCTGCAAGAAACCAAACTACAAGAGGGCCAATTTGATTGGCCCCGGGACGGTTACTATCATTATTGGAATTACGCGGAAAAGAAGGGATACTCAGGCACTGCTGTCTTTGCGAAACAGGAACCCCTTTCCGTCACGCGGGGCATTGGCGTCGAGGAACATGATCATGAGGGACGGGTGCTTACTCTGGAGTATCCAGATTTTTATCTTGTTGACGTATATACGCCCAATTCTCAACGGGATCTGGCGCGCCTTGACTACCGCATGAATTGGGAAGAAGCTTTTCGTGCCTATCTGACCGGTCTTAAGGCTTCTAAGTCGGTTATTGTCTGTGGGGACATGAACGTCGCTCATCAGGAGATCGATTTGAAGAATCCGAAAACCAATCATCATAACGCGGGTTTTACGGACGAGGAACGGGAAAAGTTTTCCCGACTGCTAGATGCCGGCTTTGTGGATACCTTCCGCCATTTCTACCCGGATATGACCGGAGCCTATTCCTGGTGGTCCTATATGTTTCATGCCCGGGAAAAGAACGCCGGATGGCGTATCGATTATTTTCTCGTCTCGGAAGACCTTAAATCCAGGCTTCAGGACGCGGCGATTCTGGCCGAGATCTATGGATCCGACCACTGTCCCGTGCAGCTAACAATCCACTGACAGGACAAACCGGAGGCTTCGTAATAAGAGGATGTCTCTCCGAAAAAAAAGAATGCATCCTGCCGCGGCTGAATATACAATAAATACAGTTGTTTTAGCAGGAGCGCATATATGAAAGAGCATCACCCAAATTCGGACCTTTCCTTTTCTTCTTTCTTTTGGCTTTTTATGTTGGGCAGTATCCTGGGTTATCTTCTGGAAGGGGTGTGGTGTATCCTGACCAAGGGGCACTGGGAACATCATGCCGCCACTCTCTGGGGGCCCTTCTGCATCATTTACGGCATTGCCGCCGTTCTACTCTATATCGCCGCCCTCTATATCCGGAGGCAGAGACTGTTGATCCAACTGGGACTATTGATGGGCATCGGCGTCCTGATCGAATACGCCGCCAGCTTCTTTCAGGAGTTTTTTTTCGGTTCCGTCTCCTGGGATTATAGCGGACATTGGTTTCATCTTAACGGGCGCGTAAGTTTGCGCATGGCTTTTCTGTGGGGACTTTTAGGCTTTGTTTTTCTGCGGGTTCTCTTCGAGCCACTCACCTTTCTTTTACAAAAACTGAAAGGTCGGGGCTGGCGTCTTCTGTGCGCCTGTTTGACGCTCTGGATGAGCGCCAATCTTTTACTCACTTCTTTTGCGGTTCTGCGTTGGCAGCGCCGTTTGGAGGGCGTACCCGCTTCCACGCCCTTGGAAAACTATCTGGACGAGACCTATCATGACCAGATTATGATCCAGCGATTTCCTAACATGCGATTTATGGCCGACTAATACCTTCTCTTCAAAGATAAGTTTTATTCATTGTTTATCTTCCAATAGCCTTTTCGGTCAGAGCCAATGCGTTCTATAATGCCTCGTCCTTTCAGTTCCTTTATTCGTTGCGATACTGTTTTTCTACTCAATGATAATTTTTCAGCTATCGCCGCTGAAGTGTATGCAGGGTCCTCGAAAAGGAGTGTCAAAATCCGAACAGTCGTTTCATCTAAATCATCTGTCACCCTATCTGTCACCCTATCTGTCACCCTATCTGTCACCTTGCCGGAGCGAATAACACGATTCTCCGGCGCGATAAACTCAATCATAATATCGCCAGGATGAATTGTATAAACAGGCTGAGGCACACCATCGTTTTCACATGCAGAGCAGATTTTCTCAATTCCTCGTCCCCAACTCTCGATGAAGCCTGCTAAATAGAAAACATGAGCAATATTGGGATTATACGGGCTTGAAGCATGTTTGCGCATCAAATTCTCCAATGTCCAATTCTCCGGCAGACAACCGCAGTTGGCAATATATAGCTTATCCTCATATACGCTGATTTGGATAGGCACACCGGATTGATACCGCTTGTGGCACAGCGCATTTAACAGCGCTTCCCGCAGAGCTTCCTCCGGTACAAAATAACGTTCAATACGCTGCATCCCCTCATAGGTGATTTTCGCTTTCATGTATTTTAAATATATAAGCTCCACGATTTTATCTATTTGCTCTAAAATTGACCCATGAACCTCATCTTGATAGATAAGATCAGCATCTGTTTCAAAGTAACCAATTTTCACATAAGCGCCAAGCTGCCATTTCTCTGGATCTTTCGAAAACAAAAGCATAGCTGCATTTGTTAGATATGAACCGTTCATCAGATGCAATTTTTCCATAAGCACATCTTTAGGTTCGTCTAAAACGCTCTTGTCAATTCTACCTTTTTTGGAGGCCCACTCTTTAAAATGCTCTACAACCGTATTATCAACATCATCCAACGAGAAAGCGGGAAGGGGTAAGTTATCCCAAGTCACACCACGCTTACGCATTAAAAAAGTTTCCAATGCGGGGCCGGTCAATATCTGACGAGTACTACCGCTGCGATAGTAATAAATTCCCTTACAAGAAATGCCGATCGGATAGGCGGGAACATCAATTTCTATATATTCCTTCCCGTCTTTTTCATATAAATTAACACCAACAATAATGCCCATGGCATCTTTAACTTTATTTGGAATATCTTCAAGCAACTTATGCGCATTTGTTAGACCAATAACATTTCCGTTATCATCACAGCCAATATAGATTTTGCCGCCCTGTGCATTGGCGTAACCACAAATCCACCCTAAATACTCATCTTTCCACTTACTTTTCCATTCAACATTTTGGCTTTCCGGCATAAAGATCACCGTCCTTATATTTATTTTTGTTCTGAAAACTACAAAGTGCGGAGCCACTGTTTAGAGGCTATGATATTCATAGCTTTCATATATAAAACCTCAAAAACTTTTCAGCTTAGGCGAAATCCCTCCATTGGAGTCAATCTAACGCCTAAGCTGATTCGCTTTTATCATCAGTATGTTTTTTAACGATGGGATTCGTTTTGCATGCCGGATTCCTGTGGTCTGTTTTTCATACTCAAGCTCGTCACAGTTTCAGATCTTCTCCGTACCCGTAATGCTCGATAACATAATCCATATCTTTATCCCCTCGTCCGGACAGGTTCACCAGAATACTGCCGAACTTGCCCTCCCTGGCGCAGCGCATGGCATAGGCCACGGCATGGGAACTCTCCAGGGCCGGAATAATGCCCTCATAACGAGAGAGGGCAAAGAAGGCTTCCATCGCTTCCTTATCGTCTACCGTATCGTACTGGGTGCGTCCCATATCCTTGAGATACGCGTGTTCGGGACCCGTGGCGGGATAATCGAGACCGGAAGCAACCGAGTATACCGGCAGCGGTTCTCCCTTCTCATCCTGCAGCAGATAACTTTCAAAGCCATGGAGAACACCCTTCTTCCCGAACGTCATGGAGGCGGCATGATCTCCTATGCCGCTGCCCCGTCCCAAAGGCTCGACCCCGATAATCTCCACCGGATCCGCGAGGAAGGGAACGAACATACCGATGGAATTGGATCCTCCTCCTACGCAGGCGCAGACGGCATCCGGAAGGTGTCCCGTCATCTGCACGAACTGCTCCCTGGCTTCTTCGCCTACCACGATCTGGAAATCGCGTACGATCAGCGGGAAGGGATGAGGACCCACCGCGGAACCGATACAATAGATCGCGTCCTGATACTCCTTCATATATGCGTCGAAAGCCGCGTCCACCGCTTCCTTAAGCGTTTTCAGCCCATGGCTCACCGGCACGACTCTGGCCCCCAGAATCTTCATCCTCGCCACGTTAGGCGCCTGCTTGGCAATGTCTACCTCGCCCATATATATGTCGCATTCCAGGCCAAAATATGCCGCCGCCGTCGCCAAAGCCACGCCGTGCTGGCCCGCGCCGGTCTCCGCGATCAGCTTCTTCTTTCCCATAAACTTGGCCAGGAGGCCCTCGCCCATACAGTGATTCAGTTTATGCGCTCCCGTATGGTTCAAATCTTCTCTCTTCAAATAGATCTGCGTCGTCCCCAGAAGATTGGATAGTCTCTCGCAATGGTACACAGGCGTGGGACGCCCCTGAAACTCTCTGCGGATTCGGCGCAGCTCGTTGATAAACTGCGCGGACTGACTGATACGTTTATATGCCTGCTCGATCTCTTGAAAAGCCGGAACCAGCTCCTCCGGAAGATAGGAACCGCCATAGGGCCCAAAATACCCCTTTCCGTCCGGCTGTTCCTTCAGATAATTGTCGTAGACCGTATATTTATTCATTCTTAGCCCCCCTATATATTAGATAATCATATCCTTTCGGACCAGTCTCCTTCGCGTCAAAACTGTCCTAATGTGTTTATCATATCACAAAAGAGGGGACAGGGCAATATCAACTTTCCTCGAGTTGGCAAAAATGCCATCTCCCGGCATCTTCATTGACATTCTGTCCAAATAGACTGTATAATAAAAATAGGAAAATACCTTATCTGGAAAGGAAGTGATCGCATGACTCTGCAGGAATTTTGCCGAGAAAGCGGATTATCTAAACGCAGGGTACGTTCTTATATCCGGGAAGGCCGCATTCAGCCTAAACGTTCGGGATTTCGTTATGTCTTTTCTCAAGAAGATCTGCAGAAAGCTTACATGGGCCCTTTTTTCGATCAGGGTGAACTTGCCGCTCCCATACAAAACGCGTATCCCTCTTCCTCGAGGCAAACTGACGCAAAGGAAAAAGGCGTCGCAAAACAGGATCAAGTCATGAAAAATGTACATTCACAGCATGCTCTGCGCCGTTTCAAATGGGGCGTTGTCATTTTTCTTCTCTTGTTTATTTTACTCTTATTTATCTGGAACAACTTCCGTTCCGTCTCTATTACCTTTTCTCTGGGCAAGGGCTCTTTGACAGAAAGCAATATGACGCCCTCCCAGGGGAGTTACTACATGTTGACCCATGAAGGGAATGAGCTGCCCCAAACCTTCTATACCCGTTCCGATCTGGATATTTCTATAAACTCTGATGGACATTTTGATTTTACTTCTGCCGAGATTACCGTCCGATTACCCGTCCGACTGGCTTTACAAGAGCATTTCAAGATATCGGGGCTTCGACTGACCGATGCGAAGGATGTGATTCAAAGATGCCTTATCCAATCCACGGAATACATGAGATATATCTATATAACGGAAATCTCAGGATAGATCTCTTTCCCCATCATACCAAAAAAACCGCTGACGCGTCAATTTGTCAGCGGTTTACTGTTTACAACACCTTGGACAAAAACTCCTTTGCCCGATCGCTCCTCGGATTTTCAAAGAAAACCTTCGGCGGGGCTTCTTCCACGATTTTGCCCTCCGACATGAAGATGATCCGGCTGCCCACTTCCCGAGCAAACCCCATCTCATGAGTGACTACGGCCATGGTCATGCCCTCTTTTGCCAGTTCTCTCATCACTTCCAGAACCTCTCCCACCATCTCCGGATCCAGCGCCGAAGTGGGCTCGTCAAACAACATGATCTCCGGATTCATACATAGGGCTCTAACAATCGCGATCCTCTGTTTCTGCCCGCCGGACAGCTGCGAGGGATAGGCGTCCGCCCGATTTTTAAGCCCAACCCGATCAAGAAGTTTCAGGGCTTGCTCCTCCGCCTCCTGCTTGGATTTCTTAAGGAGTTTCATGGGCGCCAACGTCATGTTGCGCAGCACCGTCATATTCGGAAACAGGTGAAAATGCTGAAATACCATTCCCCTCTTCTGTCTATAGGCGTGAATCTCCACCTTAGGGTTCGTGATATCCACGTTATCCACATAGATATGCCCGCCGGTGGGTACTTCCAGGCGGTTGAGGCAGCGAAGAAGGGTAGATTTACCGGATCCGGAAGGTCCGATGATAACCAGCACTTCTCCTTTTTGAATCTCTAAAGAAACGCCGTCCAGGGCCTTAATCTGGCCTTTCTTGAAGTGCATCTGCAGATCTTCCACACGAATCAGGGTTTGATCGCTTTGTTTAGTGGTCACTGTTTCTCAGCCTCCTCTCGAGTCTGCCCATCAGCCAGGTAAAGAACATCACCATCACCAGATAGATGACGGCCACTCCTAAAAGGGGCATGAAATCCACATAGGAAACGCCGCGGATGATATTTCCCGCTCTTGTCAGATCTATCAGGCCCACATATCCCGCCACCGCCGTTTCCTTCAGCAGCACGATAAACTCGTTGACCAGCGTGGGCAGCACCGCCTTAAAGGCCTGGGGCAGGATGATATGCACCATCGTAGAAACATACCCAAATCCCAGGGAGCGACCCGCCTCAAACTGACCCTCTTCTATGGACATGATGCCGCCCCGGATGATTTCGGCCACATAGGCCCCCGAATTAATTCCGAAAGCCAAAACGCCAGCAAGCATCTTATTATTGGAGTTTGCCATGATGACAAAGAAAATAATCATGATCTGTACGACCACCGGCGTACCGCGAATCACCGTCAAATAAACTTTACATACAGCGTTTGCCAGGCCCATAAAGAATTTACCAATCCCCCAGGGCCGATTCTTCGTCTCTTTATCCCAGGAGACACGCACCAACGAGACGATGATTCCCAAGGCGAGGCCGACTAACAGGGCAAAGAAGGTCAGAAGCAGCGTATTTTGAAGACCCGTCAGGATATTCAAATAGCGCTGGTCAAAAATAAAGGACTTAAAAAAGTCATAACAGATGTCATAGGCCCACTGGGGCAGATTCAACATCCAATCCGGCGCGGAATTCAGCCATGCTTCCATGGTATCGCTTACGAGTAATATCATTCGGCCTTCTCCTTCCTGGTACAGTACAAGGGGCGGTAAGGCCGCCCCTTTATCTCCTGTGTTTTTTCAGCAATTACTCTGCGGTAATATACTTGTCAATGATACTCTGAACAGTGCCGTCGGCGATCAGCTCCTGCAGCGCCGCGTCTACGGCGGCATGCAAAGCATCGTTGTCCTTGGACACCGCGATGGCGTAATCTTCGGTCACATACTCGGTCTCCAGAATCTTCAGACCCTCATTCGCGGCAACGAAAGCCTTCGCCGGCTCGTTATCGATAACAACACAGTCTACCTTGCCGTTCTTCAGGGCCATCACGGCGTCGGCGCCCTTGTTATAACGGTCGATCGTTCCAAGACCCGCGGCTTCGATATCCTCCGTAGTATAGATATCCCCCGTCGTGGTAAGCTGTACGCCGATCGTATGATTCGCTCCCTCCGCGAACAGATCGTCCGCGCTGGTAATGTCAGAATCCTCCGTGACAATGATCACCTGCACGCCCGTGGCATAACTCTCGGTAAAGTTCACTTCCTCCAGCCGTTCATCCGTTACCGTCATGCCGGCCATACCGATATCGGCCTTACCGCCCTTCACCGCGGAAATGACGGAATCGAACTCCATGTCCTCCACCTGCAGCGTCAGACCCAGCTTATCCGCGATCGCCTGAGCGATCTCCACATCGATACCGGTCACGGTATCGCCTTCATAATACTCATACGGCGGAAATTCCGCGTTGGTCGCCATGGTCAAAACGCCTTCCGTCGCCGTGGTAAATTCACTGGCGCCTTCGTTTTCAGAAACAGAGCTCTCCTCGGAAGCGGCGCTCTCTTCAACCGCGGAACTCTCCTGGGCCGCCGAGCTTTCCTCGGCCTTACTGGACGAATCCGACGCGGGAGCGCAAGCCATAGCCGCTGCTACCATCATGGCCGTCATTAAAAACGCAATCCACTTTTTCATCTTAAATTCTCCTCTATGAAAAAATATACATTCAACAGCAATTTCTATTTTTTCTGCTCTGCTGTTGTGCCACAATGATACAGTATTTATTCTGCCTTGTCAACATCTGCATGAAAAAAATGTGAATAATTTTCCCCGCGCCGCTCCCGCGGAAATCGTATATTTATACGACAAGAATCCAAAAAGAGGAGGGCTGTGCCCTCCCCTCAAGAACATTTATGAAGCGGATTGTAAATCCTGCAGGATATCCATAAATTCCTGTCCTGTGATCGTCTCATGATTGTACAGATACTGCGCCAGCGCGTTCAGTTCCTTCATGTGTTCCTGCAACAGGCTTCTCGCTTTATCGTACTGTTTCTTCACTAATTCCACAACCTGCTGATCGATCTGGGTGGCGGTATCCGGCGAACAAGCCAAGGATGTGTCGCCTCCCAAGTATTGATTGCTTACGGTCTCCATGGCCACCATGCCGAAGGCCTCGCTCATGCCAAACCGGGTGATCATGGCCCGGGCGAGTTTCGTCGCCTGCTCGATATCATTAGAGGCTCCGGTGGTCACCGAATGGAAGATCAGATCTTCCGCCACACGTCCGCCGGTAAGCGTGGCAATCTTGTTTTCAATCTCTTCCTTGGTCATCAGATTGTGCTCATCCTCATCCACCTGCATCGTATAGCCCAAGGCTCCGGACGTTCTGGGAATGATCGTAATCTTCGTTACCGGCGCGGAATGCGTCTGCAGCGCCGCCACCAGCGCGTGACCGATCTCATGATAGGACACGACCATCTTCTCATGATCGGACAGAATCTTGTTTTTCTTCTGATACCCGGCGATGACGACTTCCACGCTCTCTTCCAGATCCGCCTGGCTCACCACGTCGCGGCCCGAACGCACCGCCCGCAGCGCCGCCTCATTAATCATGTTAGCCAGTTCCGCGCCGGAAGCGCCTGCCGCCGCCTTGGCAATCGCGGAAAAGTCCACATTAGAAGACATCTTCACCTTCTTGGCATGAACCTTCAGGATCTCTTCCCGCCCTTTCAAATCCGGGAGTTCTACGGGAATCCGACGGTCAAAACGCCCGGGACGGAGAAGCGCCGGATCCAAGGAATCCGGACGGTTCGTCGCCGCCAGGATAATGACGCCTTTCTTCGCGTCGAATCCGTCCATCTCGGTCAAAAGCTGGTTCAGCGTCTGTTCCCGTTCGTCGTTGCCGCCGATGGAGCCCGCGCCGTCTCGCTTCTTTCCGATGGTATCGATCTCATCGATAAAGACAATGCAGGGCGCTTTCTCGTTGGCTTGCTTAAACAAGTCTCGGACCTTAGCGGCTCCCATTCCCACAAACATCTCTACAAACTCCGAACCCGCGATCGAGAAGAAGGGTACGTGAGCCTCTCCGGCAACCGCCCTTGCCAACAGGGTTTTTCCCGTTCCGGGAGGACCCACCAGAAGGGCTCCCTTGGGAATCGACGCACCGATCTGCGCGTATTTGCCCGGATTGTGCAGGTAATCCACGATTTCCGTCAAAAGTTCCTTGGCTTCGTCTTCTCCCGCCACATCCGAAAATCGGATTCCTTCCTCTGACGGAACGTATACCTTGGCGTTACTCTTACCGAAGGACATGGCTCCTCCCATGCCTCCGCCCACGCTTCCGCCCATCCTTTTCATCATGAACCGCATGAGGAGCTGTCCCGCCACGATCATGACGACAACGGGAAGTACCCATGTCAATAAAAAGTTCAAGATGGGCGACATCTGTTCGATAATGGGCGTGCCAAACTGAACGATGCCCGCGTCGTATAGCCGCTGAACCAGGAAAATGTCATCCATCCGTCCTGTCTTATAGTAGCCCGTGGGCGTATTCTTATCGGCGAATATGATCTCCGTATCCGTCACCTGCGCCTCGGATATGTTGCCATCCTCGGCCATCTGCAAAAATACGCCGTAATCCACCTCTTCTACCTGAGCGCTGAGGGCCCTCGGAAAGACCAGGGCGTTCAAAAGCATCAGGACAATGATCGCGATGACATAATAAAAGATCAGCGGCTTCCTGGTATTCTTAACTTCTTTCATTCCTTACTCTTCTTTGGATTTCTCCATCAGCTCACACAACTTCTGAAGCCCGTCGTGAATGACCTGACAGGTCTCCTGAGGCTCACCTTCCAAGAGATGATCATAATATTGGGTAAAAGCATCGCCAATCATCTTCATGATCTTCATGCCCTTATCCGTCAGGCTGACTCGGACCACCCGCTCGTCCATCAGGCTGCGGCTGCGTACCAGATAACCGTCCTTCTCCATTTTCTTGCAGACGCTGGTGATGTTGCTTCTCAAAATCTGAGTAGACTGACTCAGTTCCCCTACCGTCTGATTCTTTTTATGATACAGCGCGGATAAGATCTTCATCTGCTGCGAAGAAATGCCGTATTCTCTGCAAATTGGCGTAAAACTCTCTGCCATCAAGGTCTGCGCGAATTTCATAATCGATAGAAATTCATTCCTGTTGTTTTTTTCTGCCATCTCCATCATCCTTTCTGTGTACTTTAATAAAAATAATAATCTATACATTTTTTATCATACCTTTTAATTGTAAACAAAATAAAGGTTATATCGTGAACAATCTTTGAATCTTTTATTGTATTTTCTCGATGGAACGATTATAATAATGTAGAAACACAGAAAGGAAGGGGATTTTGATGAAGTATTGCATGTTAAAAGACGGCGCCCTCCTGCCCGTATTAGGCCAGGGAAGTTGGTATCTCGGAGAACGCAAAGACACCCGTGAGGCGGAAGGTCGTGCCCTTCGCGCGGGGATCGAGGCCGGCATGACTCTTTTAGATACGGCGGAGATGTATGGAGAAGGAGCCGCGGAAAGCTTGATCGGGGGGATTCTTCCGTATTATAAAAGACAGGATCTTTTTCTCGTCTCCAAAGTATATCCTCACAACGCGGGACGCCGTCACATTTTTCATAGCTGCGAGGAAAGCCTGCGTCGCTTAAACACGGATTATTTAGACCTGTATCTGCTCCATTGGCGGGGCAGTATTCCCTTGAGGGAAACCGTAGCCTGCATGGAAGAACTCGTCAGCCAGGGTAAAATCCGGCGCTGGGGCGTCTCCAATTTCGATACGGATGATATGGAAGAACTTTTCCGCATTCCCGGCGGATCTCACTGCGCGGTCAATCAGGTGCTTTATCACATTGCCTCCCGAGGCATCGAGTACGATCTTCTTCCCTGGATGAGGGATCACGGGGTAACACTTATGGCTTATTGCCCCCTGGCCCAGGGAGGACGCCTTTCCCGCAATCTCTTGCAGCATCCTGTCTTATCGAAGATCGCGGAACAGCACGGCGTCACCGTGCCCCAGGTTCTTCTTTCCTTTGTGATTCGAGACGGACATACCATCGCCATTCCCCGCGCCGGAAACGCCGACCATACCCGGCAAAACAGTTTGGCGGCGGAACTTTGTCTTTCCGAAGAAGATCTCGCACGGCTGGAAGAGGCCTTTCCCGCTCCTACCGCGAAGACTCCTCTCGATGTAGAATAACAATAACGGGGCGCTGCTTTTCCGGCAACGCCCCGTTTTTATGAAAGAAGATAAGGGCTCATTCCTTCCATTGCCCAATCCAACCGGTCACTTCCTCCATGACCTCTTTTTCCGCCTCCAAGAACACGGCGATCCGCAGTTCCGCGGTTCCTTCCAGTCCCTGTATATAAAAATAGGGCTGATTCAGTTTGTAAAAGGGCGTCTTAAGCTGCGCAAGATAGGTCAAATCCCCATGAGAGCCCAGGGAAAGAATGTCTTCCTTCTCTATCTTTCGGGAAAGAAACAGATCGTAGGCGTACCACCCCGATTCCGCGCAGGGTTCTCTCGATTCCTCTATGCGAAGAACTTTCACGGCCTCTCCTCCCCTCCGGTCATTTCCTTTAACGCCCTCTCAAGGGCTTCTATCTCCTCTTCCGTGGTTGTGATACCTACGCTGACTCTTACGCTTCCCGAGGAAGGACACGAAAGAGCCTCTTTCAGAAGAGGCGCACAGTGCCAGCCCACTCGCGTGACGATATGATACCCGTGATACAAGATATAGGCGGTATCTTGGGGCGTCAGTCCCTCCAGAGAAAAACTGAGAATCGGCCCTTCCGGCGGATTGGGAGCGTATAGGCGAATCCCCGGGATTTCTTTTATTCTTCGGTATAGACTGGAGATACGTTTGTTCTCCAATTTGTATATATCATTTACACCCTGTGAAAGAACCGTTTCCACACCGGCTAATAAGCCCGCCAGTCCCGGCTCGTTCCGCGTCCCCACCTCATACCCTTCCCAAGTTTCGTCATATACGAGCCTCTGGCTATCCCTGCCTGTCCCTCCATAAAAAAGGGGCTTTACATGGAGATTCGGCCGGATATAAAATCCTCCCGTCCCCTGCGGTCCCAACAGCCCCTTATGACCGGTAAAGATACCGATATCCACGCCGTCTTCTTCTAAACGCAAGGGAATCGTCCCGGCAGACTGGGACAAGTCGGCGATAAGAATGCCGCCGGCCTCGTGTACCCACCGACTGATGGCGGAAAGATCCTGTACCGCTCCCGTCACGTTGGAACAATGGTTGATAAAGACAGCTTTTGGAGAGTCTTTCAGCATTTCCCTAAGCCTATCCTCCTCCACGTGTCCGTCCGGACGGCAAGGAATCACGCGGATTTCCCCGGCGCCCCCATTATACAGGGGACGCAGTACGGAATTATGTTCCGCCGCGCTGACAAAAACCCTGTCCCGGGTTAAATCCAGTCCCCGAATCATCATATTCAGGGACTCGGTCGCTCCGGAAGTGAAGAAGATCCGCTCCGGCGAAGAGACGCCCAAGATCCTCGCCATACGGCCGCGAAGACGGGGAGTGACTTCTTCCGCTGCTTCACCGTCGGAAAAGCTGCGGTACTGGCCTGCCGGCGGTCGGAGCATCGCCTCTTCCATAGCATGAATCACCGCCTCCGGTTTCGGAAAACCGGTGGCGGCGTGATTAAGATAGATCATATCAACCCTTGACGACCTCGAATCCCATCATCCTGGCTACGCGGCAGACCATATCGATCTGATCGCCGAAGACCAGTACCTGATGATGCCCAAAATCCGCCAAGGTGTGGAGCCAATCCCTCCCGTTTTCAATCTGGATATGGTAATCGGGACTGCAATAATACCGCTTAAACTCGGATTGAAGCACCTTTCCTCGCTTAACGACCATCTTATTTCCCATGGGATTAAAGCGTCCCAGGGTGACGTATTCGTCGTCGTTCTGGGCGAAATCCACCTGGAGCTTCCCTCCGAATCCCTGTCCCGTAAACGCCCAGAGGCTGTATTCCAGATCCGGCTTATCGAGTCCGTTCATTTTCAGCGCGGGTACCGCGTGATGCACGCCTACGATCTCCGGAGACTTTAAGAAAGGATTGCCCATAAAGGCGGATTTACCGCTGCCATACATGAGCACCATCATGGCCATCATCGCGTTCATGTCCTCTTCACAGGTGCTGGGAATACCGGCGGCCTTCATTAAAGAATGAGTGATGCAGGGCGTGAATTTGCGTTCCTGGGGGATTCTGGAGGCGCACAACTCGATGCAGGCGGTCGAAAAGGCGTTGCATCCGTATTGTTTCATCATATCCTGGGCGGCCAGGAAATACTTGGTGTCATTGATCAGATACTCGGGATTCACCTTGGTGTCTTTGGATCCTTCCAGGAGACGATCCGCAATCCGCCTGGCTTCTTCCTCATCCACCCGATCCATATAAGGAAAGATCTCTTTATACGGCAGTTTGATGACCTCGAAACCGTATTGACGACGCAGATATTCTAAATCCCGGATATTGCTTTGGATACCGTATGTAGGAACTTGACCGCTGGTCAAAACCAGGGCTCTAGTATTCGCGATACATTTGCGGACCCACATGGCGTGCAGAATCTCGTTTAGATCCGGAATATCGATCGCGTTATACGCCTCGATCCCGATCGAACGATAATAAGCGCATACATCGGCTCCCTCGTTTCCGTTGCTGAAAACCACCGTCGTCTTCCGATACCGTTCCAACTTAGGAATCCGGTAGCACATGACGAGGAAAAGATCCGTCTGGGGCAGCATAGCCTCGATATTGTCCCATAACTCCTGGGATACCGTCATATTCTCCAGATAAGGGACGGCCAGGGGTTCCAGAATCTCCACCTGATCGATCACATCCTTAAGCTGATCCACAAATTGCGGAAACATCTTCTTCGCCCATTCCTTCTCCGCCTCGGGCTTCAGCGCCTCCCATTTTCCCGCCCGGCAGGGGCCCTCCCACACATCGGAATGCTGTAAAAAGCCTACCAGGGGCTGCACTCTCAGTTTTGTCGTATGCATTGCAGATTGAATCATGGTTTCCTCCTCTATCTTCGGACGAAGTCCGGTTGATATACTCAATGTACCCCAAGCTCCAGCCCCTGTCAAGAGCAAAACAAAAAAAGCGGCAGATTCACCATGTTTCTGCCACTTTTCGCAATTTGGCCTTTAAGGCTCAAAATGATACATGTTTTTATAGTTCTCCAACTCCGCTTCGGACTTCGGCATACTCGGGATCAATCCTGTGCAGTCGCTGGAAGAACTGATTCCCATATCTTCCAGTGAAGGATAGGGTCTCTGGGGATCCTCCGATTCGATATGCTGCATAATGGGTACATCCAGCAGCGGATTCTTTTTCTTCTTGTTCTCTTTCTTCGCGCTCATACTCTGCCTCCTGAATCAATGTCTACAGATACAGTATGAACGCTTTCGCTCCCTTTTATGCAAAGTCTACGTCGATAATGCAGACTTCACTGTTTGTTCCCACCCGGAGATTGGGTCCCCAGAGCCCAAGCCCCGACGTGACGATATTGTGCATATCCCCTTTTTGCAGATATCCGCAGGCATTCTCCCAAGCCAAATTGATCAAAAGATTTCCGAGAAAGATCTGTCCGTCATGGGTATGACCGCATAAATCCAAATCCACACCGGCATCCGCCAATTCCTGCAATTCCTTGGGCTGATGATCCATGACGATGATCGGCTTAGAATGATCCAGAGACGCTACAAGATCCTGAGGACTCAGGCGGGTCTGTTTCGCTTTCTTCTCCGAGCTGTAATCCCGCCGCCCCACAAGATAAAAAGAATCGTCGATCAGGATGCTCTCATCCTCAAGAAGCTGTACCCCCGCCTCTTCCAAGAACATATCCATGTAGATGTCGCTGGTTTTCGGTATGCTTTCGTCTTCCAGGGTAAACCCGCCCAGCGTGGATTCCGCCACATCGTGATTGCCATAGCAGGCATACACGCCGTATTTGCTCTCGATGCTTTGAAACAGATCTCTTATCCCCTGAGGATTAGAGATGGCGTCAAAATCATTATCGAAGATATCGCCGCAAACGAGAACGATATCCACGTTTTCCTCGTTAATAATCCCCACCATCTTTTCAATCTCCGAATACCCGATGTTATAACCCAGATGCAGATCCGCTACCATCGCGATTCGCAGATTCTCAAGGTTTCCTCCGTCTTTCTCAATGGAAACCTGATAATACTCCCTCTCCGTTTGTCTTGCATGAATGATGCCATAGAGATTGATCGCCGCGGCGGAAAGCACTAGGATCAAACCGAAAGCGACGCGGTAGGATCTACGCCGCGTATCTTCCTTTGTAATTCGTTTCGCACGAATTAGAATCCATTGTATGATACGAAGGAGAATCCAGATCTGAACCGCGTACGCCGCGAATCCCAGCCAGGAATTGCGCAGAACCATCCAGAAGTCCTTGAGAGGCCCCGCCGGTGAGAAATAAGCCAGAATCATGGAAACGGCGATGAACCAGAAGAAGATTCCGTACAGAATCCGACCGGGCATCCTTTTGAAAAAACCAAGTACGTCCCCCGCCCAGCGCATGCTGTATACATACAGCCAGGCCGCCAATAAGAGGTATCCTCCCGCGAAAACAAAAAACATTGCTACCTCGCTTCTTTCTATCTTGACTAAATTTTATCGGAGCGGCTCCTCTACGCTTTCTACCATGCCCTCCACTCTTATGTTTTGACAATCCACCGTCTGTATGCCCGACGTCCAACTGGCATGCCTGTCCTTTGTCCAATGGATCTTCATATTTTGAAAAGACAGGTCCCGGGCGCATTGCGCATATATAGCCGGAATCTCATGGGCGTACACGCCTCGTTCCGAGGGTTGCTCGTCAAAATATCCCGCCTCCTGCGTTCCCTGTTTTTTCATCGTAATTTCTACATCTTGAAAATATACGTTTTGTATATTACTTTCTTTCTCTCCCCGCAGGAATATACTGGATTCCGCATCCATTCTTATGTGATCAAAATATACGTTTCGTATTTTCCCGATAGGGCCGGACGATCCTTTTCTAAAAGTGGCCGATAGGAATATGGGATCTCCCTTCCCCCACCAGTCCGGCGCGAAGGATCTCTCGCCGGAATTGGCGTACCGCCGTACCGCGCCCATGATATGATGCACCTGAATATTCTCCACCGTGCCGCCGTCCCTCACCCAGATGCCGATTCCCCGGGAACAATCTCGCACAATACAATCCGACATGATTATATTCCGAATATCCCCGTGAGTCTCCGTACCGATCTTAAGGGCCGAATCATGGGAGGCCAGTATACAATCCCGAATCAGAATGTTCTCGCAGGGACCATACCGTTCGGTCATCGGCTTCGTGGTCTTGACGACGATGGCATCATCCCCCGTCTCGATCATGCAATCCGAAATCACCACGTCCTGACAGGAATCCGGGTCGATCCCGTCGTTGTTGGCTCCTCTCCTGTGGTTCAGAATCTGGATTCCCTGCACTTTTACTCTGCGGCATCCCGCCATGTGAAGGGTCCAGAGGGCAGAATCCCGAAATGTAACATTCTGTATTCTCAGATCCTCCACATCCTCGAAATAGGTAAGCCGCGGACGGAATCCGTCCACCATCAACGGACATTCGTGCCACTCGCCGTCCGCCCCGTCGTCCCGCATGACCTTATATCCCTGTCCGTATATCTCCCCGTCGCCGGTAATGGATACGCCCTTGACGTGCAGGGCGCCGATAAAATATCCCGAATCTTCCTCTGCCCCGTCCGGACAGGGAGTAATACGGATATCTTCTTTATTCAGGCTCGCCATGAGGGAAGCTCCTCGGCTAAGATGGAGTTCCACGTCATTTTTCAACTCTATCGTTCCGCACAGATACCGGCCCGCGGGAACCAAAACCCGTCCGCCTCCCGCCGCGGCGCAGTCATCTATCGCCTTCTGAATCGCCGGAGCGTCGTTGGTCACACCGTCCGAGCGCGTTCCGTACTCCGTAACATCCCAAACTCTCATCATACACCTCAAAACCAACGACGTTTCTTCAGATCCGTCGCCCTTTCTTCTACCGTCTTCTTATACATCTTCTTTCGATCTAAGGCGTGGACAAACTGACGAATCAACTCGCTAATCCGCTCAGCCTCCTGTAAGTCCTCCATCCCGATCATCTGATAGCGGGTCTTAAAGACCTCTCCCTGCTCCTTTTTGATCTGAATGACCACTTTCTTCATACGCTTTCCGTTCTGCACTCCTGTGGTGATCACCTGTCCCCAGGGGATTAACTGCCCCACATTGTAGATAAATATTCCCTTTTCGGTAATGACCCATTCATGTAGGCTGTAAGGAGTTACCGCGAAAAAGGCGAAAGCCATGACGAGGGCCAGCCAGCTGAAAAGGCCGCCTTCCAATAACATGGTCTCCCCCTTGACGATAAATACGCCGATCATAGCCGCTACGGCAACGGCTCCGATCGCGCATAAGATACGGCATACCCTCACCCAAGTCCTTTTGTCTTCATGTGCGACGACCGCTTCTTCTTTCAAACGGTTCATCTCGGCTCGAGAAGCAATGTTTCTCATCAGAAGAAACAGTTCCGCCAGCAGTAATACAATCATGATAATATCCATTCTTATTCCTCCTTTGATTGATGGTCTCCGCCTGTCTTGTCGATGAGGCTTCCCAGCCTGTCCATTAGGGCCGAAAACTCATCCGTTCGTATTTTGATCAGATACTGCCTTAGCAGCTGATTGTATTCGTTTTGAAAAGCCTCGATCAGATCTCTCATCCCTAACGCCTCGCTCCGGATACTTCGCAGCTCTTCCACCGCCTCTTTTTGCAGCCGATCCGCCTTGCGCTGCGCTTCTTCTACGATCAGATCCGCCTTGATTTTCGCCTCCACCGCGTCCTTATGAATCTGATCCTGCCTATCACGGTAAGCGGTCAGCTCTCGTTCCTGTTCCCCGATTTTTTGTTCCAGGCGCCGGATCTCCTTTTCCACCTCTTCCGGACAGTATCCCTTTTTCACTCTTGTGAATTCCGTCGCCGAAACCTCCCTTTCCCTCTGCCAAGCGGCATACGTTTTTAGCGTTTTCATTATAGCATAGGGGATTTTCTTTTTCAACCCTGGTACCCTTACGAAATCGTAAACACTTTTGCCCGAAGGGCTTGCATTCTGATTCAAAAAAGGCTACAATAATACGGATTCACTTTAAGGTTTAGAAGACGAAGGGAGGGGTATCATGCCGCAGGATGTCTTTTTTCAGGAAACCGTGACCCAGGGAACCGTGACCATCTTGCTGGAGGGGGGCGGTTATCGCGGCCGCTGTTTTTATAGTCCCAAGATTCCCCACGGTTTAGGAGAAGGAGACGTTCATTTATCCCTCGCTCTTCTGGATCCCGGCGGCTATGAAGAGGGGCTTGTTCAAGGCGAAGATACGCAATTTGTTTTCGGAGACGTGGACGCCTTCTCCGAATCCTCTTATATTCCCGGCATTCCCGCCGTGAAATTGGGAGCCGTTTTATATCGCGGTCAAGGCGTCTTTCAGATCGGCGTTTGTCTGAAAGAAAACACCTCCTGTTCCCGGCTTCAGGTTTCCTGGCGCGCTTCCCGGCTGGAACCGAAGACTCGCCCCGCCGCGATCTTGCCGGAACCCGTCATGGAAGAGCAGGAGCTTAGAGAAGATGTGGATGAAAATGCTTTCTATATCGCCAACGCGCCCCGGGTTCTGCGTACGGGGGAATCCTTCCGTTTCTATCTTGTGATGCCGAAAACGGGAGGAACGCCCGCTTGGACGATTCGAGAACCCTTTGGAGGCAGCATCACGCCGGAAGGCGTATATACCGCCCCTTCCATACCCGGGATTTTCGAGGTGCAAGCTTCTTTAGACGGGCAAATCACATCCGTCTATATCATGGTGAGAGAATAGGAGGATCATATGTTTCGATACCTTTCCGCCATCGGCATGAGTGAATATATCGATAAAAAGAAGTTTCAATCCTTTCTTCTATCCAGCTTTCATTCCCAGGACTTATCCATGGATACCGTTACAAATCCGGAAACCGGAGAAAAAATGGCCGAATTCTATCTGGACATGGATCCGTTTACCTTGATCCTTCGAGGAAAGATCTCAGAAAACAGGATTTTTGTTGAATCCCTTCTTCCCGTCGCCCGGTCGTACCGGAACCTTGTTCCGATCGACGCCTGGCAAATCGATTTTTCCGATGAGATGATGCCTATATTGATCGGCGATCATCTGGAAACAGGCAGTCCCATCGATCTGTTTGTATCGAATCTGATCCAGGCGAAAAGATACGCTTCCAAAGGGCCGGATATCTTAAACGTTTATGTATACGGTCTTTCTATTTCGGGACAAATTCTTCTCAATACGCAGAGTTCCGCCGAAGACGAGGCGGCTTACTTGGATCAGGAGGAATATATGGACGAGCTCTCCAGAAGGGCCGCCTCCGGCGATCTAAGGGCAAGACAGGAACTGGAACAAGAAGATCGGGCCGCTTGGGAGGATATCGAGAAACGGCTGCAAGACGAAGATGTGTATTCTATCATAGATGGCCTGATTCTTCCCGCGAACGCGGAAATCTACGGCTCTTTTACGGTTTTGGGCACGATTCGGGCGATTCATAAAATCCTAAACTCTTATACGGAGGAATGGGTCTACGAATTTGAACTCAGCATCATCGGAAAACCTTATACCGTCTTTATCAACCCCAAGGATCTGGAAGGGTATCCCAGCGTGGGAATGCGTTTTCAGGGATCCGTCCTGCTCCTTGGCAATATCGATTGGAACCTCCGGGAGGAGGTATTTGAAGAATAAAAGACATCCCGAAGTCATGAAGCGACTCCGGGATGTCTTTTATATGACGCCGATTGTCCGAAGCAGGAATATGCCCCCTGTCAGGGTAAACAAGGACATGATGACGGAGACGACGATGATGCCGGAGGCCATATCCGCGTCGCCCCCCATCTTCTTCGTCACGATATACACGTTTGCCGCCGAAGGCACGCCAAAGACAATAAAGAGAACAAGGACGGCGTTATTGCTTAATCCCAGCAGAACCGCCAACGGCACCATAATCGCGGGCTGAAGAATCAGCCGGAAAACGCAGGCGGTAATCACGGAGACAATATTGCTGGCGATCGCCGTGATCTTCGTGTTGGCTCCTATGATGATCAGCGCCAACGGCGTCGTCAGATTCCCTAAATAATTAATGGAAGTTTGAATCGCGAAGGGGAGTTCAAAATCCGTGTATATTCCCAAGAAGGAGAAGGGTAATCCTGCCAGGATTCCTACGATCATCGGATTGGTAATGATCTGCTTGAGTACGCTCTTCACATCGATCTTCTTCCCCGGGTTATTGGTAATCGTCAAGACGATAACCGCCAGGATATTATATAAGGGCAGGACAAAGGCGCTGGCCAGCATGGCTTCCGCGGGCAAAGTACTGGTCCCCAAAATGTTCTGGATCAAGGCAAAACCGATATAAACATAATTTCCCCGAAACGCCCCGTGTACAAAGGCGCCGATCTTGCGAGGCTCTTTGATCACAAAATGACCATAGACCCAGAAAAGAATAAAGAAGACCGTGGATCCTCCGACGGCCAAAAGCAGGAAAACCGGATCGAAGGACTGAGTGAAATCCGTCGTCGCCGTATCCAAAAACAGCTTCGCGGGCAGAGCCACCTGAAACAGGAGGGTATTGGCGCAATTTAGAAAAGATTCGCTTAATACCTCCTTTTTTCGCAGAAAATATCCCAGGATCATTAAAATGAAAATGGGAAGAGATACGTTTAGACTAAAAATAAAATTTTCAAGCATTTCTTTCTCCTTGTTCTTTTTCTTCAAAACGAAGAATTGTTCCCCCAAGTAACCCGGCGTCCTGACTCTGATGACTGACCGCGATCAGGGTCTTTCCTTCTGTTTCTTTTCGGATCCAGGACGCGACCTGGCCTCTCAACGCCTCGTCTAACCCGTTGAAAGGCTCGTCCAATAAGTACAGCTCTCTGTTTGCGGCAACGGCTCTGATACAGCTTACTCGCCTTCTCATGCCTCCGGACAATTCCTGGGGATACCGCCCCTCTTCTCCCGAAAGGCCAAGTTCAAGAAGCATCTGCCTCAGGTCTTCTTCCCTTCGTTCCGGAAGGCATACCTTCAGATTCTCCAACACGGTCAGATGTGGAAATAACCTATCCTCCTGAAAGAGGACGCCCGCCCCCTTCTCGGGAAGCCCCGAAATGTGTCCTCGATCCGGCCTGGCCAGCCCCAGGATTAAACGAAATAGGGTAGTCTTTCCGATGCCGGACGGCCCCATCAAAACGGTGCGGCGTCCCGCCGGAAAACGCAGGTTTACGTCTTCCAGCACCTTCTTAGACTCATAAGAAAAACAGACGTTATGAAAAACCAGATCTTCCATATCATTTTCCGCCTTTCTGATGAATCGGAATCCTTAAAAAGATCAAACCAAAAATCTTCTCAAAAACAATCGAAAGCAGGATGATCACCGCCGTCCAAGCAAACATATCCGCCGTCATGAGCGTTATCTTCGCGTCGTTCAGTTCTTTCCCGATAAACCCCAGAGGCGTAACGATGACTTCCGCCGCGATGCCGGATTTCCAGGCAAAGCCGATGGCCATCTGACAGGCCGAACGGAAAAAGGGCAATACGGCGGGCCAATAGACATAACGAAATCTTTTCCACCGCGAGAAACGATACACCCGCGCCACTTCCAGGAGATTGTTATCCACGTTATCAAACCCCTGATTCACATTTCTCCAGACGATGGGCAGCACCATCAGCAAAGAAATAAAAACCGAAAGACGCCGGGAAGGAATCCACAGCAATGTTAAGATGATAAAAGAAGCCACCGGCGTAGCCTGTATCAAATGCATAGGAAGACGTATAAACTCGTATACAAAACGGAACCGGCTGCTGAGCGCCCCCAAGATCACCCCAAGGAAAACCCCGCACAAGTATCCTGTAAGAATCCCCGCGCAGGAATTGCCGACGGTTTTCCAGAAATCCGCCGTCCGCAAGAGTTCCCATAGTCTGCACAAAACCGTATAGGGAGAGGATAACAAAAGATCCTCTCCTACGAACCAATACGCGCATTGCCAAAGGATGATCCAGAGGGCTATCATCCCCCAGCGCAAAATTCTTTTATTCCACGCTTTGCTGATAATAGAAATCCTCCTCCGGAAGCGCTCCTCCCACTAAGGCGGGGACGCTGTCGTATATCACCTGAAGGAATCCGTCGGATATGCTTTTCATCTCCTCACCTACGATAAAGACGATATTGCATTCCGGAAGGGCCTTCTTCGCCACCGCCGCCTGGATGATATCCGCCTTCTCGACTAACTCCGCCGCGTCATTCAGATTGGCTTCATTCGTGATATATTCCACGGAAGCCTGGTATTCCTCCAAAAACGCCTTCATTTCCTGGGGATGTTCCTCGGCAAACTCCTTCTGTACCACGATACAGCCCATCGTCAGATCGCTCTTTCCCTCCGTCACTTTGTTCCACTCCTGGGTCAGATCTAAGACGACCTTTACATTTTCATTTTGATTCAAGACGCTGGTCACAAAAGGCTGGGGCAGCAGGGCGATCTCCGCCTCTCCGGAGGCCATCAAGGCCGCCAGCTCGCTGTGTTCGCTCCTGTATTCGATCGTCACGTCCTCCCCGGGCGTCAAACCGTTCTGTTCCAAAACATAGTTAAAGGCGATCTCGGGAACCGCTCCCTGACCCGTGGAGTACACCGTCCTCCCCTCAAGATCCGCGATGCTTTCGATAGACTCATCCGTAGACAGCACATACAACACACCCAGCGTATTCACGGCGGCCATCTGAATCTTTCCCTCGGTTTTATTATAAAGAATAGAGGCTACGTTTGTGGGCACCGCCGCGATATCGAATTCTCCTTGAATAATGCTCGCCAGAATCTCATCCGCGGAAGAGGCTAATGTAAATTCATAATGATTTTCCGATTCTCCCGATTCGTTTTCCTCTATCAACTTCGCCAATCCCATACCGGTAGGACCCTTCAGCGCGGCCACGCGAACCGTTTCTTTCTGATCCTGGGAGGTCTCATTACCGGTACAGCCTCCTAAGGCAAAAACCAGAAGACTAATCAAACACAACAGAGCCAGTACCTTCTTCATTTTATTTCCTCTTTTCTACTTCTACATTATATTTAAATGCTACCCCTTTTCGGGAGTTTCCGCCCACATTTTACCGCGAAACCTAAATCCCGTCAAGCTCTTCTACGATATGGACTCGGCTTTGCGAACTTCTTCCTTTGTAATCGGCACGTTTGAATACCTGGCTTTCTCATAAAGCTCCGTCAGATCTTCCAGCGCCTCAGAAGGCATTTTTTCCAGAATCTCTTTAGGAGAATCCGAAACTTTCAAAACCTCCTGGGTCTTCATGGGCGCCTCCAATCGTTTTCGATAAATCCTGCGGATCTTCTTCTCGTTTGTCAAACGAAAACGAGACCAAAAGGATTCCTTTTTTCGAGAACTTTTATGTTCTGACTCGATATAAAGACTGGTCTCCTCAAATTCATCCGTCGTGACCGTCTCTGGCTTTCGGGAATAGAACCACTTATAGAAACGATACAATCCGTAAACGATGGCGGTAATCAACGCGATGACCACCGCGACAGTCACGATCTGCTCGAGGATTTCCCAGAAAGGACTGGGGCCTACCTCCTCAAACTCCATATCATCATTCTGACGATCCGGCATGCTGTTTTCCTGAAAGAAACTTTCTTCTCCCGTATACTCCCCCTTGGGAATTAAACCGATAAGAAAACGAATCAACCATAATAATCCCTGTCCTATGGCCATAATACCGCGATCTATCCGAAAAACCAGCGCTAAAAAGATGAAAATTCCCGTTCCTATGATAAAATAAGCCAGTATCTTCTGATTGAATTTACGGATCTTCTGGGCCGGTTGATTCAGCATTTCATTGACATTATTTAATGTCGTATTGATGTTTCTTAAATGCATCTCCATAAAATAAATCAAAAGGGCCACAAAAGACACGGTCATCAGATAGGGCTGCAGCGCCTCTCCCATTCCCACCTGGGGAATCTGGACGCAGAAATATCCCAGCGCTAAGGCTCCGCACAGGACGATGAGTCCTCCCAGAGTAATCTGATTCTTCGTCTCGGTCAAACGTAAAACGAAAGAATAGACGACAAAAATCCCGATACCCACGCCCACGATCAACGCGATGATCAGATCTTTATCCTGCTGATAAAACCATAGTAATGAAAAGGGAAGAATATGCAGTACCGAAAAAAGAAAAAGATTCCATACCTCCTGGCGGATCCAGTACATATAAAGGGGAATCACACAAAGCAAATGGATCTTCAGAACCATCATCGGATCCTTTGTCCAGGCGGTTAATGCGTAGCTTAAGACGGCGATGATCAGATATGTATTAAAATAATCGGTCATAAGCCTTTGCAGATGGGTTAAAAAAGATGCTTTCTTTTTCATCGCTCAATCCACCTTCCACAGGAACACGTTGGGCAGAGTATCCGCCAACTGTCCTCCCTTAAAATCCGGATCCGACAAGTCCGAGAGCACGACGGGAAGGATCCACATCGACGATGGGTGCATTCTCTGCAGTTCTTCATAGTTCCGCACGCAATCCTTTCCAAAGAAGGGAGAGATAAACAGATACATCGAATTGGGATCCGGATCCTCCGCCGCTCTTTTCAAAGAAGGTCCAAAATCCTCTACCTCCAGACTGATCTCCATACGGGCCAGATTCTCAAACAATGTATGCAAATGTCCCAATCCGCATCCTTCTTCCAGCTCGATGCTCTCTCTTGTGATCACGTCTTTCCCGTTGGACCACAAGGAAACAGGAATCCCCTCCTGCTCATAGGCGTTTGCCATGGATGCCGCCATGCGGATACTGTTTTCATATAGGCGCAGATCATAATATTGATTTGCCCGGTCCATATTCAAAAGAATCGTCACCTTCTGCTGAATCGTGTAATCATGAACGTTGACGAGCCATTTTCCCGCCCGGGCGGAAGCCTTAAAATTGATGGACTTAAAACTGTCGTAGGACTGATAGTCCCGGATTCCCTTAAACATATAGGGATCTTCGATCATATATCGTTTTGTAATGATGTCTCCCATCATTTTTTGGAAGGGAATCTGAAATTCTTCCACATCGATCAGTTTCGGATAGACGACCATCGTCGCGGCGTCTTGCAAGGTCTGAACGAATTTGCGGGTAATAAACAGATTATTACTGATCAGATCGATTCCTCGGATCGTATAGATTCCCCTGGTTTCCGGATGAAAGGGAATCCGCCGACGAATCTTCTGGTAAAACCGTATGCTGAACAGGTCGCTGCGATAATGACCCACCTTCCCGTTACGGTTAATCTGAAATTTCACATAGACCCAAGGCAGAGGAAGAATCTTACCGTTAGACAACGTTTCTCTCAGATAAGTATCTTCTCCCTCATAGATAAAGTGATCCTCAAATTCCACATCCGCATGCAGATTCACATTCCAAAAGCGCTTATAGATCCGATCCTGCAAAAGGTAGATCAGCCCTGCCACCGCGAATATAACAAGAATGGGCATGGGGATTTTCCCTCCTTACTGATCGATTTTCCAATCTTCCGTAGGCGCCGGAACCGTATCCAGGATTTCATTGACGATTCCTTCGATCTGTGTAGAACGATTGCGCATGCCGCTCTTTAGGATCATACGATGTCCCAGAACCGGCAGCGCCAAGTCCTTGATCTCGTCCGGAGACACGAAAGTCTTGCCTCTCACTCCCGCCAACGCCTGGGCCGCGCGCAGGAATGACAGATTTCCTCTGGGGCTGACTCCCAACGCCACATCTTCTCTGCCCCGCGTTTTTTCCACGATATCCACGGAATAACCCGCGATGTCCGGATGAATGTAGATGGTCTTCACGAATTTCTGCATCTCCAGAAGTTCTTCCCTGCCGCAGACGCTTTCGATTTCTTCTACGGGGGACGCGGCGATGAAACGGTTCAAGATTTCCATGGTCTCTTCCTTACTGGTATATCCCATGGAAAGCTGCATGATAAAACGATCCAGTTGAGCCTCCGGAAGAGGGAATGTTCCTTGAGTCTCTACGGGGTTCTGTGTGGCGATAACAAAGAATGGCTTCTGCAAAACATAGGTGGTGCCGTCCACCGTGATCTGCTTTTCCTCCATACTCTCCAACAAACTGGACTGGGTCCTGGGAGTAGCCCGATTAATCTCATCCGCCAACAATACGTTTGTAAAAAGGGCTCCCTGACGAAATACGAACTCTCCCTCTTTCTGGTTATAGTAATTGATACCGATCAGATCCGAAGGCAGGAGATCCGGCGTAAACTGAATCCTCTTAAAAGTCGTGTCGATGGACTTCGCCAATGCTTTCGCCATCATCGTCTTTCCGGTTCCCGGTACGTCTTCTAGTAAAACGTGGCCTTCCGCCAGCATGGCGGCCAAGATCAGTTCGATCACGCTGCTTTTTCCCACGATGACTTTTTCCACGTTGGCGCGGATTCCGTCCGCGATGGCTTTTACCTGTTGAATCTCCATTTTCTTCTTCCTTTCCTTACCATAATAAACTTTTGATCTTATCCGCCAGCGAGACGGCCATCATTCCGTGTCCTTCATCGGAAGGATGTAATAAATCCGCGGATAACCCGGAAAAATCCTCTAAAATCTCTCTTCCGTCCCATACCGTAACTTCCCGATCCGGGTAGGCTTTCAAAATCTCCGTAAAAGCGTAATACCGCTTTCTCCCCTCGTTCTCCGGATCTTTCTGATACGCGGCTCCCGCCGTAAAAGGCGTAATCACCGCGATTTTTGTCTTGGGAGCAGCCTTCCGCAAACGCCCGATCAAATGATATGTTCTTTCCTTAAAAATTTCTTCGGGAAAACGCCTCAGCATGTTGATGCCCAATTCACAGGTGATAAGATTCATCCCTCCGGCCTGCCCGGCCAGATACTCGACCACGGAAGGATCGCAGAAACAGGATCCGGCGATGGACTTGTTATAAAGATCCAAATTTAGAAGGCGCGCCGTTTTCGCGGCATAAGCGTTGATTCCCAGATGGGCGTCTCCTCCGAAAGTGATCGAAGAACCGTAGGCCATCCATTTGATCCCGGGAACCTCGTCGGAACGGGGCTGACGCACCTCGTGTCCCACAAAATCCGCGCCGTAGAATAACACGGCGGATTCCTTATCTGTCACAAAACGCCATACATCCGAGGAAAAGCGATGGCCGCGAAAAGCTTCCGGCTCTACTTCTCCCCAATTTTCCGGCTCTTGAATATGATAGGTGCTGATCTTTCCCGCCGGAAGATCCAATACGCGCTGCAAAAAGTTTCCCCTAAAAACAAAAATTCGGTTATCCGCCTCGTAAGCGGCAAAGGAGATTCTAAAGAAATGCGCGTCCGTGACGAAGCGGATCTCGCATCCCACCGGCATCTGGCTAAACATCCTGCCACGGTCATGATCTTGATATCCTAAGCCTCGGCGCGTTTCTTCCGGAAAACGCTGGAGCATATAGCCGCCCAGCCTCTCTTCCAGACAATCCACATTGTGAAACTCCATATTCTGAAATAACATAAGAAGGTTCTCCTAAAAAGACAGAGGAGCCGCTGCAAAAAACGCAGGCAGCTCCTCCTGTTTTTGTTTACGCGAAGGGATTCTCGCTGGGATACAGCATTCCCTTAGGCTGATTGAAGGCTACGTCTTCCACGCCCAGATATTTCATCACCGTAAAGATAGCCTTGCCGTAATGACCGAAGGCCACCGCCCCATGATGGGGATAATTCTTCTGAATCAGGACGTGACGATAGAACCTGCCCATCTCCGGAATGGCAAACACGCCGATTCCGCCAAAGGAACGGGTGGCTACCGGCAGTACCTCGCCCTGAGCGATATACCCCTTAAGCTGTCCTCTGGCGTTGCCCTGCAGACGATAGAAGGTGATCTCTCCGGGAACGATATCGCCTTCGATGGTTCCTCTGGTGATATTCGGCTCGGAATCCGGTTCCAGAGAACGCTTCATGATCAACTGATATCCCATATGGGCCTTGGTCAGCTTACATACGGGCGTGTTGCCGCAATGGAATCCCATGAACACATCCTGAAGCGTATAATCGGTGTTCTTCTTGATCTCGCTCTCATACATATCCTTCGGAACGGAATTGTTGATATCCAGTAAGGTTACCGCGTCGCCGGACACGCAAACGCCCAGATACTCGCTCACGGCGCCGAAGATATCCACTTCACAGCTGACGGGGATTCCCCGGGCGGCCAAACGGGAATTCACATAACAGGGAACGAAGCCGAACTCCGTCTGGAACGCCGGCCAGCACTTGTTGGCGAATACGTAGTATTCCCGGCTTCCCTTGTTCTCCTCCGCCCAATCCAGAAGCGTCAGCTCATACTGAGCCAGTTTCGGCAGGATTCCCGCGTAAGGATTGTTGCTGCCGGTCTCCTCCGCCATCTCCTTCACCACATCGGGGATTCTGGGGTCGTCCGCGTGCTTACGGAAAGCCACCAGAAGATCCAGTTCCGAATTTTCCTGAATCTCCAGGCCCAGATCGAACAGCGGCTGAATCGGCGCGTTACAAGCCATGAAATCCTGCGGTCTGGGACCAAAGGTAAAGACCTTGAGATTCTTCAGACCCAGAATCGCCCTGGCCACGGGAACAAACTCCCCGATCATCTTCGCCACATCCTCGGGACCTCCCACCGGATACTCGGGAATGATCGCCTTGCATCCTCTAAGGGCCAGGTTATAGGAGCAGTTCAGCATTCCGCAGTAAGCGTCTCCTCTTCCCTGGATCAGATCCTCCTGGGATTCCTCCGCGGCGGCCACATACATCACGGGTCCGTCAAACTTTTGAGCGATAATGGTCTCGGCGCTCTCCGGTCCGAAATTGCCAAGATAAACTACCAGAGCATTGACGCCTTCCGCCTGGATATCCTCCACGGCCTTCAGCATGTCCTTCTCGCTCTCCACTACGGTCTTCGCCCTGTAGATCTCTACACCCTGCTCTTTCGCCGCGGCGACAACCGCCTGGCTGCGCTGATCCGACAGCGTGATGGGAAAACAATCACGGCTTACCGCGATCATTCCCAGCTTTACTTCTGGCATGTTTTTCATTTTGAATACCTCCATGAATTAAATTTTATACACAAATATTCTTTCCGGACAGACCCACATAGGCTCCGTTTCCGGCTTCGGGAGCGTCCTGATGGGCAAGCAGCCACTTGTTTCTGGCCGTCATCCACCGATCTTCCTCACATCCGGGCTCAAAGACAGGCATCTCGGTGTTTGTCCCCGCAGGAAGCACGATAATCACCCGGAAACCGTCCTTCCCCTCCCCGTTACAGGGCGCGTAGTGAAGCGTCGTCGCGTAAAGCTCCACGCCGGTTCCCGCCGGAAGCAAAAACGCCTCCACCTTTGCGGTATCGTAGATTCCGTCCTCGATCTCGTCCTGACGCCCCAGAAGCAAAATCACATCGTCCGCCGCCACATCGATCTCCGAGTCTCTGTGATACTCAAGGCAGTTGAGAAGATGATTGCTCCCGTTGCAATACCCGATCTGGATCGGCATGCCGCCGTAGGCCCGATCCCTGAGATCCCCGTATATGGCGCAGGCTTCCAGAGTCGGATCGGAAGGTATGTAAATCGTTTTATCCGAAGGCTTCTCGCTGCACCCTCTCAATGTGTCAAGCAAAGAAGAAAAATCATATCCGGACAACACTTTCCCGTACTTTGAAAAGGCGGGATCCGTTACTTTCTGAACCTTCATTCCATCTAACCCCCCTCATAAATTTGGATACCTATATCATACTTTTTTTTTCTCCAAATGTCAATTGAAAGTGTTGCAACAAGGACACATTTTGTGGTATGATTAATCCAATCGGGTTCCATGGGGATAGTGTATCAAAAAAGATATCCACACCCTGTGGATATCTATGTGGATTACTATGTGAAAATCCTGTGTATATTCCGTAGACTTACGATTTTAAGCCGTGGATATGTTGGATAAAGTTATTAACATCCGTACATTCCCATTTCGTTTTGGAGGTTTGATCCGCAATGAAGTATGATCCATCAGCAATTTATTCAGAGATTCAGCAGCTTTTGCGACAAGATCTGACAGAAGTGACGTATAAAGGATGGTTTCAGGATATGCAGGCCGTGGATGTGGTGGAAGACGGTTCTCAAAAAACACTGATCCTGGAATCAGAAAATCCGCTGGCGAAGAAGATCGTCTCTACCAAGTTCAAGGATCATCTGCAGAAATGCTTTGAAATGCTGAACTATAACGACTTCACCTTTGAAATCGTAGACAAGGGCAAATATCAGCTTCCTGCCGCTTCTCACGAGGAAGATAATTCGATTTTGGAATCCCTCAAGATACAGGCCCATCTGAATCCTCGCTATACCTTTGAGTCCTTTGTGGAAGGCAATCACAATAAGCTCGCCTATCACTCCTGTCTGGCCGTGGCCGATTTTCCCGGCAATACCTATAATCCTCTGTTTATTTGGGGCGATTCCGGTCTTGGAAAGACCCATCTGCTCCATGCCATCGGCAATCATGTGCTGGACTGTGACTCTTCTAAGAATGTCCTCTATGTCCCCTCGGAAACCTTTATGAACGAGCTGATTAATTCTATCAGTTCTAATAAGAACGATTCTTTCCGGGAAAAATACCGCCAGATCGACGTCCTATTGATCGACGATATCCAGTTCTTAGGAAATAAGCAGGCGACACAGGACGAGTTTTTCCATACGTTCAATACCCTATATAATGATAATAAACAGATCGTGATCTGCTCCGACCGCCCTCCCGAAGAGATCGAACAACTCTCGGAGCGCATCCGTTCCCGTTTCAAATGGGGACTGATCGCGGATATTCAGGCGCCGGACTACGAAACCCGTATCGCTATATTAAAGAAGAAAGCCGAACAAAACCATCTGGATATCGATATGGATGTGCTAAGCTTCATCGCGGACCATATCAACTCCAACATCCGCGACTTGGAGGGGGCCCTTACCTGCGTCGAGGCCTATTGCCGTCTCCTAAGCCCCAATACGAAGGTGACCATCGACATCGCGTCCAACGCTTTGAAGGACTACACAGGAAACGATATCAAGAAGACGATTTCCTGCCAGCGAATCATCGAAACGGTCTGCGAATTTTACCAAATTTCGGTGGACGACATTAAATCCAAGAAAAAGCCGCAAAATATCGCCTATCCCAGGCAGATCTGCATGTACCTATGCAGAAAGCTGACCACCGATCCCTTAAAGACGATCGGCACCGTACTTGGAGGACGGGATCGAACCACCGTCATGTACGGCGCGGATAAAATCGCGGACGATCTGAAGAATCTAAATAATGAAGAATTGCTTCGGGCTGTCAACGATATCGAACGACGTCTGACGGGAGAATGATAAGATATCCACTTTATCCACATCTCATGTGTGGATATCTTGTGAATTTGCGTGGATAACTCTACTTTGTAAATATTTCCCAATTTTTTGAACGTGGATAACTTTGCTTTATCCACAGGTTATGCAAATTTCTCCACAAGGTTATTCACGAGTGGAAACCTGATTTATAAAGGGGTTGATGCCCTTTTCCAACAATCCACAGCCCCTACTACTATTACTACTACCAAAGAATTCTATTACTATTCTATTCGCATCCGCGAACTCGCCCATGGCGCGATTGAACTTATCCACAGGAGGTATCATCATGAACATTATCTGCAACAAAAGTTCCCTGTTGAAAAGCGTAGGTACTGTAATCCGCGCGGTCTCTCAGAAAACAACCATGCCTATCTTGCAGTGTATTTTATTAAAGGCGGAAGGAAACTCATTCACTCTTACCGCAAACGATCTGGAATTAGGAATCCATTGCGCGTCCGATGCAGTCGTGAAAAAAGAAGGGTCTGTAGCCGTTAACGCGAAAATCTTTTCGGAAATCATTCGCAGGCTTCCGGATGATGAAATCATCATCGATTCCGATGATCAGGATAATATTACGATCTCTTGCGGAAAATCTAAATTTAATATTCCGGGACAAAAAGGCAATGATTTTCCGCTGCTTCCCGAGGTTCAGAGCGAGAATCAAATGGTGCTTCCTCAGAATGAATTTCGTCAGATGATTCAGAAAACGATCTTCTCTATCGCCCAGGAAGACAGTGGACGACCGGTCCTGACCGGAGAACTGATCGATGTTCGTGATGGATATCTTTATCTGGTGGCTGTGGACGGATTCCGTATCTCTATGCAGCGCACGGATATATCCGGCGAGAAAACCTTTAAGATGACCGTTCCCGGAAAGGCCCTGAACGAGCTGAATAAGATCCTTTCTTCGGAGGAGGATGACCTGATGACGGTGATGTTTACGGGACGGCACATTCTCTTTAAGATGGATCAAACCGTCCTTGTCTCCAGGCTTCTAGAGGGCGAGTTCTTAAACTACGAGCGGAACTTGGGAATGAGCTTTACCACGAGGGCCTATGTAAACAAAAAAGAACTCCTGGACAGCATTGACCGCGCGGCCTTAATCTCTAAAGAGGGGAAGAACAGCCCGGTACGTTTCGATATCCGGCAGGATCGCATGATCATTACCTCCAATACGGAGGCGGGCAGCGCATACGAGGAAGTGGCCATCCGTCTGGAAGGCGAAGGCATGGTGACGGCCTTTAATCCCAAGTATTATATGGACGCGCTGAGGGCGATCGACGATGATACGGTATGCATTCTGTATTCTTCTTCCCTGTCTCCCTGTATCATCCAGGGCGCGCAGGGGGAAAATTATAAATATTTCATTCTGCCTATACGGTTGAACTAAGGAGAAACCATGAAAACAAGCGAAATAACGGGAGAATATATCAAGTTGGATCAGTGGCTGAAGAAAGAGGATCTGGTTTCGAGCGGCGGGGAAGCCCATCAGTTGATTCAGGAAGGAAAGATCCTGTTTAACGGGGCGCCGGTGCATGAGCTGCGAAAAAAACTGCGGGATCAGGATCGTGTTACGGTCGAAGGCGAAGAATGGCAGATCCGGCGTGTGGATCAATAAATTCATCTTGGGCGCGCTGCAAAATACGTTTTTGTATCGCGCCCTTGTTCTTTCGAGGTGTTGGATTTGAAGATTATACAAATCGTATTGCGTAATTTCCGGAATTACAAGGAACTGGAATGGAATCTGGAACCCGGCGTCAACGTTCTGATGGGTGCCAACGCCCAGGGAAAAACAAACCTCTTAGAAGCGATCGGATATTGCTCCACGGGACGTTCTCACCGCACATCCTACGATAAAGAGTGTATACAAATCGGAGAGAATGACGCGTTTATACGAATCGTATATTCCGGGGACGGAAGAAGCGCGGATCGGAAAAACATGGTGGAGATGCATTTGAGAAGGAACGGAGCCAAATCCGCGGCTCTAAACAGGGTGCCCGTTCAGAAGATTAACGATCTTTTTGGGTGTATACAAACCGTATTGTTTTCTCCCGAGGATCTGTCATTGATCAAGGAGGGGCCGGCGAAACGCAGAAGATTTATGGATATGGAGATCTGTCAGGTGGATAAGGTGTATCTTCATGCCCTGCAGCAGTATCATATTCTGCTGAAACAACGCAATCAGCTTCTGAAAGATTCTTTTCGCCAGGAAGAGGCCCGGGAACTGATCTCCGTATATGACGAGCAGTTCGCCTCTTTTGCCTGCCGGCTCATCCGAAGACGGCGGGAGTTTGTGGAGAAATTGGCGGGCTGGGCGCCGGGAATCTGTGCCCAGATCTCGGGAGATCAGGAAAAAATAGAATTTTTCTATGAGATGAACGTGTCGGAGGATGAGGAACTGATCTTGAAAAAACTGAAAGAGCATCTGGAACAGGATCTGAGAACCGGTACTACGACGGCGGGACCCCATCGGGATGATATTGGGATTCGGATGAACGGGATGGATGTGCGCACCTACGGTTCCCAGGGGCAAAAGAGGACGGCGGCCCTGTCCATGAAACTCGCGGAGATGGAGATGATGAAAGAAGAGACGGGACAGTCCCCGATTTTGCTTTTGGACGACGTCATGAGCGAACTGGACGAAAACAGACAGCGATATTTGGTGGAAAGTATCGAGAAACATCAGACGATCATCACCTGTACGGGAGTGGAGGACAGTATCCGTAAAATGAAACAGGCGCGGATTTTTAAGGTGGTTTTGGGGAGCATAGAGTCATAAAAATACAAAAGATCCCAAAATCCAAAAAAAATGCTTGACGAAAGCGCTCTGATTACATATAATCAGAATAGTGCTCTAAAATTTTGTGCCGGGAGATCCCGGCGTGCCGCGGGAACCTGTTTCGACCCGCGATTATGATCATTTTCGATTTAGAAGGAGGTGTATTACACCATGAAAACGACTTATCATCCGAAGACAAAGCAGCGTAAGAGAGAGCATGGATTCATGAAGAGAATGTCTACTTCCAACGGCCGCAAAGTTCTATCCAGAAGAAGGGCAAAGGGTCGTAAGGTTCTGTCCGCGTAAGAGCGGGACTCGTAAGTATGGATGTCAGCCGCCGGTTTTCCGGCGGCCTGACCTTATGCTTACGGACATTCGGGATTTGCAGATAGGGAGAGACGGCAGTTTATGATCCAGAGTTTAAGGAATCCTCAGTTCCGTACGGTGTATGGCAGCGGGAAGTCGAAAGCGGACCGGTACTTGGTGATGTTCGTATATCCGAACGGCCTAGAAGAAAATCGTCTGGGTATTTCCGTCAGCAAACGAAACGGAAACAGCGTGGTTCGCAGCCGTCTTAAACGGATTATCAAAGAAGCCTTTCGTCTGCATGCCCATCAGTTCCAGACAGGATACGATATCGTTATCATTGCCCGCGGACCCTCCAAGGACCAGAAGAGCACGCAGATGGAGCGGTCGATCTTGGGTCTTGCGGCAAGGTTTCAAATTCTCAAGGCGGAAAATGGGATAGGTGAATGATATGATGAAAAAAGTGCTGTTAGGAACGATTCGTTTCTATCAGCAGGCGATTTCCCCTTATAAGAGACAGTGCTGTCGATTTTACCCCAGCTGTTCATGTTACGCGGCGGAGGCGGTGGAGAAGTACGGCGCGAGGAAAGGGGCATATCTCGCGGTGAGAAGGGTCTTAAAGTGTCATCCTTTTCATGAGGGCGGATACGATCCGGTGCCGTAATTTTCTAGGCTTTGATCGAGAGGAGTTATCATTTTGGATTTTGTCTTTCTGGCACAGACAAATAATTTCATCCTGAAGCCCCTGGCTTGGCTGTTCAGCTTCGTGATCGACATCATCTACAACGGGATTGTGTCGTTGACTACGGTAAACGCGCTGGGAATCACGATTATTTTGTTTACGTTTATCATACGTACGATTTTGTTCCCGCTGACGCTGAAGCAGCAGCGTTCCAGCCGGAAAATGCAGCGCCTGCAGCCTAAGATTCAGAGAATTCAGGACAAGTATAAGAATAAAACAGATCCGGAATCGACGCGGATGATGCAGATGGAGATGAACGATCTCTACAAGGAAAATAAGACCAGTCCTTTTAGCGGCTGTCTTCCTATGCTGATTCAGCTGCCGATTATCTTCGTTTTGTATGAGGTCCTGCGAAACCTGGCTTTCTACATCACCGGTTATGGAGAATATTTTAATACGCTGACGACGCAGGTCATGGCCCTGTCCAATTATCAGTCTATTATTCAGGACAATTTTTCTTCGGTCATTCAGGGACTGCAGAATTTCGATATCAATACCTTCGATTCCGTGAAGGATCTTTTGGCTCATTTTACGATGGCCAACTGGAACCAGTTCTTCGAACTGACTTCCTTCGGAACGGATCAGGCCTTTACGGACATCGTGTATCTGACGCAGGAGCTGAACTCCTTTATCGGTTTTAACCTGACGGAGACGGCGGGCCTGAGTTTCCCGGGAATCATCTGGCCGGTGGTGGCGGGCGTTACCACATGGCTTCAGTCTTACATCATGATGAAAGCCAACGATCGACGGACCGTGGCGGCGGGGGGAGACCCCAAGAAAAACGGGAACCAGACGATGAAAACCATGAATATTGTTTTCCCGTTTATGACGGCCTTTTTCGTCATCACTATGCCTTTGGGTATCGGCCTGTACTGGATCGCCGGCAACTTCTTTAGCATTCTTCAGCAGCTGATCGTGGACAAGATCGTGGATAACGAGGAGTATAAGCAGGCTCTGGAGAGAAAGAAGGAGCTGGAAGAGAAGAAGAGGCTTAAAGAGATTGCCCGTTCGAATATCGACAAGAAGACCGGAAAACGAATCGGTACCGCGGAGTCGGTCATCGCCAGAAGCAGCATGGCCGGAAACCGGAAAGCGGCTGCGAATAAGAGAATCGAAAATTATAAAGAAATGAAAAAGGAACAGGAAAAAACAGAGAATTCATCCGAGAAGGAAGATTCCTGATCGAAAGGGGCGAACATATGAAATACGTTGAAACAAGCGGAAAAACCGTGGATGACGCGATTACGGCGGCACTTCTTCAGCTGGGACTTCCCAGCGAGCAGGTGGATATCGAGATCATACAGGAAGGATCGAAGGGCGTATTAGGAATTTTCGGCGCGAAAGACGCGATTGTAAGAGCGACGGCGAAGGGCGTTTCTTTGGAGGAAGAACTTTTTTCCGAGCATAAGAGCGCGCAGGAGGAAAAGCCGGTAAAGAAACAGGCTGAAGCAGAAAAGGCGCCGAAGGCCGAAGAACCCGTAAAGAATCCCGTCCCCGAGAGTGTTCCCGAGAAGAAACAAGAAGAGCCTGTCTATGTGATGGATACGCTTGTGGAAGATCGTCTTGCTCAGGCGAGAGCGGCGAAAGAAGCGAAAAACACGGAAGTGCAGGAGCCAAAGGAGCCGATCGCGTATAGCGAAGACGCTAAGATCGCCGAAGAGGCGGCTATCGCTTTTCTTCTGCCTGTATTGAAGGAGATGGGAATCGAAGCCAAGATCCAGGGCATGATGGAAGAAGAAGATGTGCTGAAGCTGGATATCCAGGGTGAGGGCTTGGGCGTGATTATCGGAAAGCGCGGTAATACGCTGGATTCTTTGCAATATCTGACGGCCCTGGTCGCCAATAAGAAGACGGAAGGCCATATCAAGATCAAGCTTGACGCCGAGAATTACAGGGAAAAGAGGAAGCAGACCCTGGAAAAACTGGCGATTAATCTGGCGAAGAAGGTTCGTAAGACTAACCGTCGCGTGGCCTTGGAGCCGATGAATCCTTACGAGCGCCGCATCATCCATTCTGTTCTGCAATCCTTTAACGGCGTAGAGACCCACAGCGAGGGAGAAGAACCCTTCCGTAAAGTGGTGATCAGCCCGGTAAAGGGAAACTACCATCATAAGTAAAAGAGTAGGAAGTTACATAAGAAGAGGCCGGACAAATCGGAGTGGGATTTGTCCGGCTGTTTTGAATCCAAGGAGGGATGAGGATGAGTTGGGAGGATACGATTGCCGCGATCTCAACGCCCATAGGAACGGGCGGCATCGGAATCGTTCGCGTTTCCGGCTCTAAGGCGGCGCAAATAGCCGGTCTGCTCTTTTCTCCCGTGGGAAACCGAAAGGCAAAAGACTTCATAAGCCATAAAGCGTACTACGGGAAGATTACGGATCCGGATACGGGAGATATCCTGGATGAGGGGATCCTTTTGTACATGAAGGCGCCTCATACGTTTACCGGAGAGGATGTGGCGGAATTTCAGTGTCATGGAGGCGTTTATCTGTTAAGAAGAGTTTTGCAGGCGGTTTTATCCCGGGGCGCCCGCCTGGCGGAGCCTGGGGAGTTTACGAAAAGGGCTTTTCTTAACGGCAAAATGGATCTTTCCCAGGCGGAATCCGTCATGGATATGATCGGAGCGAAGACAAGCCTTGCCTTAAAGGCGGCCTCCAGACGTTTAGACGGCCGTCTTGGTTCTAAGATACAGGAGTATCGGAGGAGAATCATGGATATTCTCGTGCTTTTGGAAGTGGAGATCGATTATCCGGAGTATGAGATTGAGGAGGCGAGGGAGCTCGATATCAAAGAGGAACTGGGGAAGCTCCAGAAAGAACTGGAAGATCTTTATCGTACGGCGGATACGGGAAGGATGCTGAACGAGGGGATCCGCGTCGCCCTGGTTGGGCGGCCCAATATGGGAAAATCCACCCTTTTGAACGCTCTATTGGGAGAGGAGAGAGCCATCGTCACGGATATACCCGGTACGACCAGGGATACCCTGGAAGAAGGGATGAACCTGGACGGGATCCCCCTTCGCCTAATCGATACGGCGGGGATCAGGGAATCCGAGGATCCTGTGGAAGCGATGGGCGTGGAGAGGGCGATTCGGGCGGCCAAACAAAGCGACCTTATCCTGTTTCTCTTAGAGGGAACTTCCGGAGAGACAAAAGAGGATCTTCGGATTTTACGGGAGATAGAAGATACGCCTTATCTTCTTGTCCGGACGAAGCTGGACCGGGGAAAGCCGGAGGAGGCTTGGGGAGATCCGGAAAAAACGGTTTGCATCTCCGCGGTGACGGGAGAGGGCATGGAAGAATTGAAGGAAAGGATACGTCAGATGGTTTTCTGCGAGAGCATTCAGCCAAAGGACGGCGTGTATCTAGGAAACGCGCGGCAGAAACAGGCGGTATATGGGGCGATAGGCACCATTCGAGGGGCGATAGGTTCCTATGATCTGGGAAGCGATATCATCAGCATGGATCTTCAAAATGCCTATGATCTTTTGGGGGAACTGACGGGCAACAGTACCCGGGAAGATTTGACGGAGGAGATTTTTTCCAGATTTTGTTTAGGAAAGTGAGGTGAAGACATGTATCAAGAAGAAGCAATGGATGTGGCGGTGATTGGAGGCGGGCACGCCGGATGTGAAGCGGCCCTTTCGGCCGCTCGAATGGGAATGAAGACGATTCTCTTTGCCATCAATTTGGACAGTATCGCCATGATGCCCTGCAATCCCAGCATTGGGGGCACCTCAAAGGGACATCTGGTGAGAGAGATCGACGCCCTCGGCGGGGAAATGGGGAAGAATATCGATAAGACCTACATTCAGTCTCGGATGTTAAATACGGCGAAGGGGCCGGCGGTCCATTCGCTGCGGGCGCAGGCGGATAAATTTCGCTATAAAGAGGCTATGAAAGAGGTTCTTGAGGGTACGCCCAACCTTAGGATTCGACAGGCGGAGATCGTGGATCTTCAGGTGGAAGAAGGAAGAGTAAAAGGCGTGATTACCGCGTCGGGGGCTCTTTATCCCTGTAAGGCGGCGATTCTTTGTACGGGCACATATTTGAGCGCCGACTGCATTCACGGGGAGTACCGGCAGCACTCGGGGCCCAACGGCATGGCGGGCGCGGATAGGTTGAGCGGGAAACTGAAGGCTCTTTCGTTGTCCATGAGGCGATTCAAGACCGGAACGCCCGCCCGGGTGGACGGACGCACGATAGATTTTTCGAAGATGGAAGAACAGAAGGGAGACGAGGCCCTTGTCCCCTTCTCCTTTGAGAATAGTCCGGAAGGGATCGGAAGACCCCAGCGTTCCTGTTATCTGACCTATACCACCGAGGAGACCCATGAGATCATACGGCGCAATCTGCACCGCTCCCCGCTGTTCTCCGGGGTGATTCACGGAACGGGGCCCAGGTATTGCCCTTCGATTGAGGATAAAGTGGTTCGCTTCGCGGATAAAAAAAGGCATCAAATCTTCCTGGAACCGGAGGGAGAGCATACCAACGAGTATTACGTACAGGGGATGTCCTCTTCTTTGCCGGAAGACGTGCAGCGGGATATGCTAAGAACCCTCATCGGCATGGAAAACGCCCAGGTGATGCGTACCGGATATGCCATCGAATATGACTGTATAGACCCCCAGGAGCTCGATCTGAGCCTTCGGATCAAGAAGATAGAGGGATTGTATTCCGCGGGACAGTTTAACGGCAGTTCCGGTTATGAGGAAGCGGCGGCTCAGGGGATCATGGCGGGCATCAACGCGGCTCTATGGATTCAGGGCAAGGATCCCTTTATTCTTCGACGAGATGAGGCCTATATCGGGGTTCTGATCGACGATCTTGTGACAAAAGGGACGAACGAACCCTATCGTATGATGACGTCCAGGGCAGAATACCGCCTGCTGCTTCGCCAGGATAACGCGGATCTTCGTCTCACGGAAAAAGGATATCGTCTAGGGCTTATTTCGGAGAAACGGTATCAGTCTTTTTTGAGGAAAAAAGAGGCGATTGAAAATGAGATCGAAAGAGTCCGAAAGGTCATGCTGGGGGGAAGCCGGGAAGTCAACGAGATCCTGGTATCCCGAGGTACCGCTCCTCTTAAGATGGGAGTCTCGATGGCGGAAATCCTGAAGAGGCCGGAAATTCGTTATGAAGATCTTGAGCCGGTGGATCCGGGACGGCCCGTTTTGGATCCGCAGGTGATTGAGCAGGTCATGATTCAGATTCGATATGAAGGGTATATCGAAAAGCAGATAGAGCAGGCCGAGAAGTTTCAGAAGATGGAACACCGCCTTTTGCCACAGGATCTGGATTATGCTTCGATTCACGGGCTTCGTATCGAGGCCGCGCAAAAATTAGCTAAACTCCGTCCGGGTTCTGTCGGACAGGCTTCCCGAATTTCGGGAGTGTCTCCCGCGGATATTAGCGTCCTATTGGTATACTTAAAGCAGAGGAAGAGAACATGAGAGAAGAATGGATCGATTCACTACGTAAGAAGGCCGGAGAACTTAGGATCCAAGGAGAAAAAGGCCGGATCGAGATTTCAAGAGAACAGGGAGAGATGTTCTACCGGTACATGGAGATGCTTCTGGAATGGAATGGAAGAATGAATCTGACGGCTTTGACGGATCCCGGAGATATATTGAGCAAGCATTTTTTAGACAGTGTGGCCGGACTCCATTTTCTTCCAAACGGAACAATGGGAGATGTGGGAACGGGAGCGAGTTTTCCGGGACTGGCTCTTAAGATCATGGATCCGGACCGTCCCGTGATCCTGATGGACGCGCTGCAAAAACGCCTTACTTTTCTAAATTCTGTCTGCCAAGAATTGGGTCTTGCCTCGGTTCGGATCGAGCATGAAAGGGCGGAAGAGGCAGGACAGAAGGAAGAATACCGGGGAAAATGGGACGCGGTGGTATCCCGAGCGGTGGCTTCCTTGCCGGTTTTGTTGGAATATTGTATTCCTCTTTTGAAAGAAGGGGGCATATTCCTGGCCTATAAGGGCCCGGGACTCTTCCAGGAATTAGAAGATGCATCCAATGCCCTCCGCCTGTTAGGATGTGAGGTGGAAAACGTGTATAAAGTATCCCTGGAAGAAGAGGGCTGGGAACATCAGATTGGATGCATTCGCAAGGTGAAGCCTACACCTAAAATTTATCCCAGAAAACAGGCGAAGATTAAGAAATTTCCTTTGTAGGAAAAAGAACTCCCTTACATAGGTTCTCTGAAAGGGAACCACAATTATTAGGAGGGAGAAACATGAAGCAATTTGACGAGAAGACATATGGGAAGATGCAGGTAGCCGTGATCGACGCCAATCAGGTCCTGCCCAATCCTTATCAGCCCCGCCGCGTATTCGACGCCCTGGCCATGCAGGAACTGGCGGATTCTATCAAACAGCATGGCGTGATGCAGCCCATCAGCGTCAGGAGGATGGGGTCTTACTATGAGCTGATCGCGGGAGAACGCAGGTTGAGGGCTTCCAAGATGGCGGGATATACCACGATTCCGGCGATCGTTTTTGAACAGAACGATCAGGAGAGCGCTTTGATTGCTTTGGTAGAGAATATTCAGAGACAGGATCTGAATTATTTCGAAGAGGCGGACGGTTACCGCAATCTGATGGAAGATCACGGACTGACACAGGAAGAGATCGCGAAGATTGTGGGCAAGAGTCAGTCTGCCGTGGCGAATAAACTGAGGCTCCTGAAACTGTCGCCGGAGATCCGTCAGGTCCTGATCGATCAGCGCCTGACGGAGCGTCACGCCAGGCTCCTTCTGCGAATCTCAGAAACGGAAAGATGGCAGTATTTGCGGCGAATCGTCAGCGACGGCCTGAATGTGGCCCAGAGCGAGCGCCTGGTGGAAGAGGGGATCGAAGGCTTAGGCGCTCAGGCGCCCCAGGCGAAAAAGAAGAACGAACGAAAAACAAACATGCGGGGATATTTTAAGGATCTTCGGCTGTTTACCAATACGGTGAAAAAGGCCGTGGATATGATGAAGACTTCCGGTATGGTTGTGGATATGGAAGAGGAAAAACGAGAGGATTATTATGAGATGAGGATTCGGATTCCGATTCGTTGAAGAGGGGGCTGTCGCCTAGCGGCAGCTCTTTTCTTGTCTTTTAGGGGCAGATTTGTTATAATAAAGCCGAAAAGGGGTGAAGGATATGGTATTTGGAAAATGGCTGCAGGGGAATGAAGATTTGTCGGACTGCTATGCCCTTAGACAGGAGGTTTTCGTTCAGGAACAAGAGATCGATGAAAGTCTGGAAATTACGGGCGACGATGGGGAGTATGCCCATCTGGTGGTATATGAAGATACGATTCCCGTGGCAACGGGGAGGATGCGTTGGATCAGCCCGAAGACGGTCTCGATCGGACGGGTTTGTGTGAAAAAAAGCAAAAGAGGACAGAAGCTGGGCGATTTCCTGATGCGTATTATGATGGAAAAAGCATTTCAAGACGGCGCTTTGGAAGCGGTTTTAGACGCTCAAAGCTACGCGGTCGGTTTTTACGAGAGATTGGGTTTCGTGAAAGGGGAAGCGGTGGAGGAGCCGTCAGGCATTCCTCATTTCCGTATGAGAGCGGACCTGACGGCCCAAAAATAGTTTTATAGATTTGCGTCTGCGCCTAGACAAACGGCGGCGAAATCAGTATAATAAAATTAATCGCATAAAGAAGAAAGGAAGATAAAATGACGATTCAAGAATGTGTTATTCAGAGCATACAAAAGGCGATTCCCGAGCTTACGCCGGACGTGATAGGGGAGATGCTGGAGATTCCGCCGGAAAAGAAGATGGGAGATTACGCCTTTCCTTGTTTTCGCCTGGCTAAGGAATTTCGTAAGGCGCCGGCTGCGATTGCCCAGGATGTAGCCTCCCGCCTTCAGGAGGATCATTTGTTTGAACAGGTAGAGGCGGCGGGACCCTATGTCAATGTGTTTGTGAAGAAGGAGAAGATCGTGGAGCTCGTGCGGGAGGCTTTCGTTTCCAAGAAGCCTTTCGGATCTTCAGATGAAGGAAAGGGGAAAACGATCGTCCTCGACTATTCTTCTATCAACATCGCTAAGCCTTTTCATATCGGCCATTTACGCACGACGGCTATTGGTAACGCGATTCATAAGCTATATCGGTATTTGGGATACGATACGGTCCGCATCAATTATTTGGGCGACTGGGGCACCCAGTTTGGTAAGCTTGCGGTAGCTTACCGTAAATGGGGCAACAAAGAGATGGTAGAGCAGCAGGGGATCCAGGGGCTGTTGGATCTGTATGTTCGATTCCATAAAGAGGCGAAGGAGAATCCGGAACTGGATGACGAGGCCAGGGCGGCTTTTACGGCGATGGAACATGGAGATCAGGAGATTCTTTCCGTCTGGCGCTGGTTTGTAGAGATCAGCCTCAAGGAGGTCTCTAAGGTCTATGAGCTTCTGGACGTACAGTTTGACTCCTATAAGGGAGAAAGCTTCTATATGGACAAGGTGGATGCTGTCATCGAGGAGCTAAAGGATAAGGAGCTTCTGCAGGAGAGCGACGGAGCCATGATTGTGGATCTTGCGGACGCGGATATGCCTCCCTGTCTGGTATTGAAGAAGGACGGAAGTTCTTTATACACCACCAGGGACTTGGCCGCCGCTATTTATCGCAAGAAGACATATGATTTTTATAAATGCGTTTATGTAACCGCCTTCGATCAGGGGCTTCATTTTGCCCAATTCTTTAAGGTGTTGGAAAAGATGGGATACGAGTGGAGTAAGGATTTGGTACACGTACCCTATGGGTTAGTCAGCCTGGAGAGCGGTAAGATGTCTACCAGAGAGGGACAGGTTGTCTTCTTACAGGATCTTTTGGATGAGGCCATCGCCAAGACCAAAGAGATTATGAAGGAGAAGAATCCGGACCTGGAAAACCTGGATGAAGTAGCGAAACAGGTGGGCGTCGGCGCCGTGGTCTTTAACGATCTCTTTAATAATCGCATCAAGGACGTCGCTTTCTCTTGGAATAAAGTATTGAACTTTGACGGAGAAACGGGTCCTTATGTACAGTATACCTTCGCGAGGGCTTCCAGTATCCTGAGAAAGGCCCAATATGAGACCTTCCGTCCGGAAGACATGAAGGGAGAGTATCTGACGGACGTATACGCTCAGGATCTCTTGAAGATCATCGAAGAGTTTCCCAAGAAGGTACATGAGGCAGCCGAACGATATGAGCCTTATATTATCACACGCTTTACGGTGGCTCTGGCTTCCAGCTTTAATAAGTTTTATCATGAAAATCCCATACTCAGCGCGGAGCAGGAAGAGATGAAGTACGCGCGTCTGGCTATGACCAAAATGGTCGCCACAGTATTGAAGGAAGGACTTTCACTCATCGGCGTGCAGGCTCCCGAAAAGATGTGATTGTATGGAAAAGGATATTCTGCTTCTATATAATCCGAAGGCAGGAGATACGTTTTTCCGTTTTGAATTGGAAAGGTTCCTTAACGTATTCGGAAATATGGGGTGTACGGTGCGCATCTTTCGCAGTCAGGTGGTGGGAGATATGGCCGCGTGTATCCAGAGAACCAATATGGAAGAATTGGGACTCATTATCACGGCGGGAGGAGACGGAACGATCAATGAAGTATTACAGGCATTGATGAAGAGCGAAATCCGCGTTCCTCTCGGAGTGATTCCCGCGGGAACCTCCAACGACGTGGCTCATTATCTGGGAATGCCGGAAGATTACGGTCAGTGCATTGATGTTCTCCTTCGTATGAATATGGAAACGATGAATGTGGGGGAGGTAAACGGAACCTACTTCTTAAACCGATGTGGATTCGGCAACATGGTTAATATTTTTCAGGCTACGAATCAGGATATGAAGAATACCTTTGGAAAGGCTGCCTATTATATGACGGGTATCGCTCAGCTGCCTAAATTGGAGTCTTTTCCGCTTAAGATTCAGACCGGGGAGAAGGTCTATGAAGATGAGTTTGTTATGTTTCTCATGTTGAACGGAGAAGGGGCGAATATCCGAAACCGATCTTTTCAGGTGGACTCCCCACAGTCGGATACTCTGGAATTCGTGGGAATCCGAAACAGCAAGAAGTTTGTGAATCGAAGGTTATTGTTAAGGTCGATTCACAAGGTTCCCCAAAATCCTAAATATATCCTGAGAATTCACGGGGATGAATTTCATATTACATCTTCTAAGATCCCACAGGAAATGCAAAACAGTTATGTGGATGGAGAATGTGGGCCGGGAATGCCGCTTCATTTTCAACTGCATAGGAAGGCATTGAAGGTCATTACCAATCGAGAATGTTCCACGTGGAACACTGAAAGAAAACAAATTGAGATGTTCCACGTGGAACATTGAAAGGAAGTATAAAATGGGTAAGGTAATCGCGGTTGCGAATCAAAAGGGCGGTGTAGGAAAAACTACAACGACAATTAATCTGGCGGCTTGTCTGGCGGAACGCGGACAGAAGGTCTTGGTTATCGATTTTGACCCTCAGGGGAATACGACGAGCGGTTTTGGGATAGACAAAGATCGGGAGGAACATACGAGTTATGATTTGCTCTTAGAGGAAAACAGCATTCGTCAATGCATTCTTCATACGGAGTTCAAGGTGGATCTGATTCCTTCTAATATCGATCTTTCCGGAGCGGAGGTTGAGTTAATCGGCATTGAAAAGAGGGAATTCCTACTTCATCGACAACTCGAACAGGTTCGGGAGAAATATGATTTTATCTGGATCGATTGTCCTCCTTCTCTGAATATGTTGACGGTAAACGCTTTTTGCAGCGCCGACTCTGTATTGGTTCCGATTCAATGTGAGTTTTACGCGCTGGAGGGATTGAGTCAGCTTTTGAATACGATTAATCTGGTAAAGCGCCGCCTGAATCCGCAGATCGAGATCGAAGGAATTGTTTTTACCATGTACGATAATCGCACGAATCTCTGTAATGAGGTTGTGCAGGAGGTCCGTAAGTATCTGCCGGACAAGACCTATAGTACGATGATTCCGCGCAATGTGCGCTTAGGGGAGGCTCCTAGTCATGGAGAACCGATCATTTATTATGATAGCAGCTCGAAGGGCGCGGAAAGCTACCGGCGCCTGGCGGCCGAAATACTCGGAATGCAGCAAAGGAGATAGAAACAGGATGAAAAAAAGAGGATTGGGTAAGGGCTTAGACGCTTTGTTTAGTTCCGATGAAGCAATGGACCTTCAGGAGGAATATACGCCGGAACCGGAGGAAGGGTCTTCTGAGGAGAATAAGGAGAAGGTACAGGTTGTGGATATCTATACTGTAGAGCCGGATCGGGAACAGCCCAGAAAGAATTTTGATCCGGAAAAACTACAGGAACTTTCCGATTCTATTCGTCAATATGGAGTATTGCAGCCTCTTTTGGTACAGAAGGAGAAGGATTATTATAAGATCATCGCGGGAGAGCGCCGATGGAGGGCGGCCCGGTTGGCCGGTCTAACGGAGATTCCGATTATTGTAAAAGAGTTTACCCCCCAGGATTCCATGGCGGTCTCTCTGATCGAGAACTTGCAGAGGCAGAATCTAAATCCTATGGAGGAAAGCATGGCCTATCAAAAGCTGCTCACGGAATTTTCCATGACGCAGGAACAGGTCGCGGAAAAACTAGGGAAAAGCCGTTCCGCCGTCGCCAATTCTCTGCGCCTTCAAAACCTTCCTCCGGCGGTACAGAAGAGTATCAGCGAAGGCATGATCAGCATGGGACATGCTAAGGTGCTTCTGGGAATAGAAGATCCCGCCGAACAGAGTCGTATGGCAGTCAGGATCGTGGGAGAAAAGCTCAGCGTAAGGGATTTGGAACAAATCCTTTCGGAAAAGAAGACGACAAAAAAGAAGAAATCAGGTCAGAAAGAATCTCAGAAGGATTTAGCTACGAGGATGGCAGAAGATCGAATGAAGGAACTTTTGGGGACGAAGGTAAATATCAAAAAGGGATCAAAAAAGGGAAAGATAGAGATCGAATACCATTCGGACGAAGAGCTGGAGAGGATTCTTAATTTCTTGGAAGCGCGTTGATTGAAGGGGGACTAGAGATGAATCAATTTTTTCTTGACAATATCGCCATATTTATGCTTTTGATTCTGATCCTATTGATTGTGGGCATTATGATGATGTCTTCTATTATGCAGAAGCAGCAATTCTTGATGAAGAAGTATAAGTCGCTCACGAAGGGGCGTAAGGCGGGTTCTTTGGAAGGGATTATTCAGGAGTGTATCGAATCCGTTTCGAAGATGGAAGAAGAATACAAGCAGTTATCCACTTACGTTACCAGAAGTGTGGAAAAACGAATCGGCGCTGCCCTATATAAGACGAAAATGGTGCGATACGACGCCTTTGAAGGGCTCGGGGGAGAGCTGTCTTTTATTTGGGTATTACTGGATACGAAGAATAACGGATATCTCTTGCACAATATCTACAGCAGAGAGGGAACGAGCTGTCTGTATACTCGTATTATCGAGAACGGAACGAGTCAGAACCGCCTGGCGCCGGAAGAACAGAAAGTCCTGGATGAACTGGTGAATGAGGAATGATAAAGCTGATTGCCATGGACCTGGACGGAACCCTTCTGAACGATCAAAAAGAGATTCCTAGGGAGAATCGTTTGGCCATTGAGGAAGTCAGAAGCCAAGGGGTACGAGTCGTATTGTGTTCGGGACGTTCTCGAAAGAGCATGGAACGATATGTAAGTGAGCTCGGGTTTAACCGAGAGGGGGAATATTATATTTCCTCCAACGGGGCCTGCATTTACGAAGGAAACCGGGAAGAACCCTGGAATGTCTGCCGTCTGCCGGAGGGAGCGGTATCCGCGTTAGTAAAACTCGGACGAGAATACTCGAAATATGTCAATGCCCACCTGTATGTGGGAAATGAGTTTCTTGTGGAGAGATATCTGCCGTGTACCAGGCAATATGAAAGACTCTCGGGATGCCGGTGTACTAAGGTCGATTCGCTGGATCCATATCTGAATACTCCTATGTATAAAATGCTTTTTAATAATTTAGGAGAACCGGAGCAGCTCATCTGGCTGCAGAAGGAGATTCAGAATCGTCTGCCAAGGGATGTGCAGATGTTTCGTTCTTCGGCTTTTCTCTTAGAATTCGTGCATCGAGACGCGGGAAAATGGAATGCCCTTCTCAGACTCGCGGCTTTTTTGAAGATCGATCAAGAGGAGATCCTATGCATCGGAGACAATGAGAACGATAAAAGCATGGTTCAAAACGCTTTCTTTGGCGCCGTACCTTCTAATGCCATCGATCTTATCCAAAAGGATGCGGATTATGTATCGGAAAAGGATAATAATCAGGCAGCCGTAGCGGATATTTTTCGATTTGCGAAAAAACAGGGCATACTTTAACGGAGACGGGACAAACTAGGGGTGTGCCGGAAAGCGGAAATTCGGCATCAATGAATACCCCCCTCATTATTTTGGATCTGCCGCGGGAGTCTCCCGTTACCGGCAGATCCTTTTTCATACATAAAAAACAAAAGAGTCTTGCCTCGGGATTCTACATGTGATAAAGTAAGAGAGAAGTCTGAGAAAAGGAGTGTATCTGGATGAAAGAGAAAAGAATCGAAGCGTTTGAAGAGATGGCCTTTGGCATCTTTGTGCATTGGGGGCTGTATTCCCAGATTGGAAGGGGAGAATGGATTCTCCATCAGGATCAGATCCCTATAGAAGAATATAAAAAACTGATGTCCACCTTTACTGCGGAGGATTTTAAAGCCGAAACTCTGGTAAGCCTTGCCAAGAAGGCAGGAGCCCGGTACATGGTCTTGACGACGAGGCATCATGAAGGGTTTTCTTTATATGATACGAGGGGATTGTCCGACTACGACGCACCCCATAGCCCAGCGGGGAGAGATCTGGTGGAAGAATATGTACGGGCGTGCCGCCGGGAAGGAATCGTCCCTCTTTTTTATCATACCACCTTGGATTGGTACCAACCTTCCTTCCGAGAGGATTTTGACGCTTATTTGGATTATTTATATCGGTCCGTGGAAGTTCTTTGCACACAATACGGAAAAATAGGCGGTCTTTGGTTCGACGGGAACTGGAGTAAACCCGACGCGGATTGGAAGTTGGATCGTCTATACGGCATGATTCGTCGGTATCAGCCGGATGCCATGATTATCAATAACACGGGACTAGACGATCGGGGCCGCGTGTCCCATCCGGAAGTGGACAGCGTGACCTTTGAGCAGGGAATGCCCGTATTGAGAGAACAGCAGGGGAAATATGTGGCTTCCGAGATGTGCCTGACCATGAATGATCATTGGGGATACGGAAAGGGAGATCTACATTACAAATCTCCGGAAGAGTGTATTCGCACATTATGCTTATGCCGGAAAGCCGGCGCGAATCTGCTGCTTAATATTGGCCCGATGGGACAGGGGGCGATTCCCAAGATGTCGGAAGCGTTGACCCTTTGTATGGGGGAATGGATGGATCTGTTCGGAGAGGCCGTCTACCACGGACGTCCCGCCGGTATTCTGGGAGAAGGAGAGGATTTTGGCCTCATTGGTCAAGACGGTTCGATCTACCTTTTTGTCTTTAACCTTGGAATCTCGGGAAACAGCCACGTCACGGTAGGAAAAAGAGGAAGCCGTCTGGCAACCTTCCAGGGCATTCATCAGAAAGTCAAAAAGATACGGTGGATGGATAACGGACAGGAGCTTTCTTTCATGCAAGACGCGGAACAAGGGATGTTCACCTTCCATGCTACCGGATTTGACTATGGGCATCAATATGTGGTGAGAGTAGCGAAAATAAGCGCCGAATAAAGAGTCTTTCCCCGCCCCTTATTTTACTTAGATTTTACAGAAGCGTTGTTTCTATTTTACGGAGTTCACGTAAAATAAAAATCCATATAGGTAAATTGATAGTATAGTTATAGGAAGGACTATGAGCAATTCAGAATAAAATATAGTCTGGATTGAGAACGGAGGCATCATGGGTTCAGAGTGGATCTATATCGTAGAAGACGATGAAAGTATTCGGGGAATGGAACAATATGCTCTGGAAAACAGCGGATTTCGCACTAAGGGTTTTGAGGGCGGCAGGGAATTTTTCGCGGCCTGCCAAGAGGAGCTGCCGGGGCTTGTGATCTTAGATATTATGTTAGCGGGAGAGGATGGTTTGTCCATCCTGAAAATACTGCGAGCCTCGCCTAAGACGGCTCTGATCCCCGTCATGATGGTAACGGCTAAAGATACGGAACTGGATAAGGTGCGGGGGCTGGACCTGGGGGCGGACGATTATCTTTCTAAACCTTTTGGGGTCTTGGAATTAGTGTCCCGGTCGAGAGCGCTGCTTCGACGGGCGGAGCAAAACCGAAAACAGACGGATCATGGGGATTCTATCCTGCGTTGTCAGTCGATCGAGATGAGGGACGAACGCCGTCAGGTAACGGTGGGAGGAGAAGTGATCGAGCTTACGTATAAGGAATACGAGCTTTTGAAACTGTTATTGGAAAATCCGGGAGTGGTCATGTCCAGGGAGAAACTCCTGGACCGTATCTGGGGGTACCAGTTCGACGGAGGCACTCGTACGGTGGACGTACACATTAAAACACTTCGTCAGAAACTGGGAGAGGGCGGAAAGTACATTAAAACGGTGCGCGGCGTGGGTTATAAGGCAGAAGATACTGATTTATTATAATTCTAAAAAGGAGAAGAGTGGGATGAACAGCATGAAATCGCGAATCCATAAGAGCCTGATCGGCATGGGGGCCATCACCATGGTTGTGACGGCGGTGATCTGCGTAATCAGCCTCTCCGGCGCCTATATTCATCATGTACAGCAGGATATGGAAGTGATGGCGGATATTCTGTGCGACGATTACGAACAGGACCATGACACGAATCTGGAACGATTCAGTGAATATAACATGCGGATCACCTTGATTTCTCCCTTGGGAGATGTACTTTATGAAAGCGACGCCAACGCGGATGTTATGGATAACCATCTGGAACGTCCAGAGGTCATAGAAGCCTTGGAAGGGGGGACAGGGGACGCTCACCGGGAATCTATGACGCTCTCTATGGATACCTACTATTACGCGCGATTGCTGGAGGACGGAAATATTTTAAGGGTTTCCCTGGAGACAGAGAGTATTTTTTCTTTATATACGGGGGTATTCTGGGGATTATTTGGCGTGGGATGCCTGATCGTTTTGGTATCCGTTGTTATTTCGGCGCTTTTGACCCGTAAAATGATGGAACCCGTGGAAACGATGGCAAAACAGCTCGATCATGTGGGAGAGCTTTCTTTGTATAAAGAATTGAAGCCACTGTCCGAGGCTTTAACCTCTTATCAGAAGAGGACGAGCGAACTGGAAAAGGTGCGGCAGGAATTTACGGCGAATGTATCCCATGAGCTCAAAACCCCTTTAACGACGATTTCCGGATACGCGGAGATGATGGAAAACGGCATGGTGAAAGATAAAGACGTGCCGGGATGCGCGGAGAAGATTCATAAAGAAGCGGGACGCATGTTGACGCTCATTGGGGACATACTGGAGCTGTCTCGTCTGGATGAACCGGAGATGGTGAAGGATCTTCGGCCGGTGAATCTGTACCAGGTAGCGTTAAGATGCATAGAATCCGCGGAACTTCTCGCGAAAAAGCATGAGGTAAACCTGTCTTTACAGGGAGAAAGCCGTCTGGTATGGGGAGAAGAGGGGATGCTGGAAGAACTGGTGGCGAATCTGTGTGATAACGGCATACGATACAACAAGCCCCAAGGAAAGGTCACGATTACGATCCGGGAAGATCCAAAGACCCGGGGAACGATCCTGGAAGTAGCGGATACGGGGATCGGGATTCCCGAGGAGCATCAGAGGCGGATTTTTGAACGATTCTATCGCGTGGATAAAGGCAGATCCAGGGAAACCGGAGGGACGGGACTGGGCCTTGCCATCGTGAAACATATCGTCTCCCAGCATGGCGCTCAGATCCAAATGAAAAGTGCCCTGGGAGAGGGCACTTGTATCAGCGTTCTTTTTCCGGCGCTTCCGGAAGGCATCGATCCAGAAAACCAATGAGGAGGGACATTACGGCGGGGTCTTCTTCGGTCATTCGACGAAAGTCAACTTTCTCGAAAAACTCGGTACGAATCTCGAGAGGAACCTGCTGTTCATATTCCTTCTCTATTTTTTCGTAGGAAGAAAAAACCTGGGACATATATTGTTCTGCCCTGGTGGAGGCATAGACGTTATGCTTTTTGCCGGGGCATATTCGCGTTTGCACTAGCGGGTTCTTATCTAAAACCTCATGAAAGGCCAGCGGGCTTTCCGACAGAGGAACCACCGGATCCTGATCACCGTGCAGCAAAAGCACCGGACAATCCGCCTCCTGAAGGGAATAGGTGGGACGATACAGCGCCAGTCCCCGATAATCGATCATCATAGATAAAAGAAAGAAGGGCTTTAGAAAAGAAAGGCGTTTTCCGGTCTGGCTCTGCACGAGAAGGACGAGGAGGCTGGCCATGTTGTCGAAGGGAGAGAGGGCGACCGCCCCCTGGATCTTTTCATGAAGGTGGGGAAAATTACAAACCGTATAAGCTCCCCAGGAATGTCCCATGAGAAACAGAGGATAATCGCGATAAAGAGGAGAGGTTCGCAGGAAGGAAACCGCGTGTTTCAGATCGAGAAAGGCCTGGGGAAATCCTCCCAGTTCGGCTCCGTCGGAGAGCATGGTGCCTGTGCCATCGTATCCCAGCACAAGATAGCCCGCGTCGGCCAGCGCGCAAATTTCTGTCATATAAGCGGTATGTCCGCCCCCCATGCCATGTACGAACACGACGATCCCTTTATAGGAAGGAAGGTCCATAGAATATAAAAAACCGCGCAGCATCTGCCCCCGATTGGAGGGGAACGATACGCTTTCGGCTTTTAGGCCGGGAAAATCCGAAGCCTGAAAATAAGTCACGTTGGGATTGCCCTCGCAGCGTCCCCCGAAGATTCGCCGCAGAATCAGGTGAGCGACGAGGAAAAAAAGACCGAAACTCAAGCATAACAGGAAAAAAACGGATAAGACAATGACCATGATGGGCTCCTTCCTTAGATTCATGGGAATAGAATGATTATAGCAAAAAAGAAGAGGAAAGAAAAGAAAAAATTAAGGAATTCTAATGATTTGTAAGGGTTTCCTTCATTGACATTTCAAAAGGAATCGCATACAATGGGGCTATCATGGAAAAGGAGGGAGCCGCGTGAAGTTTCGTTTGAAAAAGCTGTTTCGGGATGGACGAGCTACTTTTCAGATGGTGTTTCGGCTGATCCGTTGGGATCCCCAGACGCTCCTTCTTTTTGAATTTCTCTATCGCCTACTGTCCCTCACGATATTAACTCCCCTCATCAAGATGGTATTACAATGGGGGATTGAGCAAAGCGGCGTGTTGGTGCTCAGTCAGTTTAACCTGTTGTCGGTGCTGCGTAAACCTTGGTGTATCCTGCTGTTTCTTTTGCTGGGATTGGTCATGGTGTTTTATGAATTTATAGAGATAACGGTGATTATCCACTATTTCGATGCCGCCCGCCGGAAAGAGAAGATAACGCTATGGGAGCTTTTGCGGCGTTCCTGGAGACAGGCTTTACGCATCGGGTCGCCGCAGAATCTCTGCCTATTGCTCTTCGTCGCTCTTGTCATTCCGCTGACGAATCTGACACTGGCCTCCAGTCTGTTTTCCTCCCTTCAGATTCCCGAATTCGTTTCCGAGTATGTGACGTCGATCAACACGTCCCATATTCTTTATCTTGTATTGATGGTATTGGCGGCCGTCATCTGTTTTCGCTGGATCTTCAGCATTCATGAATATACGCTGCGAGGAAAAGATTTTAGAAAGGCCTGTCTGTGCAGTCACCTGATGGTGAAGCGCCGTATGCTGCGGATTATTTTCGTATATTTTTCCTGGAGCCTGTTCCTGTCGGTGATCGGATACATTTTGTACTTTTTGTTTCTTTTTATATCCATATTGTTGATTAAGGCGTTTTGCGGAGCCGCTTATGAGACGTCTGTTTTCTGGAGCTGGTATGATCTGGTGGGAAAATGGAAGGCGGTTCTCACGGACGGGATACAGGTATTGGCGCGATACGCCTGGATCTCGGCGGCCTATTACTATATTCGTCAGAAAAAGAATCCTTCTATTACGGTACCGGCTATGCCTGCTTACGTAAAACGCAGCCGGCACGGAAGTGTCATCCGATTTGGCGCGATCATGGCCCTGGTCGGATTCTGCGCGTATTTTTCGGGGGTCAGCGGTCAGTGGATGCAGCCGACTTCTGTCTGCGCCCATAGAGGAAGTGTAAAGGGCTTTCCCGAGAATAATCTGGTGTCCTTAAAGCGTTTGGTTTCGGAAAATGTCATTTCCGTCGCGGAGATCGATGTGCAGCAGCTTAAGGACGGAACGGTGATTCTTATGCATGACAGCAATTTCAAGCGTGTCGCCGGGAAGGACAGAAACGTATGGGACGTGGATTATGAAGAGGCCCTGACATATGATGTAGGTTCTTATTGCGGGGAAGAATGGGAAGGTACGAAGGTCAGCACATTAGAAGAGGTTCTGGATTATATTCATACGATACCCTGGTTTCAGCTTGTCATCGAGATTAAGCCAAACGGACACGAAGAGGGGTTGGTGGAACAAGTCGTGGAAATGATCGAAGAAAAGGATGTGACGGAACAGTGCATCCTGGCCTCTATGAATTATGATGTGCTGAAAAAGAGCAAGGAATTGAATCCAGAGCTCACAACACAGTTGATTACTTTTATCGCATATGGTAAACTCTATACGTTGGACGCAGTAGACATTTACAGTGTGGAAGCTTCCTTCGTTACCCCAAAGCTCGTCAGTGTACTGCGTACTCTGAAAAAGCCTTTATATGTATGGACCGTCAATCAGGAGGAGGAGATTCGAAAACTGAAGAAGATGAAAGTGGATTCCATCGTGACGGACGAGGCGTATCAGGCGGAATACATCCTTTCCGCGCCCGGAGACGATCAATGGATTCATACATGGGTTCGGATGCTTCTGAACGGTTCGGAAACAGAGAATGGGACATCATTCAAAGGAGGGAAAGCAATTGACATATCATATTCTGGTGTGTGACGACGAGAAAGATATCGTGAACGCGCTGCGGATTTATCTGGAGGCGGAGGGATATCAGGTACATGAGGCGGAAAACGGGCAGAAGGCGCTTAAGGTGCTGGAAACCCATGATATTCACTTGGTATTGATGGATATCATGATGCCGGTGATGGACGGAATCTCGGCCATGGCGCAGATGAGACAGACATCCAATGTGCCGGTGATCTTGCTTACCGCGAAAAGCGAAGATACGGACAAGGTTCTGGGGCTCAATGTGGGGGCTGACGATTATATTACAAAGCCCTTTAATCCGGTAGAACTTTTGGCTCGCGTGCGTTCCCAGCTGCGGCGTTATATGCAGTTGGGGGGCGGAGCGATTCAGGAAAGTCGCTTGCAGATCGGTCCGATCGTGATGGATGATAAGACGAAGAAAGTCACCTTGAACGATGAACCGGTGAGTCTGACTCCCAGGGAATACGATATCCTTCGTTTTCTCATGGAACATCCGGGACAGGTTTTTTCTCCCAGGGAGATTTATGCCCGGGTGTGGAAAGACACGCCCTACGGAGCTGAGAACACGGTGGCGGTCCATATCCGCCATCTGCGGGAGAAGCTGGAGATTAATCCCGCAGAACCCCAATATCTGAAAGTGGTTTGGGGACAGGGGTATAAGATGGAAGGAGCGGTTTAATGAACCAGCTGACACACTGTTTGGCGGCAAAAATCACGGGCATCGTGATTTTTGTGCTGATGTGTTGTATTGCGTTAATTAGTGCAATTCTCACATATATGGCCTATTATCTGGATTTATATGAGACAACATGGGATATCATTTTTGCCATGGGTGAAGTCTGGCTGATGACATTGTTTGATTATCGGTATGTCGTCATCATTGTTTTACTGGTCAGTATCCTATGCGCGATCTTGCTCCTGATCTTCTTGATGATCAGCGCGGGCCATCGGAAAAACAGCGACCGGATAGAGCGAAACAGCCTGGATCGGATTCCCCTGGAGGTCATGCTATTTATCGAGATCACGTTGTTTGTGATTTTTTGCGTATTCGCGAACATGGTCATAGAGAGTTATTCGATCCCCATCCTTCTGGTGTTTGGGACGTTGGTCTATATAGCGATGGTGTTAAATGTGCTTTCCCTCTTTCTCACCATCGCCACACGGTATAAGACCCATACGCTATGGAGAAATTCTTTGTTGTTCCGAATCCTGCGCTTGACGCGTCAGTTGATTCATTGTATTCCTTTTGTATGGAAATGGACGGTGGGGATTATCGCCTGGGGAATTTTTGAATGGATCCTGTGTTTTTATCCCTTTTATTTCCTGGTGGATAAAATCCTCATATCGGCGGTTTTGGTTTTCTTGGTCTATCAGATGCGCCGATTAAAGGAAGCGGGAATGGAGATTTCGAAGGGAAACCTGCAGTATCGAATCAATACCAGGCATATGTTCCCGGCATTGCGAGAGCATGGAGAAAACCTAAACAGTATTCGTCAAGGGATTTCCAGGGCCGTGGAACAGAAGATGAAGAGCGAAAGGCTGAAAACGGAGCTGATTACGAATGTTTCCCACGACATCAAGACGCCGCTGACATCCATCGTCAACTATGTGGATCTGCTGAAAAAAGAGGAGAGCGACAATGAAAAAGCTCAGGAATACATCGAGGTGCTGGATAGGCAATCCGCCCGCCTCAAAAAACTCACGGAAGATTTGGTGGAGGCGTCGAAGGCTTCCACGGGGAATATCGCGGTCAACGCGAAGCCGACGGATCTGGGATTGGTGTTGGAACAGGCCATAGGCGAATACGATGAACGGTTGAAGAAGAGTCAGTTGACCACGGTCTTATTAAAGCCGGAGGAAGGAGTATTTATCATGGCGGACGGACGCCTCTTATGGCGTATCTTAGACAATCTCATGAGCAATGTCTGTAAATACGCCATGCCCGGTTCCCGTTTCTATGTGACGCTGGAAGCGAACGAGAGAGAAGTCCGCCTGGTTCAGCGAAATATCTCCCAATATCCCCTCAACATTCCCGCGGAAGAGCTGATGAATCGATTCGTGCGGGGGGACGCTTCTAGGTCTACGGAAGGAAGCGGGCTGGGACTCTCGATTGCCCAGAGTCTGGCGCAGCTGCAGCACGGGAGACTGGCGCTGGATATCGACGGAGACTTGTTTAAGAGCATATTGACTTTTCCGAGGATCGCCTCCGGGGAGATCGTCCCGGATCCGGTGCACGCGTAAAATTTATGATAGCAGTAACGGATAGATTCTCTTGCAAAAGTTTTACATGTATTGTATAATAAATTTGAAGTAAAAAATTTCCGTATACTAAGGGGGAATTGTAATGAAAAAACGGTTGTGTGTTCTATTCAGCGTGCTGGTGATCTTCGCGGCTTTCGCCATGGGATGCTCCCAGACGGATCCGAAGGAATCCTATCAAAACGCTCTCCAGAAGATCAGCGAGTTGAAGGCGGTGGATATGGATATGAGTATGGAAATGACCATGTCTGCCGCGGGAGAGTCACTCACGTTTACTATGGACAGCCATATGCAGATCACCGAGGAAGAACTGCTGATGGAAAGCAGTTTGGATCTCTTTGGTCAGGGCAGCATGGACACGAATGTATATTATAAAGATGGGTATCTCTATGTAGATACGATGGGAGAGAAGATCAAGGTCGCCTCTACCCTGGAAGACGCGATGAGCATGGCCAACACCACGACGGGACCTCTTGAGGAGGATATTATCCAGAATATCCAGGCGACGAAGGAAAACGGCGTGACAACGCTGAGTTTCTCTGTGGACGGCACAAAGATGACGGACTATGTGGAAAGCCAGATGGCGGTGATGCAGGATATGACGGATATGGGAGAGATCGCGATTGGCGAGGTAACCGGCGTCATGAAAATCAACGAAGAAGGATATCCTACGGAAGTCACCATGGAGCTTCCGTATACGATGACGATAGAGGGCGAGACCATTACGGTGGATATGTCCATCGAGATGGCATATAACAATCCGGGACAGCCCGTGACCATGAATTTTCCTGATTTCTCCGCTTTCGTGGAGGCCGCGTAAGTATGGATCTTGAGAAGCTGCAAGAAGATTTTATAAGGGTATTCGGAGAGGGCGGCGAAACATCCTGTTATTTCGCGCCGGGTCGGGTCAATCTGATCGGCGAGCATACGGATTATAACGGGGGACACGTCTTTCCCTGCGCATTGACCATCGGCGCCTGGGCCGTTGTCCGGCCCAGGGAGGATCGGCGTTTATGCCTTTTCTCGGGGAATTTTCCGGATCAGCCCAAAAGAGAAATCGAGCTAGACGGTCTGACTTACCGGAAGGAAGACGATTGGTGCAATTATCCCAAGGGCGTCCTCTGGGCTTTCCAAGAGGCGGGATACCGGCCGGATCACGGGTTGGATATTCTGTACCAGGGAAACCTTCCCAGCAGCGCGGGCCTGTCTTCCTCCGCCTGTATCGAGGTGCTCACCGGCAAGATCCTGCTGGATCAGTTTGGCTGGGAGATGGACGGCGTAAGGCTGGCTCTCTTAGCGCAGAAGGCGGAAAACCGGTTTAACGGTGTGAACTGCGGCATCATGGATCAGTTTGCTATCGCGATGGGAAAAAAGGATCACGCGATCTTTCTGGATACGGCGGATCTATCTTACAGTTATGTCCCCATTTCTTTGGAAGGCATGAGGCTTGTGATCGCCTGCAGCAATAAAAAGCGGGGATTGGCGGATTCTAAGTATAACGAGCGGCGCGAGGAATGCGAAAGAGCGCTTATGCAGATTCAGAAGGCACGGGACGTGAAGAGCCTGGGAGAACTGAATACGGAAGAGTTTGAGGCGCTCGCGGATCGCATAGAAGATCCGGTACAGCGGAAGCGGGCGAGGCACGCGGTGACGGAGAATCAAAGGACGATACAGGCCGTCTCGGCGCTTGGACGAAACGATCTGGAGCTCTTCGGACGGTTGATGAACGAATCCCATATTTCCCTGCGGGACGACTATGAGGTGACGGGAATCGAGCTGGATACCCTGGTGGAGACCGCGTGGAAGCAGCCCGGAGTATTGGGATCTCGTATGACCGGCGCCGGGTTCGGAGGATGTACGGTCAGTCTGGTCCGAGAAGAATGTGTGGAAACCTTTATTCGGGAAGTGGGAAAAGCTTATTTAGAGAAAATCGGCTACGCCGCGGATTTTTACAGCGTTTCGATCGGAGACGGACCGCAGAAGTTGAGTTGAGAAAAAAGGGATCGCGAAGGCGATCCCTTTTGATATGCGGTTAGACTTTGCGGCGACTGTAGGCGGCGGGAGCCGTCTCGTAGAGATTGTTTCCCTGACAGTCGATGACGACGGTGGCGGGAAAATCCTTGACGGTGAGCCGGCGAATGGCTTCGGTTCCCAGGTCTTCGTAGGCGATGGTTTCGCTTTCTAAGATACAATGGGACAGCAGGGCGCCGGCGCCGCCGGTGGCCGCGAGATAAACGGCAGTATGCTTCTTCATGCTGTCAACAACCGCCTGGGTGCGCTCTCCTTTACCGATCATGCCCCGCAGGCCGTGCTCCATCAGGGTGGGAGCATAGGCATCCATTCTGCCGCTGGTGGTCGGCCCCGCGGCGCCGATGACCTGCCCAGGCTGGGGAGGCGTGGGCCCGACATAATAGATCACGGCGTCCCGTAGGTCGAAGGGAAGGGGACGTCCCTCGGCGATGGCTTCGCAGAGGCGTTTATGGGCGGCGTCCCGGGCCGTATAAATGGTGCCGGTAATGAGGACGGTATCGCCGGCGGTAAGACTTTCCACGATGGATTGCGTAAAAGGCGCGGTAATCTGTTTCATCACGAACCTCCTTATAGCGTGGCCGACTCGTGACGGGCCACGTGACAGTTGATGTTGACGGCTACAGGCATGCCGCCGATATGAGTCGGATAAGTTTCTATGGCAAGCCAAAGTGCGGTGGTGCGGCCGCCGAATCCTTGGGGGCCGATGCCCAGGTCGTTGACAGCCTTAAGCAGATCCTCTTCGATCTTGGCCCAGGACGGATCCTGGGCGTGCTGGCCGATGGGACGCAGCAGGGCTTCCTTCGCCAGCTCGGCGCATTTCTCGAAATTGCCGCCCACGCCCACGCCGATGACGAGGGGAGGGCAGGCGTTGCTGCCCGCGGCTTCCACCGTGTCTAAGACCGCCTGTCGGATGCCCGCAAGGCCCTGGGAGGGCTTAAGCATAAAAATACGGCTCATGTTCTCGCTGCCGATACCTTTGGGGGCCACGGTCAGGGTCAGTTCTTCCCCGGGGACAATGCGGTAATGAATGATCGCGGGGGTGTTATCCCCCGTATTCACACGATCCAGGGGATCCCGCACGACGGATTTGCGCAGATACCCTTCCGTATATCCTTTGGCCACGCCAGCGTGAATGGCGGCCTCAAGGCTTCCTCCCGTGACATGAACCTCCTGGCCAATGGTGACAAACACCACCGCGAGACCGGTATCTTGGCAGATGGGCGTGGCCGTCTCCCGGGCGATCCGGCCGTTTTCCAGGAGCTGATCAAGAATGGAGAGGCCCACGGGCGATTCCTCTGTCTTTCGCGCTTGGCGGATCGCCTCTTCTACCTTTGCATCCAATACCGTATTCGCCCGAACGGCCAGGGAAGCGACGGTATCTCGAATTGTATTCCATGCAATTTCTCGCATTTCATCCCTCTTTTCTGAAAGTATGCGGCGCCATGCGCCGCTGTAATTTCATTATACACGCAACAGAGGGGAATCGCAAGATTAGTTTATAAAAATCGGTATTGCGTTATTTTTCATTTGGGATTATACTAGATCATGGACGGGTTTCGTCCGATCGATTGTAAGAGGAGGTAAGAAGTCATGGGTAAAAAAACATTATGGGAAACTTACTCGCCAGAGCAAAAGAAGGCGATGACGGAGTTCTGTGAAGGATATAAGGAACATCTGTCCGCTTGCAAAACAGAAAGAGAATGCGTAACCGATATGGTCAAGCGAGCCGAGGCCTACGGATATGAGAATCTGGACGATAAGATCGCGAAAAAAGAGAGCCTTAAGGCCGGAGATAAAGTATACGCCTCCAATAGAGGCAAGATGCTGGTGCTGGTACAGGTGGGCAAGACGCCCATCGAAGAGGGCATGAACATTCTGGGCGCGCACATCGATTCTCCGCGTCTGGATCTGAAGCCCAATCCTTTGTATGAGGATTCCGGGTTGGCGATGCTGAAGACCCACTATTACGGCGGCATTAAAAAGTTTCAATGGGTTACCCTTCCCCTGGCGCTGCATGGCGTCATCGTGAAGAAGGACGGAACGAGGGAAGAAGTCGTCTTGGGAGAGGACCCTGGGGATCCGGTTCTGGGGATTTCCGACATTCTGCCCCATCTGGGGAAGGATCAGGCGGTAAAGAAGCTGGGTGAAGCCTTTGGGGGCGAGGATCTGAACGTGTGCGTGGGCAGCATTCCCGAAGAGGAAGAGGGCGAAAACCCGGTGAAAAAGCATGTCTTAAAGCTTTTACAGGAAAAATACGGCATGGAGGAAGAGGATTTTCTTTCTTCGGAGCTGGAGATCGTTCCCGCCGGCGCGGCCAGGGACTATGGGCTGGATCGGAGCATGATTCTAGGATACGGCCATGACGACCGGATATGTGGTTATACTTCTTTTATGGCCATGATGGATTGTCCGGCGGCGGATCGGACGCTGGTAACGGTGTTGACTGATAAAGAGGAGATCGGCAGCGTAGGAGCAACGGGTATGCACTCCCGCTTCTTTGAAAACGTAATCGCGGAAGTGATGGAGCTAAACGGCGTATATTCCGAGATGAAGCTGCGCAGAGCCATGGCCGCTTCCAAGATGCTGTCCTCCGACGTATCCGCGGCCTTTGATCCCAATTTCCCCTCGGTGAGCGAGAAGAATAATACGCCCTTCTTTGGATACGGGCCGGCCTTCTTTAAGTATACGGGTTCCCGAGGAAAGAGCGGTTCCAACGATGCCTCCGCGGAGTATATCGCGCAGCTCAGAAAGCTGTTCGATGAGGAGGGCATCGCCTTTCAGATGGGCGAACTGGGCAAGGTAGACCAGGGCGGCGGCGGAACCATCGCCTATATCCCGGCGCAGATGTCCATGGACGTCATCGACATGGGAATCCCGCTGCACAGCATGCACGCGCCTTTTGAGGTCGCTTCAAAGGCGGATATCTATGAGGCATACCGTGCATATAAGGTCTTTTTGACAAAAGTATAAAGAAAAAGAAAAAAACCATCGCAAAAAGCTTGACAGACCGAGATGGCAATGCTATACTACAATTGTCTTCTATCGCGAAGCGATAGAATTGCTCACCTCGTTTTAATAAGAATCCCCGTTTCTTATTAAACCATTTTACCGGCTGTCTGCTTGGACAGCCGGTCTTTTTTAGAGGAGATTGTTGTGGAAAAAGAACAACTGCTAGAGAGCGATTACGAAAACAATTGCTCCTATTCGGATCCGGACGGCATGCTGGTATCCTTCGCGCAGCGCAGCGGATCGTATACAATGGCCTATCAGCATTTTCATAATTTCTATGAAGTGTACTACCTTTTGGGCGGAAGCCGGTATTATTTCATCAAGAATAATACCTATTATGTCAAGGCGGGAGACCTGGTTCTGGTGGATAAAAGGGAACTTCACCGCACTCTGGAGACCATGGAGAAGTTCCATCATCGCGTATTGGTCAATGTATATGATCATATGATTCAGGAACGATCCGGGCATTTTACGAACCTGCTGTCGGAACTGTTTCGAGAGGGGAGCCTGATCCTGTCCTTCACCGGAGCCGACAAGGAGTATATGGATGATCTGGCCGGCCGCATGTACCAGGAAATTCGGCAGAAAAAACCGGGTTATGAACTGCAGGTGCGAGCCTATGTCTTGCAGATCCTGGTATTCGCCGCTCGCAATCGGGACGCGTGGCGCAAGGAAGCGGAGGATTCGCTGCGCAAGGCGAATAAGCGGATCTTTGAAATCCTAAATTACATTAATCTGCACTATTCGGAGGATCTTTCTCTGGAAAGCGTTTCCCGTGAATTTTATATCAGTAAGTTCTATCTGAGTCATGCCTTTAAGGAAGTGACGGGCTTTACCTTTGTGGAATATCTAAGCAATGTTCGGATTAAAGAAGCCCAAAGACTCCTATATAAAACGAGTTACCCCGTGGCGCAGATCGCCCAGATGGTAGGTTTTGGAACGATGACCCATTTCGGACGGGTGTTTCGGAAGATCTCCGGTGAATCCCCCCTTAGTTATCGGAAGACGGAGCGGCAGTATGAGGATACGGAACGGGGACTGGGCACGGCGGTCAAAAAGAACAGAAAAGAGGAAGAGACCCCTTGAAACAAGAAGATTTGGAATGGATGGAAAGGCTGTCGAACGCCTTTGGGCCTTCGGGGTTTGAGGAGGACGTGGCGAGAGTGGCCAAGGAGTACGCGGAGGATTTCGCGGACGTAGAAGAGGATAATATTCGCAATCTCTACATTAAGCGGCGCGCTAACACAGGGGATAAGCCCCTGGTGATGCTGGATGCTCACAGCGATGAAGTGGGATTTATGGTGCAGTTTATCAAGCCCAACGGAACGCTTCAGTTCCTGCCCCTGGGCAGTTGGAACGAATCGTCGATTCCCGGAACCAAGGTCTATGTGCGCAATCAGAAGGGAGAATATATCCCGGGCATTGTGGCGGCGAAGCCCGTACATTTCATGACGGCGGAAGAGGCGAACCGGATGCCTCATATCAAGGACATGGTCATCGATATCGGCGCCGTATCCGATCAGGAGGCGCGGGAAGTCTTTGGCGTTCAGGTAGGAGACCCCGTGGCGCCGGCAGTGGCCTTTCAGGCGGATCCCGCGCACGGGATCATGACGGGGAAAGCCTTTGATTGCCGCGTAGGATGTTTGGCCCTTCTAAAAGCCATGAGGGAATTGGCTGAAGAAGAACTCTCAGTGGACGTGATCGGCGTGCTCTCCAGCCAGGAAGAAGTGGGCGGCCGGGGCGCGCGGGTGGCGGCCCGGCGTATCGATCCGGCGATTACCCTGGGCTTTGAAGGATGCCCCGCGGACGATACCTTCACACCGGATTACGCTGTGCAGTCCGCCATGAAAAAGGGTCCGATGATCCGTCTCCTGGATGTGTCGATGATTACTCATCCTCGGCTGGCGAGGTTTGCCATGGAAGTATGCCAATCGAAGGAGATTCCCATACAGACGGCGGTGCGCAGCGGCGGAGGAACCAACGGCGGCGTGTACCATTCCATGCAGAAGGGAATCCCGTCGATTACCGTATCCATACCCAGCCGGTATGTTCATACTCCCCAGGGATTCGCGGCCATGAGGGATCTCGAGCAGGCGGCCAAAGCCGTAACAGAGATCGTGAAAGCGTTGACGCCGGAGTTTTTGGAGGATCTTTAAGAATTGGATTTTGGGGATAAAAAGCCCTGTTCAGTCTTGTACCGAACAGGGCTTTTCGTATGACCGTGTCTGCCTTTTGACGGACGCGGTCTCTTTTTCTTTTAAGATTTAATGGGTTCCCGTGACGTCTAAGGTCACGTTTGTATCTTCCTTATGCATGGTGGAGGAGGCAATCTTCTCGTCCAGAAGTTTTTTGAACAGCGCCTCATCCAGATGCATGGGATCCACCGTCTGCCCCGTCCAGTCAGACAGGTGCATGGCGTTGGAGATGGACAGGCCGAGGATTCCCTCTTCTCCGGGAGCCAGAAGGGGCGTTCCGTGAAGAATGGCGGAAGCGAAGTTCGCGAAAATCCCCATATGTTCCGTGAGCGCCGGAGACTTCGCGGGCTCGATCGGGATTTCCCAGCACTCCGGCGTGCCGAAACCGCCGGTCCACGTCTCGTTAAATTCCTTTTCCCCCATCCGAGTACGGAAGAAGGTAATCTTGTTGTTTTCCACCACGATTTTCCCGCGGTCGCCGGAGATTTCCAGGCGATTGGTTCCCGGCGTCTCATGGGTGGAGGTAACGAAAAGGCCGGTGGCCCCGTTCGGGTATTCCAGGTAGGCGGTCACGTCGTTTTCCACTTCGATCTCCCGGTGGCAGCCGTATTTCATGAAGGCGCGCACGCCGCAGGGCATGCCGGCGATCCATTGCAGAAGATCCAGGTTATGGGGGCATTGATTGAGCAGCACGCCGCCGCCCTCCCCCTCCCAGGTAGCGCGCCAGCAGCCGGAATTATAATAGCTCTGGGAACGATACCAGTTGGTAATGAGCCATACCACCCGTTTGATCTCTCCCATTTCTCCACTGGCCAAAAGTTCCCGGACTTTGCCGTAGACCGGGTTCGTCCGTTGATTATACATGATGCCGAAAAGCTTTCCGCTCTTCTTAGCGGCCTCGTTCATCTCCCGCACGGCGGAGGTGTAGACCCCCGCGGGTTTCTCGGTGATGGCGTGAAGCCCATGCCGAAAGGCGTCCATGACAAGACGGGGATGATCATAATGGGGAGTAGCCACGATCACCGCGTCTAAGGGAGCCTTGCTCATCATCTCCTCGGGATCCCCATAGACCTGAACGGAGGAGCTCAGATGCTCCTTGGCCCATTGGCGGCGATCCTCCTTTAGATCGCAGACCGCGGTCAGCTCAATCTCCGGCACGACGCCCCGGTCCAGCTTCTCGCTGTGGCTCGTTCCCATGTTTCCGATGCCGATGACGCCAAAACGAACTTTCTTCATTTACGGTTCCTCCTTCCGGATGTCTTCTAAGAGCCCCCGCAGCGCGGCCGCGGCGGCAGCAAACAGCTTCGCGCCAATGCCGGAGTCCTCTTTGACTCCGACCTCATCCTCCTGCTCCAGATCCTGAAAGCCTACGAAATCGGTCAAATGGGGCTCCAGGGACAGGAAACCTTCAAAATTCTTCCGGGAAAGGCGGGACAGGATCTCCTTTACGCCTCCGTCCCCTCTGCCGGCCACAGTCACCGTACCGTCGGATAAATGCGCGTCTTTGATGTGCATATAGGCGATATAGGGTTCCAGGAGCTCATAAGCATGGGGATATACGTTTACCTGGCACTGGACGAAGTTGGCCGGGTCGAAAGTCGCCTGAAAATGATCGCCGTAAAACTCCCGCATCAGATCCAGGCATCGTTCCGGCGTATCGCCGTAAATGTGCTTCTCGTTCTCATGCAGCAAAAGCAGCCCCCGCCGTTTCGCCTCCTCTACCATAGCGGACAGGCGGCGCAGCACCTCATCCCGATGAAGGGCGGGATCTTCTTCCTGGGGGATATAAAAACTAAAGACGCGAATACGGGGCGTCTCGAAAAGTTCCGCCAGATCGCAGGCATGACAGAATTTTTCAAAATGGGGCTCGAAAGGATCGGAAATCTTGATCTTTCCGATGGGGGAGCCCACGGCGGAGAGGGCGAAGCCGCGCTCCTCTAGTCTCTTTTTGACGGTTCGGGCCTCTTCCAGAGTGTAATCGCACAGGTTGCGGCCGTCCACACCGCGCATCTCGATGTAATGAATGTCCAGGGAATCGAGGACCTCCATTTGTACGTTAAGATCCGGGGAGATCTCGTCCGCGAAGCCGCTCAGCCTTTCTTTCAGCATGATCCTTCCTCCTTCGCGGCCAGTCTTTTCAGGTTTGTGAAACTGATGGCCAGAGAATCGAAGGGATCTCTCGGGCAGATATCCTGTTCGATGACGATATCCTTTACTCCCGCTTCCTTACAGGCCCGGTAACAGGCGCGAAGATCCAGATTGCCCTCGCCCACCTCCGCGAATCGGGGAGTGAATCCGTCCACCGCGAAATCCTTAAAGTGGCAGACCTTCATGCGGCCGGCGGCCCTGCGGATATAATCCGGAGGATTCACGCCGCCCATCTGGAGCCAATAGGTATCCAGAATAAAATGAAACTCCTCCGGATTGGTGGCTTCATAGAGAAGATCCATCCCCGTGTGACTCCCGAAACGGGCGAACTCGAAATTATGATTGTGATAGGCAAACTGGAGCCCTTCCTCGCGGATCGCGTGGGCGATGGGGCCGATGTCCTTAATAAACTGAAGGAATCCGGCTTCCCCGTCGTTACGGTACTCCGTCGGCATGGCGCCCAGCCCGATGGTATCGCAGCCCATCAGGCGGTGTTCGGCGATCAGCGCCGGCAGATCGTTCTTTAGGCGATCAAAGGAATTGTGAGTGACGCAGACGTAAAGATCCAGCTCATGGATCCAGTCTGCCAGCAGTTTGGGATCTACCGGACCGAAAGCGGAAATCTGAATCGTCCGAAAGCCCATCTGCTTGACGCGGCGCAGGGTCTTTTCGATCCCTTCCGGCGTCTTGGTGAATTCGCGCACCGTATAGAGCTGTGCGCCCAGTGTCATTGACATCGTTAAACCCCCTTATATATAGATATTAATCCATCATCCGCAGCGGCCAGCGCCGCCAGGTGATGATGATTTCAAAGATCAGCAGGAGAACCTGAAAGAAGAGGACCAAAATCCCTAGGATCTCCACGACGCTAAGCAGCCCGCCGAAGGTCTTGCTTATCATGAGAAAAAGATGGGCCGTAAGATAGCTCTGATAGAGGATCCGCCCATTGGAGCCTTTTGCGGCGTCGGAAAACATATGCCTTCCCAAGGCCCACATGAGCAGCCAGAAGCATAGATTCTGCCCCAAGACACAGACGAAACGCAGGTAGTTATCGGGAAAAAGGAGAAGAATACTGCATAGCAGAGCGCCTAAAGGCCAGGTTAGATGAACGAAGGATAGACGGCGGCGAATCATGAGAGGCAGGAGACTGGCCAGGATCAGGAAAAAGCCCGCCGCGTCCACCAAGATGTCCGTCGTGTTGATATATAGATCAAAGGCCGCCAAGACGAGGCCGATGATAAAGAAAATACATGACATAGAAAACCCTCCTGAAAGAATACAACCCGGTTCGCATAGGATATGATAAACACCCCTGTAAGGAAGCGAGAAAATGGTTCGTTTGGACGAATTGGAAGAAAAAGAAGTGATTAATATCCGAGACGGCGCCCGGCTGGGATACGTCTTCGACCTGGAAATGGATCTGGCCTGCGGCAAGATCTGCGCCTTTTTTGTCAGCTGCCCGGCCAAGTTTTTTGGCCTAGGAGGACGGGATACGGAGTACCGGGTTCCCTGGGATATGATCTACCGAATCGGATGCGACTTTATTCTGGTGGATCTGGATCCCCCGTCCTGCCTGTGTCAAGACCCCAGGGAAAAGCGGTGGGGCCCCAAACGGGGCGGATAAGGGTCATTCGATATAGAGGACCTTGGCGTCATACCGCGCCGCTAAGGCCTCTCCCTCTTCCCGGGGCAGAATAAACAGAGCCGTGGACAGCATGTCTGTCGCCGCGGCGTCCGCGCATTGTACGCTGACGCCGCGATAGCGGGAAGCGGGATATAGGGTTTCGGGATCGATGATATGATGATAACGAACGCCGTCCACCTCGAAATACCGCTCGTAATCGCCGCTGGTGGCGACGCAGGCGTCGCGAACCAGCCAAGTGGTATAGAGGGAGGTTCCGGAAGAAGTATCTGGGTTTTGAATGCCCACATTCC
>CALWBZ010000030.1 GCA_944376225.1 uncultured Clostridia bacterium | reverse complement strand
TATTATACCACAAATCATCATTTGGGGAAAGGGGTTGTCGCATTTAGTACGCCAGCGCTCACTTCAGCTCTTCATCAAATTCGGTGAAAAATCGATTAATTTAACATAAAAACCGAGGAATGAGCTGAAGCTCGACATCATTTTCCGGGGAAAATCGATTAATTTAACATAAAAATCCCGGAAAGTGAGGATGCACATCACTTCCCGGGAAAACACAAATCATAGAGCGTGGTGCAGCAGAATTGAATCAGATCATTTTGCTGCAGTCCTACTTTGCAAAATCTTTATTCTCCTGAAGCCTCCTGAAGCCTCTCCACTTCCATCTTAGAGATGGACACCTCATAGGCGGTCTTTAGATCCGTCTCGTTCTCGCTGATTTTTTTCTGATAGGTTCTGCTCTGAATCCTCCCGTAAATCTTGATACTCTGGCCAATCTGCAGCGTTTCCGCGAATTTCGCGTTGCGCCCCCACGCGATGGCGGGAATGTAATCGGATTTATTGTAAGGACGATTCACCGCGATCAGTAGATCGGTGATTTCCCGCCCTAATGGCGTGGTCCGATACATGGGTTTTTTACAAATAAATCCGTCCAGGAAAATGCTGTTCGGGTTTCTCGGATCCTCCGGATCCGCCGGCGCCCATTCCCGTACAAATACCGAGAGCAGCAGCTTACTCTTGCCTCCCGTGTGTTTATTATAGGAACGAAATTGCCCCTGTACCGCCAGACGTTTCCCCTCCATCGATTCCTGCACGTTCATCAGCCGTTCCGACACCAACATAGGTATCTGATCCGATGAATTAGACAGCCGCGCCACCTCCATTACAAAGCTGTAGAAGCTTTCCCCGTAGATCTCGTGGCTAAAGGTAAAACCGGTCTTGACGACGCCGATCAACTCCGCCACATTGTTTTTTATAATTTGTTCTGACAATGGTTTCTCTTCCTTTCTCTTGGTGTTTTGGAACAAGTCACATTTCATATATATTCCAGATATTGGAAAATAGAACTCCTTTTTGAAAAAGCTTGCAAAGTTTTTATGGGAGTGCTATGATGATGGCACGGGAGGAGGACATGCACCATGTTACAAGTATCCGCTGCCATCATTCGAGACACGGAAGGACAAATTTTAATCTGCCGAAGAGGTCCCGGCGGAAATTGCGCTTATTTATGGGAATTCCCCGGCGGAAAGCAAGAAGAGGGAGAAACGCCCGAGGACTGCCTGATCCGGGAATGTCGGGAAGAGCTTGGAATCGAAATCGTTTCGGACGGTTTGTATGAACGCCTTTCCTATTCTTATCCGGATCGGACGATCTGTTTTCATTTTTTCAACGCGCATATCCGCAAGGGAGAACCCGAGATCCGTGTTCATTCTGAACTCAAATGGGTCCATCCTGGGGATCTGGTTCCGGAGAGTTTTTGTCCCGCCGATATCGCGATGGTTCGCCGTTTGAAGAATCAGAACTGAAAGGAGAAATCATGCTATATCCTAAGAATAATGAGTCCCATTTATCGCCTGCCCTATTCCAGAATCCTACCAGCGAGTACAGAGGAACGCCTTTCTGGGCCTGGAATACCCGTTTGACCACAGAAAAACTCCATAAACAAATCGAGATGCTGAAGAAGATGGGTATGGGCGGTTTTCATATGCATGTGCGTACCGGTATGGACAGCCCCTACCTGGACGAGGAGTTTATGGGCCATATCAAAGACTGTATCGCCAAGGCCAAAGAAGAACACATGCTTGCCTGGCTCTATGACGAAGACCGTTGGCCTTCCGGCGCCGCGGGCGGTAAGGTTACCGCCGGAAAGCCTGAAAACGCCTGCAAATCCCTGCTTTTTACCATACAGCCCTATACTTCGGACAGACCCCACAAGGCCCGAAAGTCGGAACCGGGCCGTGGACGAAATTCCCACAGGCAGGATAACGGCGAACTGCTGGCCGTCTATGACGTCCTGCTGAATGAGGATGGTTCGTTGAAGAGCTCTCGTCGTATTTCCTCGGAAGATACGGCGGCGGGAACCAAATGGTATGCTTATATGGAATTCGCCGCGGCGGATCCCTGGTTTAATGACGCACCCTATGTGGATACCCTGAATCCGGATGCCATCGCGGATTTTATTCATGTTACTCATGACGCCTATTACAAGGCTATCGGAAAAGACTTCGGAGATACCGTTCCGGCGATCTTTACCGATGAACCCCAATTTCCCACAAAAGATACCCTCGATTTCGCTTTGGAACAAAAGGACGTGATCTTGCCCTGGACTCGCCGTCTTCCGGATCTTTATCAAGAACGCTACGGGCAGGATATACTGGATGTACTGCCCCAGCTCTTCTGGGAACTGCCGGAAGGAAAGCTCTCCCAAGCGCGTTATCGTTTTCATAATCTGGTGGCGGACCTTTTTGCCTCCGCCTATACGGGACAGATCGGGGCCTGGTGCCGTGAGCACGGTATCGCCTTGACCGGTCATGTCATGGGAGAACCCACTCTGCTTTCTCAGACACAGGAAGTGGGAGACGCCATGCGCTGCTATCCTTCTTTTGGCATTCCCGGCATCGATATGCTTTGCGATTTTCACGAGTATACCACCGCGAAACAGGCCCAGTCCATGGTTCACCAGCTTGGCTCTCCGGCCATGCTTTCCGAACTTTACGGTGTAACGGGATGGGACTATGATTTCCGCGGCTATAAGCTGCAAGGCGACTGGCAGGCGGCTCTGGGGGTGACCATTCGCGTTCCTCATCTTACCTGGATGACCATGAAAGGAGAGGCGAAACGGGATTATCCGGCTTCCATCGGTTATCAATCTCCCTGGTGGGATCAATTCTCTCTGGTGGAGGATCATTTTGCCCGCCTGAACACGGCCATGACCCGGGGAAAAGCCGTGGCGCGCGTGGCCGTCGTTCACCCCATCGAAAGTTACTGGCTCTATTGGGGCCCTTCCGAGCAGACCGCCGCGCTCAGGGAGCAACTGGAAGAAGGTTTTCAGTCTCTGTGCGAGAATCTGCTTTTCGGATCCATCGATTTTGATTATATCTGCGAGGCAACCCTTCCATCCCTATGCGCGGAAGGCGGGAACCCTCTCCGCGTAGGACAGATGCAGTATGACGCCGTCATCGTATCCCAGTGCCGCACGCTCCGTTCTACCACATTGGATCGCTTAGAGGCTTTCCGTAACCAGGGCGGCTGCCTGATCTTTGCCGGCGACGCTCCGGATCATGTGGACGCGCTGCCTGATAGGCGCGCTAGGGCTTTATTTGAAAAATCCGTTCATGTCAGCCTGGAGCCCACATCCATCCTTAACGCTCTGGAACCCTTCCGCCTGGTGGATATCCGTAAGGCAAACGGCAGCCGGGAGAATCGAATCCTCTATCAGCTGCGAAAGGATCAGGATTGTCAATGGCTGTTTCTTGCTAATGGCAAGAATCCCACCTGTCCGGACGTGGATGACGCCGGAAAAATTCGCCTCATGCTAAAGGGCGAGTATAAGCTGACCGAGTATAATACGCTCACCGGGGAAATCACCCCTCTGCCCGCCCGCTATCAAAACGGACAGACGATCCTGGAGCGGCAATGGTATATCCATGAGAGTCTGCTTCTACGCTTGGAGGCGGGAACCGATGAAGGCGCTCCTCTGCTTCCCGTTCGTCTGCAAAATCCGGATACTTATCTGGGACCTGTGACGGTGGAGTTGAAAGAGCCGAACATGCTGCTTTTAGATATGGCGGAGTATTCTTTTAACGGAAGCGCTTTTCAGGCGGAGGATGAGATCCTGCGCATCGATAACCGTGTGCGTAATCTGCTGGGCATTCCTGTCCGCCGCAAAGAGGTGGTACAGCCCTACCTGTTAAAAGAAGAGGAGGCCAAGGACCATCTGACCCTGCGTTTCACGTTTTTCAGCGAGATCGACGTTTCTGCTCCTCATCTGGCCCTCGAGGACGAAGAGCATACTTCCGTAATTCTCAATGGCCAGCCCGTTCCATCTATCGCGGACGGCTGGTATGTGGATGAGGATATTCACACCATTTTGCTGCCTCCTCTGCATCCGGGACGTAATATTTTGGAAATCACCGTGCCCATCGGCCCTCGTACTAATCTGGAAGCATTCTATTTATTAGGGGATTTCGGCGTAAGGTTAAACGGTACCCAGAAAACCATCATATCCCCTGTACGTCGTCTGGGCTTCGGCGACATCACGACCCAGGGACTGCCCTTTTACACCGGAAATCTTCTATATAAGATGCACGTCCGCACGCAAGGCGGCCTGACGCTGCGTGTTCCCCGCTATCGCGGCGGATTGATCAAGGTCTTCGTTGACGGAGTCGAGAAAGGAAATATCGTCTTCTCTCCCTATACGCTGTCCTTACCGAACCTGCCCGCAGGAGATCATGAGGTCTCGATGCTTCTTTACGGTACCCGCTACAACGGTTTCGCACAGTTACACCACACTCCCGGCGTCTATTTCT
>CALWBZ010000029.1 GCA_944376225.1 uncultured Clostridia bacterium | reverse complement strand
CCCGCATTAACCTACATACGTGATGGCGGAACTGTTTACGACATCCGCGTCCACAATATATCCACTTGAGCCAATCACCCGCATGTATACATGATAACGATATTGCGTACCTACGGAGAGGCCATAGTAATTATCCGTTAACAATTTTAGCCTTCCTGGATCATAAGATCTAACAACGTGAATACTACTTGCGGTCGTCCAAACACCAGTAGAGGCCTTGTATTGTAATGAACACTCATATATCGCATGACAATCGCTCCCTGTGAAAGCTACGGAAGCTGATCCTTGTAAAAAACTACCACCATCTGATATACTTGCATTTAGTTCTAAAATATTTGTACTATAAGGACTAATTTCTTCAGCAGATACCGATAAATTGTTTCCCACAAAAATAGCCATAATAAGTATCCATACTATTTTCTTCATACTATTACCTCCACAACACCAATTGATTCTACAACTGAGTAGAGAACATCCTCTGAAATATTTCCAATTATTACAATATATACGTTCTCCAAAATCCATTTCATTGAATATACATCATTTTGTTTATATACAGTTGCAACATTTCCATCAGGCAAGTATATATAATCATACACTTCACCCGATGTTTCCACATATGCAACTATTTTTTCATCTGTTGAGATCATCAAATCTATGAATAATTTTTCTTTGCTATAATTCAATATGACCTTATTTAAGCTCTCTTCCTCGCTCACAAGCTCAAACCCTTCCGGTATATACCCGGGTCTTATCTCTTTCCAGTTTTCTATCTCGGAACCATGCTCCATCTGAAACACGTATTTATCCCGGTGTTGCCCGACCAATAAATCCATGATTCCGACTCGGGCTCCTCGAACGGGGTCCGTCTGCATATACCAGCCTCCCATAAAGAGGATGATCAGCACGGAGGCAAGCTGTAGTACGGGACGGAATCGCCTGCGGTTTTCTCGTTTCGAGGTTTCCTGACGAACAGAAAAAGTACACCGTATTCTTCCTCTTCTCTGAGAAACGTGCGGTGTCTGGATTCCGTGCATGGCCGCCCAGCGGTTGGCTTCTTCCAATTCCTGATTCATGGCATGAGAGGATGCGTTCTCTTCCCAATCCGCATAGGCCTTTCGGATTTCTTCTTCGGTAATATACGTATATTGCCTCCGTTTCCTTGACACATCCACATTCCTCCTCTCCCCGTGATTCCGAACGCTCTTCATTCCTCTTTTGAAGTCATACATGTCGGGTTCAATGAGTTACACATAGAAGAGAATCCCGATGAGGTCATACTGGATTAGAAAGTAAGAGTTTATGCGCCTTCAAAGGAAAACGACCGAAAGAGCAGCCGTCCGCCTTCATGAGGCCCGCCCGTATAGCGGCATCCCCATCCGGAGGCGGCTATAGGCCCTACAGGCGCTCTCAGATGGACTTCCGACGCCAGCCCCGCGGCCTGCTGGGGCGCGAGGGGCGGCAGAGAACAATCACAATCCGCGTAAAGGATTCCTTCTCTCAGTATGAGCCGGATACGACACTCTCCCCGGAAACACCCGGCGGATACAGCCTCGCTTATGGGATGACCTTCACCGTTCTCATAGGCGTAGAGTTGGAAATCCACGCCGTCGCTGTATTTCGGCGTACGCTCGATATGAAGGCCGTAGCCGGTCTTCCGATGAGCGTCCAGGCCGATCCACAGATCCAGAAACTGACCGGTAGGACTGTTAAAGCCCTGTCCCGCCGTCTTCTCCGGCCGGATCACCCAGGTCTGCGCCTGATAACTGTACCGTTCCTTTTGCGGGAACAACAGTCGGCATCCCCGGTGTGTGGTAAGAAGCCCCAGGGTTTCCAGATCCTCCTCGCTGCTGCAAGGCCCGTAGGTCCACGGCTTTGAGGGGTTCGCCTTGGGATACCACAGAAATTCGTCCGGGTAGCCCGCGGGGCGCTCCGCGCCGATCTGCCAGACGCCCTCCCGTAAAGGTTCCTCGGGATAACGGGGCACATCCGACTCATCGGTCACCGCCAAAGCATCGCCGACGGGAAGATCGGAAAAATCCGTCTCATACCGCAGGGGAAACTCTCCTTCCACCAAAAAAGGCTCCGTAGTTACGCCCTCTCCCATCAGACGATCCGCCGTCTGTGGACGCACCTCCGCCCACAGCTTGGCTCCTGTGTCGAGGTAGGTCAGGGCATAAGTTTTTCCGCCCGAGGCGACCCATACGCCGTCGCGATACCACAGGATGTGGGAAACATCTTCTCCGCCCTGATCCAGACAATACTCCGCCCGCAGCTTAGAACCGTCCCTCCTTAACGCAGGGCGTTCCTTAAAGCCGGGCGCGGGCCGCCTGGAAAAGTCGAGGACATATTGTCCCGCTCCCTCAAGGCCCTGAGGCGTCGTCGCGGTGACTTGCACCGAACAGGGGTAAGGCTCTCTCTGGCGATTTTTCAGCAGGATTCCGCCTTCTCCGTCCTCTTCGATAGAGGCCGCGTCCGGGGGATCAACCCGCCAAGTCAAAGGCTCCCGGGACAGATACTGTATGGCGTCAATCCGCAGACTCCCGCTTGGGGCGACCTCTCCCTCTTCCGGCATGAGCTTCACCCGCCAGGGAATTCGGCCGTACGCGGCCATCTCCTCCCGCTGTCCCGCGGGATCCCAGTCGTCATGTCCCCGCAGCAGGTTCCAGATATTATATCTGTTCCCCACCTTAAAGGCCTTAAGGAGTTCCGGATGATCCTCCAATGCGATCGTGTAGGGAAGCTCCCCTCCCTGCACGGGAAACGTATTATGATACGTATATCCCCGCTGGGCCGGATGGGGACGCACATGCCACCACACCTCGCTCACATTGCCGGACAGACTGCAATCCAATACGGCAATGGACCTGGGCGAACTTTTCGACAAGTACACCTTATCGTCCATCTCCGGATACAGAAGCTTTCCTTCAAAATGGCATCCGGCGTATACCAGAAGCGTCTCGCAGGCGCTTCCGGAAGGATGATTGGCATACCAGTCGAACCGGCAGCGATCAAAGACGTTTACCTCTCCCGTCCCGATGGAATCGTCCGTCGATTGGAAAAAACAATCCTTGTAATAGACCCGCTTCATCTTGCGATTATAGGAAAACACGTTGAGAAGGCTGACGAAACGGCAGTTCTGGAAGACCCAGCGATCGGGCTCTCCCACAGGGATGATGACCTGCGCCTGGGTGATGCTGCCTGTCCGTTTGGGACGATTCTTGGAAGGATCCCTGGGATAAACCAGATCCACGCTGCAATAATTGGCAAAGGTGATGTTTTCCGCGTAGAAATCGCTCCCCGCGATGCCCAGCGTATTCCAATTGCCCAATGCTCCGTGCATCTGTCCCCTGTTTCCGCAGACGACCGTATCCTCCGGCTTTTCTCCCAGCCCCACGAGCCGCAGCCCGTTCTGCGTAAGAAGAAAGCCGATCAAACGGTTTTCCTCGTTCGGATCCTCCGGGTCGTCGGTCCAGTACACATCCGGCGCCAGATAGATCGTCGCGCCGTCCTTCGCGGCCTTTGCCGCCTCCTGAAGAGACCCGTAGGTGTAGGGCTCCCCGGCCCGCTTTACGTCCACGCACAAATGGCGATCGTCCAGTCTCATCCTGCTCTCCTATCCGGGTTCTGACAGAACCCGAGTTCGCGTATACTATTACGTAGAGTGTTCTTCCTGCTTCGTCGAGAGATCGTATGGCGTCTCCTGATACACATAAAAATTGAGCCAATTGGCAAATAATAGATTGGCATGGGAGCGCCAAGTCTTTTTCGGCTTATTGGCCGGGTCATCGTCGGGAAAATAATGATAGGGCAGATCGATGGGCAGCCCCTTCTCCAAATCCCGAAAATACTCGTTCTTAAGCGTATCGTCGTCGTATTCCGAATGCCCGGTGACAAAGATCTGCTTCCCGTTCTCCGAAGCGACCAGGTAGATCCCCGCGCGCCGGGAACGGCACAGCACCTTGAGTTCCGGGTGCTTAGCCACCTCTTCCTCCGGCGTATAGGTGTGCCGGGAATGGGGGGCCAGGAATACGTCGTCAAATCCCCTGATGATATTGTAGGTCTCCGGCACTCTCTCGTGGGAGAAAACACCGAACATCTTATGATCCAGGGGCTTTTTAGGAATGCCATAATGATAGTACAGGCCGGCCTGAGCGCCCCAGCAGATGTGCAGGGTCGACGTCACATGCGTCTTACTCCACTCCATGATCTCCTTCAACTCTTCCCAGTAGGCCACCTCTTCAAACTCCAGGTGCTCCACCGGCGCGCCGGTGATGATCATCCCGTCGAAGTTCTGATCTTTCAGCTCCTGAAACGTATGATAGAAGGCCAGCAGATATTCCTGGGGCGTGTTTCTGGACTCATAGGAGGAAACGGCCATCAGCGTGATCTCCACCTGCTTGGGTGAGTTCCCTAGAAGGCGCAGAAGCTGCGTTTCCGTCTGCTGTTTTAAGGGCATCAGGTTGAGAATCAGAATCCTCAATTCCCGAATGTCCTGATGGATCGCCCGTTCCTCCGGCATGATGAAGATGTTCTCCTTGCGCAGAACATCCGCCGCCGGAAGATGATCCGGTATCTTGATCGGCATGCGGCATACTCTCTCTTTCCTAAGCAATCTGGGCAAGAACCCTTTTTTATTATATCACACTTGACGGATTCATGCAAATCCGTTATGATAATTCTAGAAACTTTTTGTAACAGGATGGAGGTTTCTCATGTTTAAGACGATTTTCCTGGCGTATATCCGCCGGCTTAAGAGGGATGATCTATCCACCTACGCGGCGCAGATCGCCTTCTTTTCCATTCTGTCCATCGTCCCCTTTTTGCTGCTCATCAGTATGTGGCTCGGCAATACGGATCTTTTAGATCTGCCGGGCCTTCTGACCATGATCGAAAACACCGGGGCGCTGCCCCAATCGGGCATCGATCTCCTGCGAAGCGTCCTGGTGGGCTTGGAGGGATCCGTGGGACTCTTCTCCTTATCGGCCCTCATGGTCTTCTGGTCCTCCTCCCGTATGATCCGTTCTGTCATGACGGGAATCCATATGGCCTATCGGGAGCGGGATTCTCGTTCCATCATCCTCAAATACCTGTATTCTATTTTATATACCATCCTCCTGTCCATCGGCATCGTGCTCATCCTCGTCATGACCGTTTTCGGCGAGCGCATCTGGGCCATGTTTTATTCCCTCGGTTTCGACGACCGGGTGGTGGAGCTGGTCTGGACCCTGTGCCGCATGATCGTCCCGGTCATCATCTTGTTGATTATCTTTTGGAGCCTCTATACTGTGCTGCCCATCAGGAAGGTTCATGTGCTGGATTCTCTTCCCGGCGCGCTCCTGTCCACGGTGGCTCTCCTGGTGGTCAGCCAGGTCTTTTCCTTCTTTGTCAATAACGGAAACGGCTATTCCGTCCTTTACGGCGGACTTTCCAGTTTCACCGCGATCCTTCTGTGGTTCTATCTTTTCGGATACATCCTTATGCTGGGCATGGAGCTCAACGCGGTTATGGCGGAACTCCCCGAGTACCAGTCTTACCGACAGACGCGCCGCCAGCTGCGGGCCAGGCAGCGCCAGACCAAGAAACTGCGGCGGCAGGAAGCCAAAGTCTCATCCGGCGGCTCCGACAGTAATGCCTGAATAATAGTGTTTTAGGATCTCCTCATAACCGGCCCCTGCCTCGGCCATCTTCCAGGCTCCCACCTGGCTCATCCCGACCCCATGGCCGTAGCCGCCTCCGTAGAAGGTCACCGATTCCAGCGTTCCTTCTTCGCTCACCCTATGGGCCGCATACCAGAAGCCGCTGGGCAGGGCGCTCATCCCGTCCCGGGTCGAACCGTCGTTTAGCGTTAATGTGCTGTCCACAGGAGCCAAAAGCCTGCGGATATTGTATTCTCCGCTGACCTTCACCGTCTTCTCGCTTCCTTCCAGCAATATCTCTCCGATCAGCCCGGAAGATGCCCGTCGGTACACATAGATTCCCTTAAGATCCCCTATGCCGCCCCCGTCGTAGGCTTCAAACTGATTCTCCGCGGCGTTAAGCTGCATCACATACGCCCCGCCCAGTCCCGGGAGCACCGATCCGATTTGCGCCATCAGGGCGCTTTTTGTGATGGTCACCTGCCAGCGAAACCATTGCGTGTCTTTCTCCGGCGCCTCGATCTCCGTACTGGTGATGAACTGCTTAAAGTTCTCTTCATCGCTTAAATCTCCGTAATCCGGGGAGCTGTACTCCTTCAGGCTGCTGAGGCAATTGGGCCCTTCAGTCTGCCAGGCATCCGCGTAGTCCGCCGTCATCCCGCAGGAAGTGGAAAAATAGTTGGCGGCGATCACTTCCCCATCTTCCATGAGGACGATCCCCCTCGTCTCTTCCACCGCCTGGATAGCCATCTCCGTCTCCGGCCAATCGTTATAGGTCTGGCTGGAAACCGAATCGTCCAGGTCTGCCCCGTATTCGGCGTATTTCCCCGAGGCGCACTGTTTCACCGCGAAACTCCTGGCGCACACCGCCTGGGCCTTCATGGCTTCCAAGCCGAAGGATTCCGGCATCTCCGAAGTGATCACCGCGTACAGATACTGCTCCAGATAGATCTCGTTAATAACGCGAAAGCCGCCATCGCAGGGTGTGATCTCGATGCATCCCCGATAGGCGGGGGGATCCCCCAAGGAATTGGTCAAGGAAGTGATGGTGAATCGAGCCTCGTCGTCCGCGGAGTAAAACCGCACGCTCTCGCTTTCATAGGGCCAGACCCCCGCCTCAAAAGTTATCTCCTGATCGGCGGTCAGGGTGCTCACCGTATCGTCCTCCTGAAGCCAAGAATCCTGACCGCACCGGATGCTGACCGAACCGTGGGCATACCCTCCGCCCGGCGCGGAGATGAGGACGCGAACCTTCTGAGGAATCGCCGTATTCATCACCTCAGTGGCGCTTTCCTCGGCCTGTGAAGGCTCATCGACCGCCACCGAGGGCTCTTTTTGCTGTGTCATGGCCTGTTCCGCCCCGTCGGAGAAAAACGCTAAGTATACGATTCCCGCGCAGATCAACACTAAGGCGGCCAACACATAATATGTCCGCCAGTTTCCGCTCTGTTTCCGATAAAGACTTCTGTATTCTTCTTTCGTATAGCGAGGCTGCAGCACCTGGGGAACATCCATCTTTTTCTCGATTCTGGCCTCCTGATACCGCACCGCAGGCCGGCTTTCCTTTTTCTCCTGGGGAACCACCTCCCGAAAGACGCGCATCTTCATCACTCCTTCCCGTCGAATACTCCAATATATGTAATACCTGTCCCATCTATACCGCCTGTTTTTGTTGCGCTCCCCGCCGGCCTATGCTATAATGAATCCTGTCCGATTACGTTAAGAGAAAGGTTGGGATTCATCTTGAAAAGGCCCCGCATGAAAGACTTCGTACAATTTTTTCGCGATCTGCCCGGTATCTTTAGCGGCAGCGCCCGTGAACTGCTCCACTTCCCCAATATGGTGGGAGCCGGCATGCTGCTGGCCGTCAGTATCGTATTGTCCACCTTCGTCTCCATCTCCTTTTCGCCCACTTTAAGACTGGGCGTCGCCTATCTGGCCACCGCCATGCTGGGCATGATCTTCGGCCCGGTATTGGGAGGACTCACCGCTGGCCTCGGCGACATTATTAAGTTCATGATCAAACCCGACGGCACCTTCTTTCCCGGGTTCACGCTGAACGCCATCCTGGGCGCCGTGGTCTACGGCATGTTCTTCTATAAAAATCATGTCACCCTGACCCGTGCCATCCTGGCCAAGATCATCGTCAACCTTTTCCTGAACATCCTTCTCAATACCTATTGGCTTTCTATCCTCACCGGAAACGGCTATATCCTTCTGCTGGCCTCTCGCGTCTGGAAAAACGTGGCCTTATTGCCGGTAGAGATTACCCTGCTCTTCGTGGTGCTGCGCACCGTATCCACGCTGCTGCCCAGAATCAATCAGCGGTACGCCCGGATTCCCCAGGCCAAATCCCGATCAAAGGAGAAAATGAAACTATGACACATCCCTGCCCTTCCTGGTTTCAGGACGCGAAGTTCGGCCTCTTCTTCCACTGGGGCCCCTATTGCGTCCCCGCGTATCTGAACGAATGGTACTCCCGAAACATGTACGCCACCCATACGAAACAACACCGGTACCATGTGGAACACTTCGGCCCCCTGTCCCAATTCGGTTATAAGGACTTTATTCCTCTTTTTACGGGAGAAGCCTTCGATCCCGATGCCTGGGCCGACCTGGCCCTTCTCGCCGGCGCCCGTTATGCCGGGCCTGTGAGCGAACACGCCGACAACTATTCTCTTTGGGACAGCCGTGTGAATCCAATCAACTCGGTGCGTACCGGCCCCCATCGAGACGTGGTGGGCGAATGCTTCCGCGCCCTAAGGGCTCGGGGAGTTCGTACCCTGGCCACCTTTCATCATCAGTGGCTCTGGGGATGGTTCATGTCCACGGATCCTGATGCCGACGTGTACGACCCGGCCAACGAGATCTATTATGGGCCCTCGCTGCCCCTGGAGACCAACCGCTATGCCCCCTACCGCCTGCCCGACGCGGCTTTCTGCACTGCCTGGCGCGACAAGGTTTTGGAAGTGGTGGATGGTTATGCGCCGGACGCCGTCTATTTCGACAGCCGGGCCAATATCATTCCCTCGTCTTTCAAAGAAGAGGTGATCCGTCACTACTATGAGCGGGTTCCCTCCGGTATCCTGACCTATAAGCAGGCAGATTTCCCCGAGGACGCGGGCGTGCTGGATCTGGAGTGCGGACGTTTTGCCAATAGCGCGGGTAACCCCTGGCAGACGGACGATCGCCTGGAGGATCAGGTGACCTGGTGCATCACCCAGAATCCCACCTATAAGAGCGCGAGGCGTGTGCTGCAGCAGTTGGCGGATATCGTCTCCAAAAACGGCAACCTCCTGCTCAACGTAGGCCCCCGGGCCGATGGGAGTATCCATCCTGACGCCGTGCGGGAACTTACTCATATCGGAGATTGGCTTCGTCAATGGGGTGAGGCCATCTACGATACCCGTCCCTACTCCTGCTTTGGAGAGGGGCCCACAAAGATCCTCGAATCCGATTTTAATCAGAAAAAAATCAACGAGCAGCTTCAGACTGGCATCGCCAAAGAAGACGCCATCTCCGCCCTCACAAACCAGGATGTGCGCTATACCTATAAGGCTCCTTATCTATACGCCATCGTCATGGGATGGCCCCCGGAGGGACGGATCCGTCTGCAGGCTCCTCTAAAGGAAGGCCTCCCCATCCAGGAGATTGCCCTCGTAAAAGACGGCGTGCCCCTGCCCTACACACAATACCCCGAATATCTGGAGATTGCCCTGCCGGACAGCCTGTCCGACACGCTGGATCCCATCGCCGTCAAGATCCGTGAAATGTACGCAGGGTGAGGGTTCGGCCGGGGAAAACCCGGGAGTTGCGTATCATTTATACTCATTCGACGAATTCCCCCGGGGCAAATCTCGCCCTTGCGTACAAAAATTGGAACAAATAGGTAAAACAGCCAAATTCCAGCAGATTTGTGATGAGGGACGGATCCGGGTGTACGCAAAGTCCCGATTTCGGCCCGGAAAATTTCCCCGCTGCGTATAAATTTTTCAGCAAAAAAAGGCCCGACAGGCCTTTTAGACAGCAGAAACAGGCGTCTCTCACACGCCTGTTTTTTTAGATTTTTGCCTTTTTTCCCGGGAAGAGCTCTTTGAAGGCCTTGTGGGGCGGAATCTGGCCGAAGACCGTTAGTTTCAGGATGATCTCCCTCGTGTCCAGATAGGAATACTTCTTCCCAGAAATCTCCACCTGGT
>CALWBZ010000028.1 GCA_944376225.1 uncultured Clostridia bacterium | reverse complement strand
TGTCCTTGCCGTATACGGCCATTCCCGCCCGGCGTGTGCCCAGATGAGAATGATAGTCCGTTCCAAAAAACAGGTCGAACACGCAATCGGTCTTCGACGCGACTCCAAAAAATCCTCCCATGAATGTGCCTCTCTTTCTTTTGTGAATTAGTCTATATCCTGCGCGCCGGCGCTGAGAAATAAAAGATCCTGCGCGATGGGGTGATAAAACATTTCTTGTACTTTTACAGGATCCGTGGTGCGTCCCAGGATCCACATCAGCTTGGAAACGACCGCCTCCAGCGTCATATCATAGGCTTCCAGCAGGCGAAAGTCTTCTTTGGCGGTTTTTCCTACCTGATAGATCCGCATGTGGCTCCCTTCGTTGGGAACCTGGGTCGTCATCACCACGGTCTTATTCCGTCCCTGCCAATGGGATAATTCCTCCCGAAAGGGATATTCCGGACCGGCAGGCAGGCCGCCCAGCCCGTAGCTTTCCAGGATAACGGCGTCGCTGTGCTCCAGCATATAGGAAAGGGCGCCGCAGTTCATTCCCGGGATGAGCTTGAGAATAGAGATCCTCGAGTTGAGGTCGTGATAAAAGACGGGCCCTCTGCCCTTGGGCGGGGTGATAAACCGGATGATGCGTCCTTCCTGGATGACCGCCAGATGGGGGTAGTTAATGCTGGAAAAGGCGTGATAGCTCTTGCTGTGCATCTTCTTCGCCCGGGTCCCTAAGATCACCTCGCCGTCGAAAACGATCTGCACGCCGCAGCTTTGCGGATCCGAAGCGTAAAGAAAACTGTCGGAGAGATTGCCCTTGGCGTCCGTATTCACCTGATCGATGGGGCGCTGGGAACCCGTGATGACGATGGGCTTCGGGGACTCCTGGATGAGATAGGACAGGACCGACGCGGTATAAGCCATCGTGTCCGTCCCGTGACAAAGAACGAAACCGTCATACAAATCATAACGCTCTTCGATGGCGCTCTTCATCTGCAGCCAATGCTTGGGGGCGATGTTGGTACTGTCCACATTCAGCAGTTCCAACGTGTCGGGGATGCAGTATTCCCGGATCTCCGGCACGTATCCAAGCATTTCCCGGGCGCTGATCATGGGGGCGAGCCCCGTTTTTGTATGCCGGGAAGCGATGGTGCCCCCGGTGGTAATCATTAATATTTTTTTCATAACAAATCCTGATTCTGCGGGAGTTCGAGAAGCTCCAGCATCTGTTTCAGCGTCTCCGCAGGGATCTGTCCCGGCGCGGAAGCCCTTGCCGCGCTCCCGAAGGTGATGGCGCTTCCCGTAATCGACCCGGCCAGCCGGCTGATCTTCCCCAGTTCTCCCATGGAAACGGTGATCCATAGGGTCCGGGGGCACTGTCTGCCGAACTTCTCGGAAGCGGAGAGAAGATTCGTGACGTCCCGAGCGGAACGGGGCATGAAGGCCACCTTAGCAAAATCCGGAGACGCCTCGCCGAGCCTTCCCATGAGATCCTCGAGAACCTCCGAATCGGGGGTTTCCTGAAAGTTATGGTAAGATAAGACGCACAGAACACCCTTACGGGCGGCCTCATCCATCAAGGGTCGCCAGACGGAAGGGCCCATCTCCCATTCCAGATCGATGAGATCCGCCGCGCCGGCATCCAGGATATTTTGATATAGGGCCATATACGCCTGGGGGTCCAACGTCCGCAGCCCTCCCTCCCGGGCCGAGCGGAAGGTCAGGAGAAGGGGCGCTTCTCCGATGGCGCCGCGGATCCGGGGATATAGGGACAACAAATCCGGATCCGGCGGCAGATAATCGACGCGCCACTCCACAAGATCATAGGGAACGGCGGACAGGGCGGCGAGCTGGCCCTCGAGCTCCTGGGGAGAAGCCGGGGTCAAGGGGACGCAGATCTTAGGTCGTCCCTGACCGAAAGCAATGCCGCGGCAGCTAAAAACTGGCATATGATCACATGCTCCTATCTTATAAAATGAAAACCTAACGGGATTATTATACTCGTAAAGAATGGGGGATTCAAGTTTTTTTCGGGGAAGGTTGTATAAATTTGTGACAATGGTTCAGTATGGAGGATGTAGGAAGGGAGAGAATCGTCATGATGCAGTATTTGGATCGCCTTTATTTTTTCCTGTCCAGGCATTCCTTAAGGGCCTGGCTCTATACATTGTTGTCGCTTTTCATCATGTTCTTTTGCGCGGAGCTGGCCCTGGGGCTTTCGGCGCAGCAGGAGTTGTCCCGGCATGTCATCCGCTTTCATGTCAGCGCGGCGGGAAACAGCCCTGAGGAACAGGAGCTGAAGCAGCAGGTCTATGACGCGGTGCTGGCGGAGCTTGAAACGCTCCTGGAGGGGGCGGCTTCCGCCCGGGAGGCGGAAGAAAGGATCCGCGCCGGCATCCCCCTTCTTCAAAAACAGGCGGAAAATGTCGTAGAGGCGGCAGAAGAGGTGAGTCTGTCCTTCGGGGAGGAAGTGTTTCCCACGAGAATCAGCCAGGGGAAAACCCTGCCCGCCGGCCGGTATATGACGCTGAGGATCCGTCTGGGAGAAGGAGAGGGACACAATTGGTGGTGTCTTTTATTTCCCGGGGAAGAGGGCCTCTCCGAGAAAGAGGAGGGGTGGATCCTGGAGGAAGAGCAGACGGAAGAGGTGAAGGCGCGGTTCTGGCTTTTGGAACAGTGGCAGAAATGGATGGAAGCCTGGTTCGGAAGGAACTCTTGACGAAAAGAAAAAAACGTATTATGATGTACAAAAAGAAGTCAGGAGGGTCACAGATGGATACAAAAGAATTTACAAAATCAATCCCGATGGAGCAAGTGTCGGTGGAAGACGACTTTTGGGGAGGAATTCAGGAGAAGGTGCGGACGCGGCTGATTCCCTATCAGTGGGAGGCGCTGAACGACCGGATCGAGGGGGCGGAGCCCAGTTTCTGCCTGCGCAACTTCCGCGTGGCGGCGGGCACGGAACAGGGGGAATTCGCGGGCTGCGTGTTTCAGGACAGCGACGTGGCGAAGTGGATCGAAGCGGCGGCTTATACGTTGATCGCCCATCCGGATCCGGATCTTGAGGCCACGGTGGATCTGGCGGTGGATCAGATCGTGAGCGCCCAGCAGCCGGACGGATATCTGGATACCTATTATATTATTAACGGTTTGGACAAGCGGTTCACCAATCTGCGGGACAATCACGAGCTCTACTGCGCGGGACACATGCTGGAAGCGGCCATCGCCTATTTTCGGGCCACAGGGAAACGAAAGCTTTTAGATGCCATGCTGCGGTATGTGGACCTGATCGATCAAACCTTCGGCGCGGAAGAGGGGAAGCTCCATGGCTACCCGGGTCACGAGATCATCGAGATGGCGCTCATGAAGCTCTATGATCTGACCGGGGAGGAGAAGCACCGCCGTCTCGCGAGGTATTTTATCGACCAGCGAGGGCAGTCCCCCCTGTATTTCGCCCAGGAAAAACAGGAAAAGCCCTTTCGTTGGGCCAGCACTTCCTACGGATATCAGTATTATCAGGCGGGAAAACCCGTGAGGGAGCAGGAAGAAGCCCAGGGACACGCGGTACGGGCGGTATACCTATATTCGGGGATGGCGGACGTGGCCAGATCCACGGGAGACGACAGTTTGTGGGAGGCCCTAACGGGAATTTGGAACAACATGACCAGAAAGCGCATGTATATCACGGGAGCGATCGGTTCCAGCCATGTGGGAGAGGCCTTTACATACGACTACGATTTGCCGAACGACACGGTGTACGGCGAGACCTGCGCCTCCGTGGGACTCGTCTTCCTGGCGAAACGGATGCTTTCCGTAAAACCCAAGGGAGAGTATGGGGACGTGATGGAACGGGCCCTGTATAACGGCGTCATCAGCGGCATGAACCTGTCGGGAGACCGCTTCTTTTATGTGAACCCCCTGGAGGTGCTGCCGGAAGCCTGTCGGAAGGACGAGGGCAAGCGCCATGTCAAACCCGTTCGGCAGAAGTGGTTCCATTGCGCCTGCTGCCCGCCCAACCTGGCGCGGCTGCTGTCTTCTCTGGGAGACTACGCCTACGGAACTCGTGACCGCACGCTTTTCGTACATCTTTATATGGGAAGCCGAGTGCAGGTGAACTTCGCCGGGCAAGGGGTCTGTCTGGGAGTGGAAACCCGATACCCCTGGGAGGGACGGATCGGCATCGAAGTGAAGGATTGCGGCGAGGCGGAATGGACGCTGGCCCTTCGCGTTCCCGGATGGTGCCGAGGCTATACCCTTTTCCTAGGCCAACAAGAGGTAACGGGAGAACTCCGGGACGGATACCTCTATGTGACGAGACGGTGGAAGAAGGGAGAACGGCTGGAACTCGCCTTGGATATGCCGGCGGAGGAGGTCAGGGCCAATCCCCGGGTCAGGGAGGATATCGGCAAGGTCGCCGTCACACGGGGACCCTTAGTGTATTGCCTGGAAGAAGCGGATAACGGAAAGGATCTGCACCGCGTGCTGCTGGATCAAGAAGGAGAGTGGAAGGCGCTTTGGGAGCCGGATCTTTTGGGTGGCGTCGTCACGCTGTCCGGGGAAGGGCTTATAGAAAGCGAGGAAGACTGGGGAGAAGATACGCTGTACCGACCCGCTGGAGAAGTGACATACGAGAATAAGAAACTGAAATGGATCCCCTATTATGCCTGGGCCAACCGGGGAGAGGGAGAGATGGCGGTATGGATTCGCAAGAGCAGCTAAAAGAACTGGCCCGGTGCCGTCTCTGCCCCAGAGAATGCGGCGCCGATCGGCTGGGCGGGCAGAAGGGAGCCTGCGGTGTGCCGGGACGGCTCCTCTTAGCCCGCGCCTCGCTGCACCACTGGGAAGAGCCCTGCCTTTCGGGGAGCAGGGGATCGGGAACGGTCTTTTTCAGTGGATGCGGTCTGGGCTGCGTCTACTGTCAGAATCGAGCGATCAGCCTGGAGGCACAGGGAGTCGGAATGAGTGTTGCAGACCTTGCGGATACGTTCCTCAGTCTGCAGGAACAGGGGGCCCATAACATCAACCTGGTCACGGCCACTCAGTACCTACCCCAGGTGGTCGCGGCCCTGGCCCGAGTAAAAGGGAACGCCCTTCGGATCCCGGTGGTCTATAACACCGGCGGGTATGAGAAAGCAGAAAGCCTGCGCCGTCTGGAGGGGCTGGTGGATATCTATCTGCCGGATTTTAAGTATATGGACCCGGAACGGGCCAGGCGGTATTCCAACGCGCCGGACTATCCGAAAGCAGCTAAAGAAGCCCTCCGGGAGATGGTGCGCCAGGCGCCGGAGGCGAAGTGGGACGAGGACGGAATGATGCGCTCCGGCGTAATCGTGCGCCATCTCCTTTTGCCCGGCGGCAGAGAGGATTCCATGGCGGTAGTGCGCTACCTTTTTGAGACCTATGGGAACCGGATTTACATGAGCCTGATGAATCAGTATACGCCGGTTTTGAAGGATCCGGCTTATCCGGAGCTTGGGCGGAAGATCCGTAGGCGAGAGTATGAGCGAATCGTGGAATACGCCCTTCGTCTGGGTGTGGAAAACGCCTACATTCAGGAAGGCGGCACGGCCCGGGAGAGCTTTATCCCCGCCTTCGACGGCAGGGGCTTGGTCAGGTCAAAAAAAACATAAATCGGCATTGCTTTTTATAAGAGAGTTTGCTATAATCAGGAACAGGCAGGCCTAGCGGCCGAATCGATTTGGGAAAGGTGGAATGAGCGATGTATGATCTTCAGAAAGGATATGAGCTTGCAAAAGCATATTATAAAGAATACGGCATCGATGTGGATGAGGCCATCCGTATTTGTGACGAGACCCCTCTGTCCATTCACTGCTGGCAGGGAGACGACGTCATCGGTTTTGAGAAGCACGAGGGCGGACTGACCGGCGGCATCCAAACCACCGGCAATTATCCGGGCAAGGCCCGGAATCCCGAGGAGCTGCGCATGGATCTGGAGAAAGCCATGGCTTATATTCCCGGAGAGAAAAAGGTCAATCTGCACGCCAGCTATCTGGAGGCGGAGGGCGTCGTAGATCGAAACGAGATCGAGCCCGAGCACTTCAAGAACTGGGCGGATTGGGCCGTCAGTAAGGGCATCGGACTGGATTTTAATCCCACCTATTTCTCCCATCCTAAGAGCGAGAAGGGCACCCTTTCCGCGCTGGACGAGGACACGAGGGCGTTCTGGGTGGAGCACGGCATTCGCTGCCGCCGCATCGGACAGTATTTTTATGAGAGAACCGGTAAAACCTGTGTGATCAATCACTGGACGCCGGACGGCGATAAGGAGTTCCCTGTGGATACCCTGGGTCCCCGTCTGCGCCTGAAGGACAGCTACGACCGGATCTTTGAGGCGACGAAGGATGTAAAGGGCGTTATGGACGGCATCGAGTCCAAGGTCTTCGGCATCGGGCTGGAAAGCTATACCGTAGGCTCCCATGAGTTCTGCATGGGTTATGTCATGTCCAAGAAGAGCGATCATATCATTTTGACGCTGGATACGGGCCACTATCACCCCACGGAGGTCGTATCCGCGAAACTAGGCGCCGCGTACGCCTTCAGCGATCATGTTCTTCTTCATGTTTCCCGTCCGATCCGCTGGGATTCGGACCACGTCGTCGCCTTTGACGATGAGACAAAGGCCATCATGGAAGAGCTGGTGCGTCTGGGTAAGCTGGACGCCACCTATATCGCCACGGATTTCTTCGACGCTTCCATTAACCGCGTGGTGGCGTGGGTCACAGGGCTGCGCAATACGCGCAAAGCCATTCTGGCCGCGCTCCTGCAGCCGGTGGAGGCGATGAAGAAGGCCGAGCGGGAAGGAGACGTCAGCGCGAGAATCGCCATGGTGCAGGAGTTTAAGGCCGGCGGCATGCTGAATCCGGTCTGGGACTACTACTGTGCCCAGAAGAACGCCGGCGTCGGCTTAACATGGCTTGCGGACGTGAAGAAGTACGAGGCCGATGTGCTGAGCAAGCGTTAATCAAAGGTAAAGTATGATACGGGTGGGGTGCGTCTTAGGCGTACCCCTTTTTTGTACGAGCAATATATAGGAGGAATTATGGGGACACAATCAAAAGGCCGTTACAATAAGGCCACAATGATTTTTTATTTTCTGAAGGGCAGCGTGCGCTTTTTCGTCATCAGTATCTTAAGCGCCTTCTGCGTCACGCTGATGGAAATGCTGGTGCCGCAGATGATCCGGTTCACGGTGGACTCGGTCATCGGCAGCGCCGAGCCGGATCTGCCCGGTTTCATGACGAGCATGCTCTTGTCCGTGGGGGGCGTTTCTTATCTGCGCGACCATCTCCACGTCATCGCCATTTTGATCGTCGCGCTGGCGCTTATCGCGGCTGTTTGCAAATACCTGTTTAATCTGTTTAACAATAAAGGCGCGGAGACGCTGATGCAGACCATGAGAAACCGTCTCTTCGCCCACATTCAGCGCCTGCCCTTCGCGTGGCATATGAAGAACCAGACGGGGGATATCATCCAGCGCTGCACGTCGGACGTGGAACGGGTGAAGATCTTCGTGGCGGAACAGCTCACATCCATCGTGCGGATCGTGATCCTGGTCAGCCTTTCGCTCTCTTTCATGTACTCCATGAACGTGAAGCTGGCCCTCATCGCCACGGCCTGCATCCCGGTGATCCTAGGGTATTCGGCTTATTTCCACTCGAAGATCGGATCCCACTTCCAGGAATGCGACGAGAACGAGGGAATCTTATCCACCATTGCCCAGGAGAATCTGACGGGCGTAAGGGTGGTGCGCGCCTTCGGACGGGAGAATTTTGAACGGGAACGGTTTGAGAAACAAAACCAGCATTATACCAATCTATGGGTGAAACTCTGCAAGCTGATGGCCTTCTTCTGGGGGTCGGGAGACATGATTTCCGGCCTGCAGATCATGTTGGTATTGGTGATGGGATCCGTATTCTGTGTCAACGGAGAGCTGAGCGCGGGCGAATTTATCGCCTTTCTGTCCTACAACTCGATGCTGACATGGCCCGTCCGCCAGCTGGGCCGGGTGATCTCGGAGATGAGCAAGGCGAACGTGTCCATCGATCGAATCATGTACATCATGAACAGTCCGGCGGAACAGGACCCGCCGGGGGCGACGGAGCCGGATATGCGAGGGGACATCGAGTTTTCCCATGTATCCTTCGGGTATGACTCGAAGATTCCCGTGGTGGAGGATGTGAGTTTCCGCATCCCCCAGGGAACAACCTTCGGCATCCTAGGAGGCACGGGGTCCGGAAAGTCCACCCTCATGCACCTTCTGAACCGCTTGTACGACCTGCCGGAGGGACAGGGAGAGATCACGGTGGGAGGCGTGGATATCCGAAAGATCAAAGCCTCCTGGATCAGGCAGAACGTGGGCATGGTGCTTCAGGAGCCCTTCCTGTTCTCCAGGACCATCGCGGAGAACATCGGCATCACTCAGCGGGAGATGCCCATGGAGGAGATCCGACGGGCGGCCCGCATCGCCTGTGTGGACGACGCCATTACGGAGTTCGCCAACGGATACGATACGATGGTGGGAGAGCGGGGCGTGACCCTTTCGGGCGGACAGAAACAGCGGACGGCCATCGCCCGGATGCTCACGCAGAAGACGCCGATCATGGTCTTCGACGATTCTTTGTCCGCGGTGGACGCGGAGACGGACGCGAAGATCCGCCAGGCGCTGCGTAAGAACCTGGGAGATTCCACGGTCATCCTGATTTCCCACCGCATCACGACGCTGATGCAGGCGGAGTGCATTCTCGTGCTGGATAAGGGCCGAGTGGCGGAGATGGGCTCCCATGAGGAACTCATGAAAAACGACGGAATATACCGGCATATATACGATATGCAGATGACGATGCCGGAGGAGGTGAAAGAAAATGAATAAGACGGCGGAAGGAAATCAGTATGTTTCTCTGCCTTATTTTGGGCTCAATAAGCTGCTGCCCTATTTGAAGCCGTACCGGTTTATCATGATCAGTATGGTGATTTTAGGGCTCCTCACGAGCCTGGTAGATATTGTTTGGCCCCTGTTTCAGCAATACGCGCTGAATCATTTCATCGCCTTGGGGACGCTTTCGGGGCTGCCCCTGTTCATTCTCCTTTATGTGGTCTTTCTCCTGGGGCAGGTGGTGTGTACGTTCGTATCCTGTTACCAGGCCAGTCAGGTGGAGATGTACGTGGGCAGAGACATGAAGCGAGCCAGCTTCAACCATTTGCAGACATTGTCCTTCTCATACTATAACCAAAACAGCGTGGGCTATATTCACGCCCGGGTGATGAGCGATACCAACCGTATCGGGAGCCTGGTCTCCTGGAGCCTGATGGACGGGGTCTGGAACCTGACCTATCTTCTGGGCGCCGTCGTGGTCATGCTGGCGGTGAACGCCAGGCTGGCCCTGGTGGTGCTGGTCATCGTGCCCTTGACGGCCCTGGCCTCCGCCTATTTTCAGAAGCGCCTCGTGGGCTTAAACCGCAAGATCCGGGAGATCAACTCCAGGATCACCGGCAATTTCAACGAGGGCATCACCGGCGCGAAAACCACGAAGACGCTGGTGGTAGAGGAGAAAATGGAGCGGGACTTCAACCGGACCAGCGGGGAGATGACCAAGACTTCGATTCGGGCTGCCCATTTTCGGGCGCTCTTTACCTCGGTGATCTCCTTCGCCTCCTATCTGGCGTTGGCTCTGGTCCTGTGGCAGGGCGGATACATCACCATGCAGCAGGTCATCGAGTTGGGAACCCTCTCGATCTTCATGTCCTATGCCCTGGGGATGATGGAACCGGTGCAGTGGCTGGTGCGGGTGGTTTCCGACCTGATCACCGTCCAGGTGAACGTGGAACGCTTTACCCGCCTCATGGAGACGAAGTCCGACGTGGCGGATTCTCCCGAGGTCATCCAAAAATACGGGGACGCCTTTGCCCCTAAGAAGGAAAACTGGGAGCTTCTTCACGGGGACGTGGAATTCCGGGACGTATCTTTCAAATATCCGGACGGAGAGGAGTATATCCTGGAGCACTTTAATCTCAAGGTGCCCCAGGGGACCAACGTGGCCATCGTCGGAGAGACCGGCGCGGGAAAATCCACGCTGGTGAACCTGGTGTGCCGCTTCTTCGAGCCGACTTCCGGGCAGATTCTCATCGACGGAAAGGACGCCCGGGAACGGTCCCAGCTTTGGCTGCACAGCCACATCGGATATGTGCTTCAGACCCCTCATCTGTTTTCCGGCACGGTCTTGGAGAACCTGCGTTACGGTAAGCCCGACGCCACCATGGAAGAAATCGAAAACGCGGTGAAGAGCGTATCCGCCGAGGATGTGATTCACCGCATGGAAAAAGGGTATGACAGCAACGTGGGAGAGGGCGGAGATTTGCTTTCCACAGGAGAGAAGCAGTTATTGTCCTTCGCCAGGGCCATTTTGGCGAATCCGAGGATCTTCGTGCTGGATGAGGCCACCTCTTCCATCGACACGGTGACGGAGAAGAAGATCCAGGACGCCATCGAGAACCTGATGAAAGGGCGGACCTCCTTCGTCATCGCCCACCGTCTCTCCACGATCCGCCAGGCGGATGTGATTTTGGTGGTGAAAGATGGCAAGATCGTAGAACAGGGCAGCCACGAAGAACTCATCGCCAAGAAGGGCTATTACTTCCAGCTGTATACCAGACAGTATCAGGAGGAGAGTGTGGAGAACGCCTTCGAAGCATAAAAATAACTTGACAATTTCCGGCGAATCCTCTATAATCGTTCTCAGGAGAACGATTAAACCCAAAGAACCCGGGAGGTTGTAAGATGCATCGGATGATTGATCTTGTGGTTACGGTTCAAAAGAGCGGCAGAGTGTATAATCGCATGATGAAGGAGACGGCTCGCCGCTGCGGCATTACCAAGCCGGCAATGGATGTATTGTTGTTTTTGCATAACAATCCGGAGTACAATAAGGCTTCGGATGTATCGGAGCGGAGGTTCCTGGCCAAATCCTATGTTTCTCGGGCCGTGGATCTTTTGCAGAAGGAAGGATTCATCAAAGTGGACATGGATCCCCAGGATCGTCGGGTACTGCGGCTTACGCCCTTGGAGAAGGCCGACTGGGCGATCGCCCAGGGCATGGAGACCCAGCGGCGTTTTTCCAGTCAGCTGTATAATGACGTGACCCAGGAGGAGCTGGAGGAGATGCATAGGATCTATTCCAAGATCATGGTCAATTTGGAGCAGATGCAGAAATCCCTGTCATGAAAACAAAGCGGGAGAAGCCTATTAAACAGCTTCTCCCTTGTTTTGTCTCATGAGCGTGAAACGAGAGGAGTAATCATAATGATTTTAGGATCCCATGTGGGAATGAGTGGAAAAGAGATGTTCTTAGGCTCCGCCAAAGAAGCGGCGGGGTACGGGGCGAACGCCCTGATGGTCTATACGGGAGCGCCGCAGAACACGAGAAGAAAACCCATAGAAGAATTGCGAATCCAGGAAGGGTGGGACTATTTGCGAGAACAGGGGATCGGAAACCTGATCATCCATGCCCCCTATATCATCAACCTGGGAAACAGCGTAAAGGAAGACATCTTCGAACTGGCGGTGCGGTTTCTTCGTCTGGAACTGGAAAGAAGTCAGGCCATGGGCGCGGAGGCGCTGGTCGTGCATCCGGGTTCCCACGTGGGAGAAGGGGCGGAAAAAGGACTTGCTCGCGTGATCCAGGGTCTGAACGAGGTTCTGGAAGACGAGAAAACCACGATTCCCCTGGCCCTAGAGACCATGGCGGGAAAAGGAAGCGAGCTGGGACGCGATTTCGAGGAACTGGCCCGGATCTTCGACGGCGTGCGGCATAATGACCGTCTGCGGGTTTGTATCGATACCTGTCATATGCACGACGGGGGATATGATCTGCGCGAAGATTGGGAAGGGGTCTTAAGAGAACTGGACAGGCTTATCGGCCTCAAACAGGTGGCCGTGGTCCATCTAAACGATAGCAAAAACCCAAGAGGCGCCGCCAAGGACCGTCACGAAAACATCGGTTTCGGAGCCATCGGGTTCGATACTCTCTATAAAATCGCCGCCTGTTCCGAGTTTAGCCAGATTCCCAAAATCCTGGAGACTCCCTATGTGCCGGGGACGGATAAAAAGACCTATCCTCCCTATCAGTACGAAATCGCCATGTTGCGCCAAGGCGTCTTCGATCCGGATTTGAAACGAAAGATTGTGGAGGGAGAACAATGAGTATTCCTGTTATTTTGGCCTCCGCCTCACCTAGGAGGCGAGAACTTCTGTCCCTGGCCTTCGAGAATTTTGAGGTCATGCCGGCGGACATCGAGGAAGAGCTGCCGGAAGGCTTGGAACTGACACAGGGCCCGGCCTATCTGGCAGCGAACAAGGCGAGATTCCTGGCCGAAAAATATCCGCGGGCCCTGGTGATCGGCTGCGACACGGGCGTCTTTATCGACGATGAGATGTTAGGCAAGCCGCGGGATCCGGAACACGCCAAATTCATGCTGGAAGCTCTTTCCGGACGGGTTCACCAGGTGATCACGGGGTGTTGTCTGTGTTTTCAAGGACAGGAACACATTTTTCAGGAAGAAACTTGGGTCGAATTCTATCCGTTACGCGGATCCGAGATCGAGTCCTACATCGCCACCGGAGAACCCTTTGACAAAGCGGGAGGCTACGGCATCCAAGGAAAGGGCGCTCTCCTGGTTCGAGGCATACAGGGCGACTATTATAATGTAATGGGGCTGCCCATCGCGAGGCTGACACGGGAAGTCGGTCGATTCCTCAGCCTATACGCAGGGTGAGGGTTCGGCCGGGGAAAACCCGGGAGTTGCGTATAATTTATACTCATTCGACGAATTCCCCCGGGGAAAATCTCGCCCCTGCGTACAAAAATTGGAATAAATAGGTAAAACGGCCAAATTCTGGTAAATTCCGGCAGATTTGTGATGAGGGACGGATCCGGGTGTACGCAAAGTCCCGATTTCGGCCCGGAAAATTTCCCCGCTGCGTATAAATTTTTCATCAAAAAAAGGCCCGGCAGGCCTTTTAGACAGCAGAAACAGGCGTCTCTCACACGCCTGTTTTTTTTAGATTTTCGCCTTTTTTCCCGGGAAGAGCTCTTTGAAGGCCTTGTGGGGCGGAATCTGGCCGAAGACCGTTAGTTTCAGGATGATCTCCCTCGTGTCCAGATAGGAATACTTCTTCCCAGAAATCTCCACCTGGT
>CALWBZ010000027.1 GCA_944376225.1 uncultured Clostridia bacterium | reverse complement strand
TAATCCCCGCGTGGGCGGGGGTGATCCTTGGTCCCGCGTGATCAGAAGTAACCATCGGACCTAGTCCCCGCGTGACCGGGGGTGATACTTAGGCAGTAAATGGAATAACAGCTCTAATGCACTAGTCCCCGCGTGAGCGGGGGTGATCCCGTCGCACCAGTCATACCCATTCTTCTTCCCGTCTAGTCCCCGCATGGGCGGGGGTGATCCTAGCGGAATCTTCCGCGCCAAGCTGAAACGCTCCTAATCCCCGCGTGAGCGGGGGTGATCCCCTGGGCGCGCCCCTGTAGTAAAAGATCTTAGCTTAATCCCCGCGTGAGCGGGGGTGATCCCGCTTGCGCCTCCGTTGCATGCTGTGATAACCTCTAATCCCCGCGTGAGCGGGGGTGATCCTTTATATGCCCAGTTGGGAGAACGCCTCTACTCCTAGTCCCCGTATGGGCGGGGGTGATCCCAATGGGTGGCAGCCGGGTATTTACGGGTGGGAATAGTCCCTGCGTAGGCGGGGTGATCCTTGTAGTATTCCTTTAGACCGCAGTATGCGGCACACTTGGGGGAAGAAAAAGAGTAGCTTAAAAAACGCTGGTGATACAGTGGCAGGAGAGCGGCCCATGATCAGGGCGTGGATATGGGTGCAAGGCCGCCTCTTTTTGTGGAAAAAATTTGGGAAAATTTGGTATACTATAAACTGTATGATATACTATAATTATCAAAGGGAAAACCTTTTGAAATTGCAAGGTAGAAAGGATGGTAAAGATGGACGAAATGAATGCCATAGCGATAGCAAATGAATGCGAGACGCTAAAAGAGTTCATTGAAAAGCTTGAAGAGATTTTGGAGTAAAAATAAAAAGATCCTCCCCCGCTGGGAGAATCAAATACATATAACAGGGAGAGGTCAGATCTGAACAAATCAAAGACGTTTTTTCTTTTTAAATTAAAACGTCCCAATTGTCTGGAAATTGGTAGTATTTTAAGTCGACAAAAGGATAATCGTTATGTGCATTCTTTATACGTTCTATCATGTTTAAAAATTCCTTTTCGGCCAAAAGGCGGCGCATCATAAGAATTTCTCCCCATATACCTGAATCCGAAGTAGAAGGATCTCGTAACAACTTTTTTTCTTTTGAAGAGAGAGAAGGTTTTATAGTCAGTTGTTTATTAAATAGACGACTACCATGAGCACAAAAGTTTCTTAATAGGGATAAACAATGGATAACATTTCCTAGATGAAAAGGTCCTTTCTCCCCTGGGAAACCAAAGTGTTTTGATATTTTTCTTTTTACATCATCGCAGGTGATGCTATATAATCGAGAAATATTTCCGAATGTAAATGATTCGATTAAAACCCAAATAGGAAATTCCATGTGGTTTTCCATGTGATGTTTTACAAAAAATTCATCCTTATAAGATTTTTTTACATTTTGGAATACAACATTTAAATTTGCGACGGCTTCACTGAAATTTGTATAATAATTCATATTTTCATAACAAGCGCCAGAATTAGAATATTCGGAAAAATAATATGCATAGCTTGACTTGAAAGAAGTTTCGATTTGTCCTAAATAAAATAGCAATATGTTTCTAAGAATAGAATCAAAAGAGTAAATATCCACAATATTGCTAAAGCTTATTCCTGGATAAAATACATCGTTTTTACGCAAAGTCAGGGAATAACCGCTTAGTCGATAATAGTTAATACGTAACAGCGTATCATACGCAAATTCAAAGTCGGAAATATATAATCCTCTGGATTTGAGTAGATCGATTTGTTGCTCTATAGAAAGAAAAGGCTTCATATATGTCTCCTTTGTATACAAAAGGCCCCCAAGTGTGCATACAACAAACATTGCAGAGGCCTGGGGGAACTGTCATTCATAGTATATTCGATTTCCCCCTTTGTGTCAACCTTTTTTGGTGGAAAAATTAGATTTTTAGAATGCCAAAGTATATTCCAGGTCGCATACTTATAGCTGATTTGAGTCTGATACTCTTGTATAATGGACGTTGCAGTATGTCTGTTAGAAAGGATTTTTATGTCTAAAACAATACACACCCAAAAACATTTGACATTGTCTGACAGAATCTTCATTGAATAGGGCCTGACTGATCATGAATCTTTTAAAGAGATCGCCGCTGTCTTAAAAAGGATCACTTTACGATCTCCAAAGAGATCCACAAGCGAAGGATGTTTAAGAAAGGCGCTTACTACAATCTTAAAAATAACTGTTCTCTTCTTTTCTCTTGCCAAGATGTTCGGATATAGGATGGTAAGCTTTGTGCAAACGCAGTAAAAACTGTGACTGCACAAAGCACTGTTCTGATTTTATCCCTTATCTGGAATCGAAAGAATCAGATAAGGTTCTACTAAAACCTGCGCTGCTTAAACAGCGCTAATCATTTTTGAAAACAGATATACCGTGCGCAACCACATAGATCATCCAGACAAGCGGAATTTAGTTTGACAGACTTTCTTCCAGCTGTCTGTTTTCCATACAGGGAAACAGGCTGTTTCCATAAATATCATACACCTATACAACAAAAATGTCAAAGAAAAAGTTGGCTCAACCTCACGTTCTCTTTGATATTCTGGAATTTCATATGTCACTGGAATTTACTTTGGCATTCAAGTATTGAGTTTTTTCAAAAAGTGCTTGAAATACTAATACCAGTACGATATACTATAATCATTAAAGGGACAAGCATTTTGAAATCACAAGGTAGATAGGATGGTAAAGATGCAAGGCATGACAAATGTGCAGCTTGACGCATATCTGGAAACGCTGGCCAGACTGGTAGAAAAGGCAAAAAGCGTTGAGGAGGCGGCTGAGATCGTAAGAGCCGCGAAAACGAAAAAAGAAGCGGACACCACGAAAAAGTAACCCGCTTCTTGCACACAACAGGAAGGGCCAGCCTTGCGGCCCCGACCTGATTCCATCGTATTATATTATATCACAGCAAGGCGAAAAAAGCAAGGATAAAAGGAGGAAGCATGGGAAGAAAAAAGATCAGTGAGACGGAAACACCACAGAAGCGCTGGGATAAAAAATACGGCGGTGATATCCATACGAATGATGAATGAATCTGACGCGGACGTTTTGGAGTGGTGGAACAAACAGCCCAAAAAAGCAGAAGCATTCCGTCGTATGGTACGTCAGCAGATCGAGGCAGAAGAGGCGGCGAAGCTGTTGCAAGAAAATCAAGCAGAAAATTGATTTTTATAGGGCTTTACAACACTCATATTTGCAACGCTTTTTTTTGTCATCCCACAATTTCTTAACTTTCTATTAGTAACGCGTTAGTAACACAAGCCTAGTAAATGGCTTATTTATGCGGTGTATCATCCACGCGCAGGCAGGGGTGATCCCGGTTTCGGCAGCATCGTAAAGCTATCCGGCAGCTAGTCCCCGCGTAGGCGGGGGTGATCCCAACGATAACGCTTTCATGGGTCTCCAGTATGTCTAGTCCCCGCATGGGCGGGGGTGATCCCGTTTCCGGCTCCGGCGTATGGGACACTGAGACCTAGTCCCCGCATGGGCGGGGGTGATCCTCATCAATGAGGAATGCGACCCGGAAACCGTCCCTAGTCCCCGCATGGGCGGGGGTGATCCCAAAGGGTATTGAATTTTACTCCCTCAATGCTGCTAATCCCCGCGTGAGCGGGGGTGATCCCCTTTTACGCCAGGTTCCGAACCGAAAGACCGGCTAATCCCCGCGTGAGCGGAGGTGATCCGTCCATGCGATCAACGAGCGACTGATTTAACGCCTAATCCCCGCGTGAGCGGGGGTGATCCCCAAAGCACATCATCCAATAAGATCTTATCTCTCTAATCCCCGCGTGAGCGGGGGGTGATCCTCATTTCAAAGGCAAAGGGGGAGATATAATATGCTAATCCCCGCGTGAGCGGGGGTGATCCTATCTTTGCCCCTCACCTGTACGAGATCCTGATCTAATCCCCGCGCAAGCGGGGGTGCCCCCATTTTCCCGGTGTCGCTTGCACCTTCCTTAAACTAGTCCCCGCATGGGCGGGGAGGGTTCCACTGCCGTTATAGACAGACCGCATAATACCGTTTCTTCAAGACCGTTCTTCGAGAGATCACATCGAATCTATTCTTATCACGAATATGATCACAAACCCCAATACGCCCATGCTGTAGTCAGAACAGACTAAGAAAAAATGCCTCAAATGTTCCCAATTGCTTTTGAGTATGATAAAATACTTTTATGTCTGTTCTATTTGCTCTGACAAAAGACTTATATTAAAAAAGATTAAACTTAAAAAGGAGAGAACTTCATGAGCAATTCGAGTTTAGTCGTTTACACCCAGATCAGTCCCAATAAAGACAAGCCCAGGAATCATGCCATCGACCGCATTACGCCCCATTGCACGGCGGAGCCGATGACGGCCGAGGAAATCTGCGCCTGTTTCATGAGGCCGGAGAGGGAAGCAAGCTGTAACTACGGTATCGGAGGAGACGGGAGAGTCTCCCTCTGTGTCGATGAATCAGATCGATCCTGGTGTTCTTCCAGCAGAGAAAACGATCATCGAGCGATCACGATTGAATGTTGTTCCGAGGATGCGGAACCCTATGCGATGAATGACAAGGTCTATCAAAGGCTCATAGAGCTTTGCGCGGATATCTGTGCGCGGCACGGAAAAACGAAGTTGCTGTGGCTTGCGGATAAGGAAAAGACGCTGGCTTATGAACCACAGGAAGGGGAGATGGTCCTGAGCGTCCATAGATGGTTTGCGGATAAAAGCTGTCCTGGCGACTGGCTCTATGAGAGGCTGGGAGACTTGGCTGAGCGAGTAACAGAAAGATTGCAATAGAAAGAGGGGATGAACATGCCGCTGCAAATCATTCGGAATGATATCACGAAGATGCGTGTGGACGCGATCGTCAACGCGGCGAACCCGACCCTTTTAGGAGGCGGCGGAGTGGACGGCTGTATACATCGCGCGGCCGGGCAGGAACTCCTTGAAGAATGTCGGGCGTTGGGAGGGTGTGAAGTGGGCGGCGCTAAGATCACGGGAGCCGGGAAATTGCCCTGCCGATATGTGATCCATGCAGTAGGACCGCGCTGGTTCGGGGGCAGGCAGGGAGAACGGGAGAAATTGATCTCCTGTTACCGCGCCTCGCTCAGTCTGGCAAAGGCGTATCGCTGCCAAACCGTGGCGTTTCCGCTGATTTCATCGGGTATATACGGCTATCCAAAAGATCAGGCGCTTCGGGTGGCCGTAGACACCATCGGGGACTTTCTGCTGCGCAACGATATGACGGTATATTTAGTGATCTTCGACAGAGACTCCTATCAGATCAGCAGTAAACTGTTCGCGGATATCGCCGCGTATGTGGATGAGAAGTATGTGGATGAACATCTGGAACGTCTGTCTAGGCGTCTTAGACGTTTGGAAGAGGAATGCCAGACAGAGAATGCCGTCAGTAACGCGGCCCTATCAGACGCGTTGCCGGGCTCCCTGAATGAGGCGCTGAGTCAGATCGATGAAAGTTTTTCCGAAATGCTCCTGCGAAAGATCGATGAAAAGGGCATGACGGACGCGGAATGCTATAAAAAGGCAAACGTAGACCGCAAACTTTTTTCCAAGATCCGGGGAGACAGGCTGTACAAGCCCAGCAAACCTACGGTCATTGCCTTTGCGTTGGCGCTGGAACTGTCTTTGAGCGAGACAAAGGACATGCTCATGAAGGCGGGGTTCGCCCTTTCTCGTTCAAAGAAATTCGATATCATCGTAGAGTATTTCATCGAACACGGAAACTATAACGTGTTCGAGATCAATGAGGCGTTGTTCGCCTTTGATCAGAGCCTGATCGGCGTATAATATAAGCTTTCATTTGTCGCCCGCCATGCGACACGGTCTGGAAAAAACCATGCTATAATGCACCTGTAAGATCAATTCACAGGAGGTATGGGATATGAAAAAGAACTTAACGGAAATCGTGTTCATCCTGGATCGCAGCGGATCCATGGCGGGGTTGGAGGAGGATACCATCGGCGGTTTCAATTCCATGATCGATCGGCAGAAACGGACGGAGGGGGAAGCGTATATCTCCACGGTTCTCTTCGATAACGTCAGTGAAGTGATTCATGATCGGGTAGCCGTCCAGAAGATTCAGCCTCTGACAAGAGAGGACTACATGGTAAGAGGCTGCACGGCCCTTCTGGACGCGATCGGCGGTGCGATTCACCATATTGGCAACGTTCACAAATATGCCCGGGAGGAGGATGTGCCGGAGCATACGCTCTTTGTGATCACGACGGACGGCATGGAAAACGCCAGCCGGTATTATACCAGCGATCAGGTGAAAAGCATGATCGAAAGGCAGAAGGAGAAATATGGCTGGGAATTCCTATTCCTTGCCGCGAACATCGACGCGGTGGAGACCGCGAGAAAGTACGGCATCGGAAAGGATCGGGCGGTCAATTATCGGGCGGACAGCAGGGGAACGCGTCTCAACTATGAAGTGTTGAGCGACGCCATCGACGCGGTGCGGGGAAACGAGGTTCTCAGCGAGAACTGGAAAGAACGCATCGATCAGGATTACGAAGACAGAAAATAAGGTTTTAGACCAAGGCGGGGCGGCGCCTGACGGCGTCGCTTCCCGAATTTGGCGAAAGGGCAAGAAAAAAAGGAGGATTAGAATCATGTTACAAGTAGGAACTAAAGCGCCGGATTTTTCATTGCCGGATCAGAACGGACAGGCCCATACCCTAGAAGAATATAAAGGGAAAAAGGTCGTATTATACTTCTATCCGAAGGATAACACGCCGGGCTGCACGAAACAGGCCTGCGCCTTCGGCGAATTATACCCCCAGTTTCTGGAACAGGGAGCCGTTGTGTTAGGCGTCAGCAAAGACAGCGTGGCCTCTCATAAGAAATTTGAAGAGAAATATGGCCTGCCCTTTACGCTGCTTTCGGATCCGGAGTTATCCGCGATTCAGGCCTATGACGTATGGCAGGAGAAAAACATGTATGGGAAAAAGACGATGGGAGTGGTGAGAACTACCTATCTGATCGATGAACAGGGGATAATCATAAAAGCCATGGGAAAGGTAAAGGCCGCTGAAAATCCTGCACAAGTATTAAAAGATTTATCAGAGAAAGAACTGAAATAATAGACAAAGCCGCGGAGAAAAAAACATCCGCGGCTTGTATTTTTCATAAGATAAGCGCAAGAAATGAAAACGCCTCTTGATATATTACCCAATATATGGTATCATATGTATAAAGTGGAGACAAACAGTAGAAAAGAGCTGTTTTTATTCTTGCTGTTAAGGAGGAGGTGATGAGGAATTGATGAATCGGGACAACGGGTTCATGGCCGATCTGATGGATGCGACAAGTCGATTCTTTTATGCGGTTCTTCGAGTGGATTTGATGAAGGAGAGCGTGAAAATTCTGCAAAGCCGCGATCTTTTACAGAACGAATATCCGGAGATGCCTTGGGAAGTATATTTGGACAGATACACAGGAATCGTGATCGAAAAGGATTTCGAGTTTTTGAAAGACTCGCTGTCTTGCGGGACGTTAAAAAGAAGAATCGGATCGCAAGCGGTAAGATTCTTTATTGATGTTCCTTATATCAAAAACGGGAAAAACGAGTGGTTAACTATATCCGTGATTCTAGAGAATGACGAGGAAGGAATTCCTTATGCTTATGTATTTGTTCAGCACGCGAACGAGGAATATGTACAGAGAAAAATGGAATTGGAAGAAGCCAGACGGCAAATCAAGATCGATCCGTTGACGGGCCTCTTTAATTTCATGGAACTAAGAAGACAGGCGGAAGAAGCCCTGTTAAAAGCAGAGGAAAATTTGGCGCTGCTCTTTATCGATCTGGATAACTTTAAGGGAGTAAACGATCGATTCGGTCATATGGAAGGAGATCGTTTCCTGCAGAAAATTGCAGAAACCATGAAGGGATTATTAGAAGGACGAGGAGTTTGCGGCCGTGTTGGAGGGGATGAGTTTCTGATTTTACTCAGAGATGTAAAAAACAGAGAGTATGTAGAAGACGTCGCCAAACAAATTTGTGATGAGATATACGCCCTTCCGATCAAACATAATGAAGAGATGCATGTATCCTGCAGTATCGGCATCACGATGATTCCCGAGGACGGCAGGGATTATCAGACCCTGGTTAGGGTAGCGGATTATAGAACATATCAGGCGAAGGATGCGGGAAAAAACAGATATTGGATAGAATAAAATGGGATTGTCGCGGCATAAGAATAGAGCATGCACGCGGCAATTTTTTGTGTGAAGAGAATCAAAAGGGAAGGATCTAAAAATGGTAAATCTTGTAGAAAAATGGTAAAAACAAAGCGGTACTTCGAGAAATAAAGGATTTGGAGCACCGATCACCCTTGCGTACTTGTGAAAACTGTGATAAGATATCTTATATCATCACATGGGATAAGAAGGTGAGATTTGGGATGAATGAAGTGCTGCGGCAGGAAAAGAAGTTTTCCATCAATGCCGTGGACGGCGCGAGATTACGAGATCTGCTTGGAAAGGTTATGATTTCGGACGAACATAACGGGCCGTTGGGTTATTCGATTCGTTCGCTCTATTTCGACACACCGGACGATCAGGATTTTATGGAAAAGGTGGATGGATTAGAACTGCGCCGAAAGATTCGGCTGAGGATATACGATCCCGCGAACGATTTCGCGATGTTGGAGATGAAGCAAAAAGAGGGAATATATCAGAAAAAACGTTCCCTAAGGTTATCACGGACGGACGCGATTCGCCTCTGTAAAGGAGATTATGGCGTCCTGCTGCATTATCCGGAGCCTTTCGCCGCGGAGTGTTACGGCCTGATGAGTCTGCGCTGTTACCGGCCGAAGGCGGTGGTCGAATATCTCAGGCAGGCGTTTATCGCGAAGGAAAACCACATTCGGGTCACGATCGACAGCCAGATTCGAGCAAACGAGAGCTGTTATGACATCTTTTCCAAAGAATTGGCGCTCTATCCGGTTATGATTCCCTTTCAGATGGTCTTAGAGGTAAAATATAACGGGTTCATGCTCAGTTATATCAAAAATTTACTGGATATGGTGGAACGCTCGGAGCTTTCGGTCAGCAAGTATTGTCTGGCTCGAGGAGTGACCATGGATTTGCAGGCATGAATAGGAGGTATAAATGATATGAAAGAATATCTGTTTCAACTCTTGGAGAGCGGAGGGAATCTGGACTTTCAAACGATCTTCCTCCGTTTTATCGTGACGGTGGTGATCGCCGCGTTTATCTTTTTATCCTACAGGCTTTCCCATAGCGGCAGCATTTACAGCACCAAGTTCAATGTTTCGCTGGTGGTGCTCACCTTGATCACGACGATGGTCATGATCGTAATCGGCAATAATATCGCGTTGTCCCTCGGTATGGTGGGCGCCCTGTCCATCGTCCGTTTTCGGACGGCCATTAAGGATTCCAGGGATACGGTCTACATATTCTGGTGTATCGTGGTGGGAATATGCTGCGGCGCCGGGGACTATCTGGTGGCGGCGGTGGGAAGCGCCGTCGTTTTTGTGGTACTTCTGCTATGGGGGAGGATCCGCAACGACAATCGGATCCTGATGATCCTGCGCACGGCGCGGATGAACGAATCCCGGGTGGAGGCGCTGCTCTTTCAGTATTATGGCGGGAAGGCGATCCTGCGGGCGAAGAACACGACGGAGGAGAGCGTGGAGTTTATCTATGAATTAAGCGGCCGATACATGAACAAACAGAACAAGGCCCAGACGAAAAGCATTACGGACGCGGTATACGAGATCGGCAATATCGAGTATCTGAACATCGTGAGGCAAAACGACGATATCAGCGGCTAAGAGCCGGCGGGAAGGAGCAGAAGATTGAAGTATAGGGTGATAGGCGCGGGCATGATGATCCTCATGCTTATCTTTGCTTTGTCGGCGGCCAGGCTGGAGAAAGACAGCGATATAAATCGGTATCATCAGCATCTAATGGCGTCCGAGCCCCAGGAGGAGTGCGGCTGCGACGGCGCGGAGCTCTGTACGCATCTGCCTATCATTCGGATCGAGACGGGGGGACAGTACATACCGGGGGAAAGAATCCGAGACGAAAAGGATCATGTGATAGGATTTACGACCACGGAATCCGGCGAGACGGAGATCCTGGTGAGCATCGAAACCGTGGAGGCGGAAGGAGAATGGCATCATGCTTCTGATTCGGCGGATCAGAGTGCGAAGGCCTATTTTCGGATTCGCGGAAACAGTTCTCGGGATTTCGATAAGAAAAATTATCGCATCAAGCTGGTGGAAGATGATGGGACGAAGAACCTGTCGCTGCCCCTCTTGGGAATGAACGAGGAAAACGACTGGGCTCTTCACGGCCCATTTCTGGATAAGACGCTGATCCGCAATTACATGTGGATGAATATCTCGGCGGAGATCATGGGATACGCGCCGGAGGTGCGTTTCTGCGAGGTGATCTTAGACGGGGAATACCAGGGCGTGTATGTGCTGATGGAGACCATCAAAGAGGGGGAAGACAGGGTAAACCTGAGCGATTATGAGGAAGGATCCGACGTCACCAGCTACCTGATCCGGCTGGACGCCGCCAATTTCGACGGCACATCTGATGACGGGGATGTGGTGATACAGAACTATACCTGGTATACCTATCAGATGGAGATCAGCGAAAACGCGAAGTCCGGTTTTCAAATCCTTTACCCTAAGACGGAAATCCTGCAAGACGGAGTCATCGATTATATCCAGCGGGATATCAGCGAGATCGAGCGGGGACTGTATTCGTCGGATATGCTGAGTGGGAAGTACGATTACGAGGCGGATATGGACGTGGACTCTTTCGTGGATTATTATATCCTGCAGGAGTTTCTGGCCGTTAACGACGCCTTCTCCCGATCCACCTATATGTACCGGGACGTGCGGGGAAAGCTAACGATGGGACCGGTGTGGGACTATAATAATGTCCTGAACAACTTCTTCAGGGAGTTTTCTCATAGCGGGTTTTTGCTGGCGAACCGGAGCTGGTTTGGACGGCTGATGACGGATGAGGATTTCGTGGATCGTGTCGTCGCCCGGTATAGGCAGCTGCGGGAAGGGATCCTCTCCGACGAGTATCTGCTCAACTATATCGATGAGACGATCGACTATCTGGGGCCCGCCATCGAGAGAAACGACGAGGTATGGGGCTATAGCTATGACCCGGAAAACCTGTCAAACAACGCGCGCAGGATTCCGGACGAGGGGGACACGCTGGAGGACGTGAATCCCGGCAGCTACGAGGAGGCGGTGGGCTGGATGAAGGGATATATGCTGGCTCGTTCGGAATGGCTGGATGAAAACATCGAAAACCTATATCAGTATTGCCATCGGTCAAAGACGACGGCACAACGGGTGGAATAACGGAGAAGGGACATGAAACGTTTTATCATAGCGGCATGCGCGGTGGTGGTTCTTTTTGGAATCCTGTACTACGCGGTATATTTTGAAGGATTCTATCTGGATCTCGATCCGGACGCGCCGGTTACCGCGGAGTTTCGCACGGAAGGGAAGGAGATTCTGAGGCGGACGGAAACGGGAGAGTATGAGGAGTTTGCGATTCGGGGCGTCGATGTTTACTCGGCGATTCCGGGATATCCCACGTTGGAATTCGCGGCGGAGACGGAGGATTATCTGCGATGGATGGAACAAATCGGGGAGATGGGAGCCAATACGATCCGAGCCCTGAACATCATGGATGATGAATTTTACGAGGCGCTCTACCGGTATAATACATCTCACGAGGAGCCCCTTTATCTGCTGCAGGGGCTTCAGATCTCGGACGAGTCGAATTATGGGGCGGAGGATATCTATGCCTCCGGCCTTCTGGACCAGTTTCTGAGAAACAGTAAGAAGGTCGTCGACGTCATCCACGGAAAGACGATTATTCCCCTGAGCGATTTTACGGGGACGGGGAATTACCGATGGGACGTGTCTTCTTGGGTGATCGGCTATCTGATCGGACATGAATGGGACAGTGGAGTGATCGCCTTTACCAATAACAGCACCCAAAGGCCCGATTCCTATGAGGGGATCTATTTCTCCACCGCGGAGGGTGCCTCCCGTTTCGAGGCGGCCATCGCCCGGGTGATGGATCAGTTGATTCACTATGAGAGCAGTAAATACAAGACGCAGCGCCTCGTTTCCTTCATCAATGACCCTGCCAACGATCCGTTTTCTTATGAGGAACTTTACGCGACCAGGTTCCTGAAATATAACCAGATCGACGCGGAAAATATCCGACCCACCGAGGCTTTGGAGTCCGGTTATTTTGCTTCCTACCGGCTGTATTATTTTTCGCCGGATTTTCTGGAGTATATGTCCCAGGAACAGAAGACCGAGTTGGGAGATATCCTGACGGGCCTTAATACGGGGGCGATGTATAACGGGTATCTGGATCTTTTGAGTCGTTATCATACGATGCCGGTGGTGGCGGCAGGGTACGGGTTTTCCACGGCCCGCGCGGCGATTTATGAGGATAAGGCGCCTCTGACCGAGGAGGAACAGGGAGAGTCCTTGGTGAGGGTATGGCAGGACGCGACGGAGGCCGGCTGGGCGGGAGTCCTCATCTCCACATGGCAGGATTCCTGGGAAAGGCGAACCTGGAACACCTCTTACGCCACATTCGATCTTAAAGACCCGGTATGGCAGGACATGCAGACCGAGGGACAGGGGTACGGCCTTTTAGAGTTTCAGCTCGGAAACGGAGAAGAGGTCTGCCGCGTGGACGGGGACGCTTCGGAATGGACCGAGGAGAATGTGGTGGCGGTGACGGATGAGGGGACGCTGTCCATGCGGTATGATGAGAAGTACATCTATTTTTATTTTCAAGGCCCGGATTATGATCCGAATACCGATACGCTGTATATTCCCATCGATACAACGCCGAAATCCGGGAGTACCTATTGTCTGAACTATGATCTGACCTTTGATCGGGCCTGCGATTTTGTGTTGTATATCCGCGGGAAGAATAACAGCAGGATCATGGTTCAAGAGCGATACGAGATCCTATGGGCCATGCACGCCTATGAGACGGATCGAACCGATCCATATGACGATGTCCGGGATATGGATTCTCCGCTATTTAAGACGGTGAGGCTGATGCTGCAGCAGGCGGATCCGGCGCCCCTGGGGACCTGGTCCGACGCCGAGGTCTACGAGACGGGAAAACTTCGGTACGGAAACGGGAATCCGGAGGCTTTGGATTACGATTCGTTAGCGGATTATTGTTTTACCCAGAACGGGGTGGAGATCCGGATTCCTTGGCAGCTCTTGAACTTTTCTTCTCCGGCGGAGATGACGATTCATGATGATTATTATGAAAACTACGGTGTGGAATATATTCATATCGACGAGCTTTTCGTGGGAGCCACATTGGGCGAGCACAGGGATCGGCGCATGATCTTGGAGTCCTTTCCCCTACAGGGGTGGGATGGGGTTTCCGAGTATACGGAGAGATTGAAGGATTCGTACTATATCGTGCAGGAATATTGGGCCACACAATAATGAAGTTTGGAAAGGATGAGGAGGTGAGAAGCTTTGGGCAGCGAGGTATTCTTATACGGCTATGGCCTGGTATGTATCAGCATGCTGATCTATAACATGATTTATAATCTTTATTCCCAGGGCAATAACCGCCGCCTCGAAAGACATGCCGCCAAACTATCAAGGCGGGTGCGAAGACAGTTTCAGTATCTTATGGGGAATCAAGAAATGGAATCCTCCCATCTGCATTTTATAAAGCGAAAACTATCTAAGATTACATATCTTCTTGCCTTCGAGCATTTCCTAGCGGAAGAGGAGGAACGGGAAGAGAAGAAGGCGTATCTGCAAAGGCTTCGTCCGGTATTCCAACAATTGGCTAAGGTCTATAGTAAGAGGGAGAATACGCAGACGGCATACTTTTGTTATTTTTTGACATGTCACGGAAAAGAGTTGGACTGTGAAGAACTGCGGCGGGACATCGTATCCTATATGGCAAGAGACAGCCTGTACTGCAGGGTGCATGTCTTAAAGGCGCTTTGCGCCTTCGGCGACGGAAAAAATGTGGCGGAGGCGCTGCTTCTCATGGAACAAAAGCAGGGCGCGGAGCTTCACGAGAAAGTAATCGTGGAGATTCTCCTGCTGTTTTCTGGAGACGCGTCAGGGCTCATCGAGGAATTGTGGCAGAATCTGCCTCGGTTTTCCTTGCGGGTACAGAGGGCCTTGCTCGATTACATACGATTTAAGAGCGGCGCCTATAGCGAACGGATGTATGCGATCATGGAAGATCCGCAGGCGGATAAGGAACTGCGCTTCGCGGCCATCCGCTATTTTGGCAAGTATCCGGATCCCCGCGCCAGGGAAGCGCTTCTTCGGTTCGTGGGGGATCTGAATTCCTTGAAATGGGAATATACGGCGATCGCGGCCTCTTCACTGGCAAGATATTCGGGGGAGGATGTGATAAAAGTCCTCATCCGCGCCATGCACAGCGCCAACTGGTATGTCCGGTATAACGCCTCGGCGAGTCTCGAGGCCCACGGCCTTTCCTATGAGGAACTTCTGGATGTGATGAATGGGGACGATCGGTATGCTAGGGATATGCTGGCATACCGGCTGGAAATACGGCAAATGATCGAAGAAAGGAGGCTGGCGCGCTCATGATGGACTTTATTCAGCTCTTTTTGTGGGCTGTGGAAGGACTGTTCGTCCTATATATGATCGGATACGCGAGTTTCCTGTTTCTTTCGGTCACCGTAGGATCTTCGGATCTGTACGCGGCCAAACGCAGAAACCTGCTAAAGAATGAACTGTCGGACGAATACTATGTGCCGGTCTCGATTATCGTGCCGGCGCATAATGAGGCGGTCACCATAGAGGCGACCATTCGATCCCTTCTGGCATTGGAGTATAAACTCTACGAGATCATCGTAGTGGACGACGGTTCGACGGACGAGACCGTGAAAGTGGTACAGGAAGCCTTTCATATGCGGAAGATTCACCGTCCGGTACAGAGGAGAATCCATTGCCAGCCGCTGCTGGGTGTCTACGAGACGCGGGAATGGAAGGTGCCGATCACGTTAGTGCAGAAGAAGAACGGAGGGAAGGCGGACGCGCTGAACATGGGGATCAACGTATCGAACTATCCTTACTTCCTGTGCATCGACGCGGATTCGGTTTTGCAGTATGATTCTTTAGAGAAGATCGTGAGACCGGTTCTGGAGGATTCCCGGGTGGTCGCGGTAGGCGGGACGGTACGGCCCTGTAACGGCGCGCAGATCGAAAACGGAAGAGTGATCCGCTATCGGATGCCGAGCAAACTCCTGCCCTGCATGCAGGTCTTGGAATACGACCGATCCTTCCTGGCTTCCAGGATTTTATTCGATAAATTTAACGGCAATATCATCATCTCCGGAGCCTTCGGACTCTTCCAGAAAAATACGGTCATCGAGGCGGGAGGATACGACGAGACGACCATGGGGGAAGATATGGAGCTGGTGGTGAAGCTCCATGTCTATTGCAGGGAGAACCAGAAGCCCTATCGGATCCGTTACGTCACGGACGCCATCTGTTGGACCCAGGTGCCGGAGAAGCTGAAGGATCTGTGCAAACAGAGGCGGCGATGGCATATCGGCCTATTTCAATGTATGATGAAATATCGGAGGATTTTGGGAAACATTAAATACGGCGCGGTGGGTTTTATATCGTATTTGTACTTTCTTATTTATGAACTGTTTTCTCCGTATATAGAACTGTTGGGGCTGTTTACGACCCTGCTGGCCTTTGCCGTCAACCTGATCAATCTTCCCTTTATGATTTTATTTTTCGGCATTTATGTGGCCTATACCGCCATCCTGTCGTTGACCGCCTTTTTCGCCAGGATTCACACGATCGATTTGAAGCTATTCTTCACGGATGTGCTAAAGGCCGTCGGTTTGTGTGTGATAGAAGTTTCCTGCTTGCGTTTCGTCATGGCCTGGGTAAGGATGACCGCCCTCCTGGGTTATAAGAAAAAGAAGAACCAGTGGGGACGAATCGAGCGGCAGAAGATTGAGTTTAAGTAATCGTCCATTTCGACGGAAGAAAGGATAGAGGTATGAATGAAGAGATCTTGATCTATGTAGCCGGGAATCCGGATCTGTATCCGTTAGAATACTACGATAGAAAGACGCATACCTATCAGGGCAGCATTCCTCGGATGTTGGAGCGATTTGCCGAAGAATACGGTTACCGGATCGAGTACTATCTTCCCGGGGCAGAAGATATACGTGAAGATTTGGCCGACAACGAACAGGTGGATATCATCTCGGGCTGCGTGAGGAACGAAGAGGATTTTGAAAATATTCGAGAGGTTTTGACCCTATTGGAGGCAGACGAAGAGGGGGAGCAGACTGCCTATCAACTGCTATTGACCAAGGTGGCGCCGGAAAGTCTGGGGGAAGATCTGAAATCCTTTGTCTCCCAGATTTCCGAGGAGGAGTGGAACGGTCTATTGATCGAGGCCAGCGTGGCGGGAAAAGCTGAGCCCTATCAGGAACCTGTTATGATCGGGTTAGGGGGTCTTGTGGGGGTGCTCCTGATCGGAATCGCGGTCATATCCTTTCTTTTCCGACAGAGAGTGCTTAGAGAGGAACAGATCCGTTATCGGGATCCATTGACGGGACTACCGAATCAGGAATATCTAAAAAAAGTATTTCCGCGTATGGTTCACGAGAAGAATCGCATCCTATGCTATATGCTGTATTTTCGCCTGGATATGACCCATGTGGAACGGTTGGGAGGGCAGGTTCACACGGAGGATTTCTTGGTTCACGCGGTCAAGGTGCTGACCGGGAACGTACCGAAGGAAGATTTACTGGTTCGAGATGCGAACGGCGATTTTATCGTGCTGATGCAGGCGCAGCGCATAGAAAGCGTGGAGGAATGGGCGCGAAAGACGATTCGGGAGATCCGGGACTTTACCTATGGCGGGGGAGGGATTCGAGCCTCCGACGTCGGTGTAGGCCTATGTCCATTGCAGGACGGTGCTCTCGTCTTGGCGGATCTTTTGTTTCAGGCCCGGAGGTGCGCCATCGAGGCCTGTGAGGAAGAGACAGATCTTTATATCTGTGATGAGAAGGAGCGTAAGGCCTGCGCGGAGGAGCGAAGGATCTTCGCGGATTTCGAACAGGGCTTATCTCGAGAGGAATTCCAGTCTTATCTGCAGCCTTTTGTAGATGCGAAAACCCATGATCTGGTTGGCGGGGAGATGTTGATTCGCTGGAATCATCCCCAAAAAGGGTTTTTGTCTCCCGGCGCCTTTGTGCCGTTACTGGAGAGGGAAGATCGAATCGAACAGTTAGATTTTTTCAATCTGGAACAGACTTGTGCCTTTTTATCCCAAACTCAGGAGAAAGAAAGCGAAGATTTCTTCATATCCTGTAATTTTTCCAGAAAAACCATCTGTCAGGAGGATTTTGTCGAGAGATGCCGGGAAATCGTCGAGCAATACGATTTTTGCAAGAAGCGATTGGTCTTGGAGATTACAGAGAGCAGACAGGAAAAAGACAAGGATCAGTCTCAAATGTTTTGGAACATCAAGATGATGCGGAAGCTGGGATTCCGAGTCTTCTTCGATGACTTTGGAACCGGCTTTTCTTCGTTTCATGACCTGCAGGATTATCCCATGGACGGGCTTAAAATAGACAAACAGTTGGTTGAGAATATGGAAACCGAGCAAGGAAGGACGATCCTGCGTTCTTTGATTCAGACAGGTCATGACCTTAAAATGATGATTCTGGCGGAAGGAGTGGAAGATCTTTCCCAGGCGGAGGCCCTTATGGCGATGGGATGCGATGTTCTGCAGGGATTTTATTTCTCGCCGCCCCTGCCCCAGATAGAGGCAAAAAGGATGCTGAAAAGAAGTCGAGAGAAACAGAAAGGAAAGGCAGATGTCGAACAAAAATTGTAGTGAAAAACAGGAGAGGGAAGATACGCTTCTGATCATCGATGATGATGAAATTAATCGAGAGATTTTGTATCATATCTTCGCGCCCTACTATGTCATCGAGCAGGCGGAAAACGGCGAGAAAGGATTGGACTTTATCGATGCTAATGTAGAGCGTCTTGCCGCGATTCTATTGGATGTGATGATGCCGGGGATGAACGGCATACAGGTCTTAAACCATTTGAAAGAAAGCGGAGTGCTCGACATGGTGCCCGTATTCCTGATTACGGCGGAAAATAGCGATAAGGTGATGGAGGAGGCATACCAGCTGGGGGTGATGGACGTCATCAAAAAGCCGATCACGCCTTATATCGTCCTGCGGCGGGTACAGACCGTTATCGAGCTGTTTCAAGCCAGACGAAGATTGAGCAGCCAGGTGAGAATGCAGCAGGAGAACCTTTTGGCCCAGACCGAGAAGATCGTTCTTCTCAATCAGGGAATGATCGAGGCGCTGGCGACGGCCATCGAGTTCCGAAGCGAAGAATCGGGAAATCATGTCCGCAGAATCCATGACATTACGGAGTGCATGCTGAGTAAAACCCCGATGGGAGAGGGATTCAGCCAGGAGGAGATTCAGGATATCGCCTTGGCTTCGATCCTCCATGACGTGGGAAAGATCGCGGTGCCAGACAGCATCCTGAACAAACCTGGAAGGCTCACCCCCGAAGAGTTTGAAATCATGAAAACCCATACGATACAGGGCGCGGACCTACTGGATCACATTCCCCAGCTGCGTGAGCACAATTCTTATCGATATGCCTATGATATCGCGAGACACCATCATGAAAGATGGGACGGCAAGGGTTATCCGGACGGCCTTGTGGGAGACGAGATCTCCGTATGGGCGCAGGTGGTGTCTTTGGCGGATGTGTATGACGCGCTAAGCTGTAAGCGAGTTTATAAAGACGCCTTTCCTAGGGAACGGGTTTTAAGCATGATCCGAAACGGCGAATGCGGCGTGTTTAACCCGGAACTTTTATCCTCGTTTTTCTCGGTAGAGGAAGAACTTTCAAAACTTTATGTGAAGGGAGAGATGTGATATGAACGCGGAAACGAAAAAACGTCTGATAGAAGGCGGCGTAGACGTGGAAGGGGCTCTGGAGAGGATGCTGGGGAGCGAGACGCTTTTATTGAGTCTCCTGAAGAAGTTTGTTAAGGACGGAAATTACGAGAAATGGCTGATATCCATGGATGCGAGAGACCATGAAGGGGCGGTCGAGGCCGCCCATGCCTTAAAGGGAATTAGCGGAAACCTGTCGATTACGGAGTTGTACAGACTTTTTAGTAAGCAGGTGGAGGAGCTTCGGGCAGGAAGATGGGAAGAGGCGCAGGCGATGCGTCCTCAGATCATGGAAGCCTACGAGCGGGCGACGGGCGCGATCCGAGAATTGGAAACATAAATATATAAATTTTTCCTTATGGAAGGCGGGGCGTTGCATAAAAGCAGCGCCCTTTCTTAAAAAACACTCCTTTAAGCGATTTTCATACTTGACAGTTTCTCAACTTGGGTTAAAATAGTAATATGTGGCGAAATATGGAAGAAAAGGGGTGATAGCGTTTATGGAACGAGAGTACCTGAATCTAAATGTGTATGAGGCGATCCAGAAACGATTTGCGTATATTTTTGAGGAATTTGATAATATATACGTTTCTTTTAGCGGAGGAAAGGACAGCGGGCTGCTGCTCAACCTGTTGATGGACTATAAACATAAGCATGGCATCACCAAGAAGATCGGCGTGTTCCATCAGGATTTCGAAGCGCAGTATTCCTATACCACGAAGTATGTGGAAGAGATGTTCGACCGATACATGGATGAAATCGAACCTTATTGGGTATGTTTACCCATGGCGGTACGGACGGCGCTGAGCAGTTATGAGCTTTTCTGGTACCCTTGGGATGATCAGAAGCAGGATATCTGGGTGAGGCCGATGCCAAAGAAGCCTTTCGTCATCAATCTGGAGAACAACCCGTTTACGCTGTATAAATATAAAATGCATCAGGAGGACCTGGCCAAGCAGTTTGGCAGATGGTACCGGCTGGTTCACGGAGAAAAGAAGACGATCTGCTTGTTGGGAATCCGGGCCAGCGAGTCCCTGCAGCGATACAGCGGCATCGTGAATAAGCGATACGGGTATAAAAACTGCTGCTGGATCACGAAGCAGTTCAAGGATGTGTGGATCGGCATGCCCATGTATGATTGGAGCGTGAGCGATGTCTGGACGGCGAACGCTAAGTTTTCCTATCCCTATAACGAGATATACGATCTTTATTATAAGGCAGGACTGAAGCCTTATCAGATGCGGGTGGCTTCGCCTTTTAACGAATATGCCAAGGACAGCTTGAACCTGTACCGGGTGATCGAGCCGCAGACTTGGACTAAGCTTGTGGGAAGGGTGCAGGGCGCCAATTTCGCGGCCATCTATGCCAAATCCAAGGCCATGGGATATCGCAATATTTCTCTGCCGCCGGGGCATACGTGGCGTTCTTATACCTATTTTCTGTTAGAAACCCTGCCGGCCAAGCTGCGAAATTCTTATATCAAGAAATTTAATACGTCGATCCAGTTCTGGCATACTACGGGAGGCGGTTTGTCCGAGGAGGCTATCGAGGAAATCGAGGCCAAAGGATTTCATATCAAACGCAACGGCGTGTCTAACTATACGTTGGACAAGAAAACGCGCATCATCTTCATCGGCCGGATCCCGGACGATACGGACGATGTAAAGCTGACAAAAGATATCCCCAGCTGGAAGAGAATGTGTTACTGTATCCTGAAGAACGATCATATGTGTCGGTTCATGGGGTTTGGATTGACGAGGCAGCAGCAGAAACAGATCGATCTGCTGCGGGTAAAGTATAAGCGATGGGAGGAGACCTGTGATGAAGTTTAAGAGCCCGGTATATCATGTGATTGCCGTTCCGATCGAAAAGATTGTACCGAATACCTATAATCCGAATACGGTGGCTCCGCCGGAGATGAAGCTTCTGTATGACAGCATCAAGCAGGATGGGTATACGATGCCCATCGTCTGCTATCACGATCAGGAGCAGGATCAGTATATTATCGTGGACGGATTCCACAGATATCGCATCATGTTGGATTATCCCGATATCTACGAACGGGAAGGCGGAAAGCTGCCTGTCAGCATCATCGATAAGCCTTTAGCCGAGCGGATGGCCAGTACGATCCGTCACAACCGGGCGAGGGGTTCCCATGATGTGGATCTGATGAGCAATATCGTACAGGAACTCCACGATATCGGTCGATCGGATAAGTGGATCGCCCAGCATCTGGGCATGGATAAGGATGAGATCCTGCGCTTAAAGCAGCTGACGGGCCTTATGTCTTTGTTTAAGGAGACGCAGTTTAGCAGGGCGTGGCGTCCGGTGGATGATGAGTCGGGAGCCGCGCCCGCGGAGAAGAGCGAGGTTCAGATCGAGCTGGAAGAGACAGAAGAAGAAATGTAAAGGATACAAACACATTTTCCTGTCCTTTCGGATACAATAATTCAGAGAGGATAGGAGGATGGAGCATGTATCATCTGGGGCAGGAAGAATTTTTACGGCAATGGAACCAGAAGGGCCGGGATCTGTTTGTTCTGGGGGACGACCTGGGGTGGGTGGATCTGGTCTGCGACGAGTGGGAAACGCCGTCGGATTGGGGCGGCTTTTACCGGGAAGGGCATCGTTTAGAATTTCGTCAGATTCCGCGCATTCGAGAATACATGCGGGAGATAGAGGAGAGAAAGGCGCGCCTGGAACAGGACGGAGAATATATCCGGGCGGAAAACGAAATCCAGGAGACCTATCGGCAGAAAAAAAAGAGAATGCTGAAAAAACTGGAGGAAGGAGCGGCCAGGCAGGGATTTCGAGTATGTCTTTCCCAAGATGAGATACAGTTTGAGGGAGCGAAAGATCCGGCGTGCCTGTGCGAGATGGCCGCGGAGTTTGTGGGAAAGATCCGGCAGGTGCAGGAAGAGGGCGAGGAGAAACTCAGATGGTTCCGTACCCAGCTCCTGGAGCAGATTGGGTCCGGCGTGCCGGACCCTTTTATATTGGCCTGCGGAAAAGCGTGGCAGTATTATGATCCCCAGAAAAGCTTGTGGAACCGAGTGGAAGAAGGAAGGCTGCGCCCCGGACAACTGTTGGAATGCGGTTGCCTCCTGGTCTCCCTTAAGGATTTAATGCAGGATCAGAAAGCCTATTCTTACTTGAAGCGGGTGTGGAAAGAAAAATGCCTTAAGGATTGGTGGAACGGGGAGTATCTGGTCGAACAGCCTCTGGAGGGTGTGGTGCTGGATCCCATTCCCTATGGGGGCAGGATCCTCCTGTACGGTTCCTGGGAATGGCGTCTTCTGTGGAGACAGACGGATCCGGAATGGGCCGAAGCTTTTTCGGAGCTTCACTGGAAGAGCCAGTGTCCTTGCGACCGGGTTCACAGGAAGGAATTACGGGAGCATCTGATGCCCTGTTCCCGAGAAGAAGAGAAGGCCCTGATCAGTTACATGAGAAGGGGTGCCCAGCCGGGACAGATGTGGACGGATACGGGAAAGTTAAAAGGCTTACAGCCCCAGGCCCTTCGTCGAATTGAAGAGAGATTGACAGAGGAAGAAAAAGAAGCAGAACCCCAGAGCATGAAGGCCCGAGGGATCGGAGAGATCAACGGAATGGCGATCTATAGCGACGGGGTGAGGAGTATGGGGATTCCGGTCAAGATTCAGGCGCTGTGCCGCAGAAAGCGGGGACGATCCAGAAGTCTTGAGAAGAACAGCGGTCCGATCTATCGGAAGGGAATGGAAGTTCTGAAGGAGTATTGGAAGCTCTTATCCCGTAAGTACAGCTTTACGATTCTGATGGAAGGCAATTATCATTATCTGGAAGGCGACAGCGCTACGATCGCCCAGTTATACGCCGTTTTGTCGGCGGCGGGGGGATGGCGGCCGAAAGAAGGCGTCGCCATCACGGGAGCCATGAATCTGACAGGGGACGTACTGCCGGTGGGCGGTGTGACGGAGAAAGCGGAAGGCGCTTTTAGAAGCGGCGGAATCGGTTTGATCTATCCCGCCGACAACAGGAGGGACCTGTACCTGCGCCCCGGCGTGACGCAGGCGGTGGAGCGGGGGGAGTTTTTCCTGTGGCCTATCCGCCGGATCGAGGAGGGGGCGGAGATTCTCTTTGGACAAAAATGGGAAACCCTGATTCGGAAAATTTAAGTCTGTACAGTTTTTTTATTTTAGTGTATAATAGGTCTGTAAGAAAAGCCTCCCGAAAGTGGCGGGGCTTTTCTTCTGACAGGTATATTCGGCAGAGTTTCGAATAAATATAAAAAAGAATCCCGGTAAACGCGGGAAACAAGATGCGTAAAGGAGGAGTCCCATGAGGCAGTACAAAACCGTACAAGTCCCGAAGCGTGTGATCGAGTCGCTGCACTGTAACTGCTGCGGAAAAAAGATCGAGACTAGGGAATGCTTTTCGGCGGTGAAACATTGGGGATATGATTCGCCTTATGACGGAGAGGTGCATGCCATGGATATATGCGCGGATTGCTATGGGGCATGGATCCGGAACTTTGCGATTTCGCCGGTATTAACAGAAGAGAAAAGGGAATCAGAGGAAGGATGATGGAGGAAGATGCTGGATGTTTGTCTTTTAGGGACGGGAGGGATGATGCCGCTGCCGAATCGTTGGCTTACGTCCTGTATCGTCCGGTCGGCGGGGACCAGCCTGCTGATCGACTGCGGGGAGGGCACCCAGATCACGCTGAGGCAGCTGGGGTGGAGCTTTAAGGCGATCGACGCCATATGGATTACTCATTATCATGGGGATCATATCAGCGGGCTGCCGGGCCTGGTATTGACGATCGGGAACACGGGAAGGACGGAACCGCTGCATATCTACGGACCGAGGGGACTTGTGAGGATCGCCAGAGGACTGCTTCAGATCGCGCCCGAACTGCCTTTTCGAATCGAGTTTCATGAGCTTACGGGGGAGGAAGAACCTGTCGCGGTAGGGAGTTTTCTTGTGCGCAGCGTGAAGCTGGATCACGGAATCCCCTGCCTGGGATATCGCTTGGATCTATTGCGTCAGCCGGAGTTTCTCCGGGAAAAAGCGGAAGAAAACAAGGTGCCCTTAAAGCTCTGGAGCAGGCTCCAAAAAGGAGAGACGATCGAGCAGGATGGGG
>CALWBZ010000026.1 GCA_944376225.1 uncultured Clostridia bacterium | reverse complement strand
GTTCCCGGTATACTTGGCGCAGCATGACTGCTTTCTTAATGAGAAAGAACTTGTGCTGCGCCCCGAGATTGCCGCCAACGGGCGGCAATCTCCCACAGGGGTCTGGTTCCCGGTATACTTGGCGCAGCATGACTGCTTTCTCATAAAAACAAGACTGATCGAATGGAGGTGTTTTGATGCTGGATAAAGTAGACCTGACTAAATCCATGAAGAAAGAAGAGTACCGCGCCCTTAAAGATACATTGGACGCGCGTCTTTCCCAGTTGCAGCGGGAATGCCGAAACGCGGGGATTCCTATTATCATCTTATTTGAGGGATGGGGCGCCGCCGGAAAGGGGACGCTGATCTCCCACCTGATTGAGCCCCTGGATCCTCGCGGCTTCTCCGTCTATACCACCCAGAAAGAAGATGAAAACGAGAGGATGCATCCGTACCTGTGGCGGTTCTGGACCAAGCTCCCCGCCGACGGACAGATCGCCATCTTCGACCGTTCCTGGTACAGACGGGTACAGGTGGATCATTTTGACGCCCCCCTCTCCCCCCTGCGCCTCTCTCAAAGTTATCAAGAGATCAACTCCTTTGAGGAGCTTCTGATCCGAGGCGGTACGGTGATCATCAAGTTCTTCCTCCATATCTCTAAAAAGGAGCAGAAGAAACGATTTGAAAAGCTGCTTTCCTCTGAGGAGACGGCCTGGCGCGTAACCAAGGAGGATCTGCGCCATAACAAACATTATGATGAATTTCTTCGTTTGAATGATGAGATGCTGGCTCATACCGATACGGAACTGGCTCCTTGGACGATCCTGGAGGCTACCGACAAAGAGTACGCCACAGCTAAGATGAAAACTCTTCTCATCCAGCGGCTGCAGGAGGCCCTGAAAAACAGAGAGTCTATAGAAAGCGCTTCCCTTCTGTCCCTGCCCACTTCCGGCGCGGAGGAATACCGTCCCTCCGTCTTGGCGGGAGTCGACCTTTCCAAGACCCTGGATCGGGAAACTTATAAAGAACAGCTGGACGCTCTGCAAAAAAAGCTTTCCCGTCTGCACAGTGAATTGTACCGCAGGAGAGTTCCTGTTGTATTGGCCTTCGAGGGTTGGGACGCGGGTGGAAAAGGGGGCGCGATCAAACGGCTGACCCAGGCCCTGGATCCCCGAGGCTATGTGGTCCATCCCGTCTCCTCCCCGAACGATATCGAAAAAGCCCATCATTACCTCTGGCGCTTCTGGCAGTATATGCCCAAGGACGGACACATCACCATCTTCGACCGTTCCTGGTACGGACGGGTGATGGTGGAACGCATCGAGGGTTTCTGCACGGAAAACGAGTGGAAACGGGCTTATAAAGAAATGAACGAGATGGAAGAGAGCCTGTCTCACTCCGGCGCTATCGTCCTGAAGTTTTTCATGCATATCGATAAAGACGAACAGGAAAAACGCTTCCACGAGCGAGAATCCAATCCGATAAAACGTTGGAAGATCACCGATGAAGACTGGCGCAACCGGGCCAAATGGGATCAATATGAAGTCGCGATCGATGAGATGCTTCTGCGCACTTCTACCTCTTACGCTCCCTGGATCGTGATCGAAGGAAACTGTAAATATTATGCCCGTATCAAGGTTCTGGAAACGGTCGTAGACGCCATCGAGAAAAGGCTTTCTCACTAACTTTTCCCGCGGCGTAACCCCCGGAAAGCGCCGCGCTCCAACATCACTTTCTCGGAAAAATCCATTAATTTAACAAGAAAATCCCGGGAAGTGCTGAAGCGAAACATCATATTCCGGGAAAAATCGATTAATTTAACAAGAAGATCCCGGAAAGTGCTGAAGCGAACGGCTCTTCCCGGGATCATTCGAGGGGGATGCAAAATCGAATCAGATCGTTTTGCATCCCCCTCTTTTCGTTATGCCTTCTCATAGGCCGCAAGCCCTTTTTTCAGCCTTTCCAGGCCGTCTCGCACCGTGGATCTGGGACAGGCCAGGTTCATACGCAGAAAACGGCTTCCGTTCCCGCCGTATTGCTCGCCGGCGGACAGAAAGAGACCGGTCTCTCTGCGGATAAAGTCTGCGATCTCCCGCGCTTCTTTCCCGTATGCCCCGCAATCCAGCCACAAGAGATAGGTCGCCTGGGAGGTTATCACATGGATCTTGGGGAGCTCTCTATCCACGTACTCCTGAACTATGCGCTTGTTTTCCAGGATATACGCCCGCAGCTCGTCCAGCCACTCCTCCCCTTCATTAAAGGCCGCGATGGGCGCTTCCACCGCAAAGACGTTGCCCTCCGCTACCTCGTCGGTATTGAGTCCCCGCCATACCTTATGCCGGAGCCAAGGATTGGCCACCGCCACCGCGGCGGTTTGAATCCCCGCCAGATTAAAAGCCTTCGTAGGGGCTAAGCAGATCACGCTGTTCTCCCGGCAGTGCTCCGAAACGGAGGCAAAGGGCACATATTCATAGCCGGGATCCGTCAGGTCGCAATGGATTTCATCTGAAATCACCACCACATGATGCCGATAGCAAAGCTTCCCGATCCTTTCCAGGGTCCTAGCGTCCCATATCTTTCCGATGGGGTTGTGGGGGTTGCAAAGAATCATCAGCGTGGTCTGAGGATCCGCGAGTTTTTCCTCCAGGTCGTCAAAATCGATACGATAGGCGCCGTCTTCATAGACCAGCGGACTCTCCAGCACCTGCCGCCCGTTGTTGATAATAGAATTAAAAAAGATATTATAGACCGGCGTCTGAATCAGTACCTTCTCCGCCGGAGTCGTCAGTTTACGAACCAGGCTGGAAATGGCCGGCACGACGCCGGTGCAGAAAATCAGCCATTCCTCCTCCATCTCCCAATGATGCCTTCTCTTCCACCAATCCCGATACGCCTGATACCATTGCCGGGGCAGATCCGCATACCCGAAAACACCGTGAGCGGCCCTTTTTTCGATCGCCTCCCGCACGGCAGGCGCCGTGGCAAAATCCATATCCGCCACCCACATGGGCAGTTCCTGCTCGCCCACCGCCCATTTCATGGAGTTCGTATTCCTCCGGTTCACCGGAGTGTCAAAATCATACCGCATCTCGCCACTCCCTTCTTATTCCACATGATCCTTGCGGATACCGATTTGAGGACAGATGATCTGGGTCTTAGAAGGGTCGATCCTGTGGGGTTCTAAAATCAGTTCATCAATGGCATCCGCCCGAATGATTCCGCCCGACGGGTTAAGGACGCTGTCTATTTTCCCGTGAATCTCCGCGTCTACGGTGGAATATTCAAAGGCCAGGGTGGTATTCATCAGCCGACAGTCCTTCATGACTAGGTTCTCAATATAGCACATGCCTTGCAGACTCTCCACGGTACAACGTACCAGCGTCAGATTCTTGGCGTTCCATCCCAAGTATTCTCCGGATATGAAGGAATCATAAACCGTCACGTTCTCGCTGTTCCAGAAGGCGTCCTTCGACAAAAGCTTTGAATTGTGAACCTCCACGTTGCGTACGCCGTCAAAAGAATAATTGCCATAGAGGGTCAGATCATGAATCACCATATCCCGGCTGTTCATGGCGAAGTAATCGCCCTTGGCCACCACACGCTCCATCTTCACGTCCTGACAATTCCAAAGCGTTTCCGCCGCGTTGGGAATGGACACGTTTTTCATGTCAAGATCCTGGCATCTTCTGAAATTCTTAGGCGCCTCGACGGCGCAATCCTCCAATCGGATATGCTTCGTATACCATACGCCGGCCCGTCCCATCTCCAGCCAGGTACAGTTCTTCGCCGTCACATTCTCGGCGTACCACAGCGGATATTTCCACTGAAACATGCTGTCATACAGCTCGATATCATGGCTTTCCTTTAAGGGGGATTCCCCTTCTCCAAAGATCGTGTTGTAGATTCTTAAATTGCTTCCCTGGAACAGAGGGCGTTCCCCGGTATAAAACCCCTGCCTGATTTCCGTCTTCTCACTCATAGTCTTTTCTCCTTGTTTATAAATCGATTTTCGCGCCTCACGACCGCGCTAAATATTCTGACAGTGCCTTCCACTGTTTCTTTCCCACTCGTCTGCCTTCCCGATACAGGGCCCTGAGTTTCTCTTTGTCCTTCTCCATCCTGCCGATCGTAATCGGTTCCTCGGGACGTATCACAAAAACCCGGCCCTGACTCTCCAGCGCCAGGATTTCTTCTACCATCTCATTATATCGTTCCGGCGCCGTACATATTTGTTTCAAAAGTTCAGGATAATCCTTAAACACCTGCTCGTAAAAACGCTGTACCGCCATCGAAGGAGGTCTCTTCCGATAGGTCAGGTCTCGCGTCAGGACGATAACCACTTTTTCATAGCCTTCCTGTATCGCCTTTTGATAAGGAATCGCCATGGCCACGCCGCCGTCTACGCACTCCGCCCCATCCACCGTGACCATAGGCTCCATCAGCGGTATACTACAGCTTGCCCGAACCGCCTGATAGATATCCGAACAGACGCCCTTTTCAAAATATCTCGCCTCTCCCGTCGAGCAATCCGTCGCCACCGCGATCAATCGCTGCTTCGATTGTTCAAAAGTCTCATAGTCTAGCGGCAGCAGCCGCTCGGATAACTCCCCGAACATAAAATCAAAATTGAAAAAACCCTTCTTTTGCAGCCAGTTCTGGGCGGAAAAATACCGCTTATCCTGCATAAAACGAATATTGACTTTGGCGGTCCTGCCGATCTGCTTCGACAGATAATTGACGCCGCTGAGCGCCCCGGCGGACACGCCGATCACGTAGGACGCCTCTAACTCCCGCTCCATCATGACATCCAAGACTCCGGCGGTAAAGAGGCAGCGAAGCGCGCCCCCTTCCAGCACCAAAGCACAATCCACCATACGCGACTCCTTTCCTCACAATTCTATAGAACAAAAGAGGCTGGCCATAGATGCGGCAGCCCCGTGTTTTCGCCGCCGACAAACGGCGTACGCAAAGAGACAAACCGGGGGCGCGCCGCGAAACCAGATGCCGCGGCACGCCCTCCCGATTACTCTTCTTCTTTTTTCTTTTTATCGTCGGACTTCGCGTCCAACTTGGAAATCAGGAGCACAATCAATGTGATAATGATAATGACAAACATGATTCCGCCCATGCCCTCACCCATAATGATGAGCGACTGCAGGAAATTTTCCATCGTGTCCAATAGTATCATCGTATTCGCTCCTTTCGATTAGATGAAGAATCCAAGAATCATACCGCCCGCTACCACGGATGCGATCTGACCGGATACGTTGGCGCCAACCGCCTCCATCAGCAGGTGATTGGTCTTGTCCTCGGACATCGCCATCTTTTGTACCACACGAGCCGCCATCGGGAACGCGGAGATACCCGCCGCGCCGATCATGGGGTTGATTTTTTTCTTACTGAAAAGATTCAACAGTTTCGCAAACAGTACGCCGCCCACCGTATCGAAGATGAACGCGCCCAGACCAATGGCCATGATGATTAAGGTCTGCAAGGAGACGAACTGCTCTGCCCGCATGCTGAAGGAAATCGTCAGGCCGAGAAGCAGAGTGATGATATTGGAGAACTCGTTCTGCGCCGTCTGAGACAGGTTATCCAGTACCTTACACTCTCTCAGCAGGTTACCGAACATCAGCGCTCCCACGAGTCCTACGGACATCGGCGCTACCAGGCCGGCCACAAAGGTAACGATAATGGGGAACAGGATTCTCGTCCTCTTGGAAATGGGTCTGGCGGCCACATGTTCCATATGAATCGCCCGTTCCTTCTTGGTGGTAATCAACTTGATCACCATGGGCTGAATGATGAGCACCAGAGCCATCTAGGAATAGGCAACCACCGCGATGGGACCCACATAATTGGAACCCAGTACCTGGGATACCAGGATCGACGTAGGACCGTCCGCCGCGCCGATGATTCCGATGGACGCCGCGTCCTTCAGATCAAACCCACACAGGGTCGCGAAAGAAAGCGCCACGAAGATACCGAACTGCGCCGCGGCGCCGAACAGAAACATCTTCGGGTTTGAAAGCAGCGGACCGAAATCGATCATCGCGCCGATGCCGATGAAAAGCAAGATCGGCATAGCCTCCGACGCCTCGATTCCCACGTTAAAGAGCCATTCAATGATACCGCCTGACTCGATACCGCCTTCCATCACCTGATTCAACACTCCCGAAAAAGGCAGGTTGACCAGGATCGCGCCGAAGCCCATGGGAAGCAGCAAAGCAGGCTCAAATCCCTTACAGATTGCCAGGTAAATCAAGATACCGCCCACGCAGTACATGACAACCTGCTGCCATGTGATGGCAAGTAAGCCTTCGTACAGAAACTCCATACATTCTTCCTCCTGATTTTTGTCCGCAAGGAGAGCCCATCCCTCACCGATGAAAAAGGCTTGCACCGCGCGCGGTACAAGTCTTGTCATTTCATGCTAAACCAGATGCGTTCTGCAAAAACGCAGCAGGATGTTGATTTAACCACACATTGCTGTGCCGACTACTCCCTTGAAGCCTTTTTCATTATATCTAATCTCCCGATTTTTGTCAATGACTTTTTTGCGGCAAAATCGGCTGAGTGAAACGGCGCAGACGAAGGGTCAGCACCGCCGCCAGGAGGATCTTCACCGCGTCTCCGGGAAGGAAGGGCCAGACACAATAAGAAAGGCTCACGCCCAGGCTGTTCCCGCTAAGGATCATATACCAGGCCGTACCAAAAGCGTAGCATACCAGCACGCCTACCACCATGTACAGGCATAACTGCCAGAATTTCGTTCCCAAGCGCCGCGCGCCAAAGCCCACAATCACCGCCGTAAACAGGTACCCTACGGCATATCCGCCGGTGTTCCCCAATAAGGCCCCCAGGCCGCCGTTAAACCCGGACATGACGGGCGCGCCCACGGCTGCCAAAAGCAGGTAGATTCCTACGCTAAGCCCACCGTAAAGGGGCCCCAGAAGCGCTCCCGAAAGATGCACCGCGAACAGGGCCAGGTTAATGGGGATTAGGGGCAGCGGAATCTGAATCTGAGAGCATACCGCGATCAAGGCCGCGAACAGGGCGCTCAGGATCCAACCGACAATTGTTTTCTTTCTTTCCATTTTGTACACCTCTTCTTTTAATTGTAAACCAATTGCAAGAAGAAGTATACCACAATTTTCTATATTGTCAACCTTTTTCTTTTTTTATTTTACGTTATCTTTCTAATTCCCCGATATTCGACACCACACAGGTAGGATGCACGTCGGATTTTTTCAGGTCCTCTAATGTCGTCTCCCCGGACAGGACCAGAACCGAAGCCACCTGGTTGTGCGTTCCCAGGGCGATATCCGTATAAAGCCGGTCTCCCACAGCTACCATCTGATCCCGGGGAACCCCTGTCTTCGCCTCCAGGATCTCCAGCACCTCCTTGTGGGGCTTTCCCGTATAACGGGGTTTCACGCCGGTGGACGCGGTAATTAAGGCGCACATGGCTCCCGCATCCGGCATGAATCCATACTCCGTGGGGCAATTCAGATCCTCGTGGGTGCAGAGAAACTCGGCGCCGTTTCGGATGTAATGACAGGCTCTGTCCAATTTCTCATAGGTCAGCGTCGTATCGAACCCCAAAAGTACGATGTCCGGCTTTTCCTTCGTAAGAGGGATCCCCTCCTCCCGAAAGCTCTCCTCGAGATCCGGCGTCCCCAAAAGATAAACGCTTTTCCCCCTCCGGTGGGTCTTTAGAAAATGGATCATCACGTCGCCGGAGGTCACCACATCCTTCCTCTCGGCCGCGATTCCCATGCGGTTCAGCCGTTCCACATAGGTTCTGGGCGATCTGGAGGAATTATTCGTGAAAAAAATGTAGCGTTTTCCGTGGGCTTTGACCCTTTCCAAAAAAGGAATCGTCTCGGGAAAAAGGCTTCCTCCCAGATAGATCGTCCCGTCCATATCCAGCACATACAGCTTCTTGCCTTCCAGTTCTTTCATCGGTTCCTCCCTCAGATCACGTTTTGCGCGGCAACGATATTCACACCACTCCCGCAGATGTCTTCGATCACCACATCCCCTATCAGCACGGGAGGTTCCACCGTCACTTCATGAATCTTTTCCAGGTATTGGGGAATGGACTTCTTCGGAAGGGGCGCGTCGGACTTCACGGGAAGCACCCCGCCGCCGGCTACGGCCACCGTGGTGGTTAACGTTCTGGTGGGATTCGTGATCTCCGAGCGGGCATATCGCTCGCCCCTGGCACAGGTATTGCCCGTAATGCTGATGATCCTCTCTTCTTCCATCGTAACCGTCACATGACATCCCATCGGACAACTCGTACAGATGATCTCACGTTCCATGCTCCGCTTCCTCCTCCAATTCGACCGTCAGGGTTTGTCCCATATACCCCTGCAATTTAGATCCCAAAATCCGCACCGTCTCCATCTCTCCCGGCGCCACGCGAGGACGCTTGCGCATAAGCACCGTTTCCTCCCCGGCTTTTACCCGGATCCGAACCGCCGGGTGCACATCCGTCACTCGGAAGAAAATCGTCGTATCCTCCGCTCTGTCGATTCGCTGGGGCAGAGTGTAACGAACCCCATTGCCCGGCCGTACCGTGACAGGGTTCGGATCCGGCTCGCTCCCTTGAAGAATATATTCCGCCGCGCCCCGGCCCGCGATCTCCGCCTCTTCGGACACATAATCCACCAGGTCGTGTACGTGTAGGACATTCCCGCAGGCGAAAATCCCCGGAATCTCCGTCATGCGCCGCTGATCCACCAACGCGCCGGAAGTCCTGACATCCATAGGGACGCCGGCCTTACGGGTCAGTTCGTTTTCCGGCAGCAGTCCCACGGACAGAAGCACCGTGTCACATTCTACAAACCGGGCCGTCTCCATCATGGGCTTTCGGTTTTCATCCACCTGAGCGATGGTGACGCCGCTCACCCGTTCCTTTCCGTGGATCTCCACGATGGTATGACTCAAAAGAAGGGGAATGTCGTTGTCCTTAAGACATTGCACGATATTCCGGGTCAATCCTCCGGAGTAGGGCATGAGTTCCAACACCATCTCCACCTTCGCGCCCTCCCAGGTCATCCGCCTGGCCATGATCAAGCCGATATCCCCGGAACCCAGGATGACCGCCTTCTTCCCCGGCATGTAGCCCATGATGTTAATATAACGCTGGGCTGTCCCCGCCGTATAAATGCCCGCGGGCCTCGTTCCCGGCGTATTAAGGGCGCCTCTGGGCCGTTCCCGGCATCCCATGGCCAGGATCACGGCCTTCGCCTGGATCCTGAAAATCCCCTCCTCCGCGTTCATGGCCGTAATCACCTTGTCTTCAGACAGATCCAGCACCATGGTATCCAGCCGGAAGGCGATCTTCCTCTCTCGCAGCTCTTTCTCAAACCGCCAGGCATATTCCGGGCCGGTCAGCTCCTCTTTGAAACGGTGCAGGCCGAATCCGTTATGAATGCATTGCTCCAGGATCCCGCCCAGGCGGTGATCCCGCTCCAGCACCAGGATATCCCGGACGCCCGCGTCATAGGCCGCGATCGCCGCGCCCATTCCGGCGGGGCCTCCCCCGATCACCACCAGATCAATCGTTTTCATGGATATGTTCCTCCCTGGTCTTTCCCACGTTTAGATAAGAACCGCCGCCGAACTTGGTAACCTTCTCCAGAGGGATCCCCAGTTCCCGGGAAAGGATCTCCGTCACCAGAGGCCCGCAGAAGCCTCCCTGACAGCGTCCCATGCCCGCCCGCGTCCTTCGTTTCACTCCGTCCAGATCCCTCGCGCCGGGGTTTTGCCGAATGGCCTCCACGATCTCCCCTTCGGTGATGCTCTCACACCGGCAGATCACATGGCCGTACAGGGGATTCTCCCGAATCACTCTGTTCTTCTCCTCCATGGAAAGCTCGTTAAAACGATGCACCGCCACGCGCTCCTCCATGAAATCCTCTTTTTCTTCCAGTAAAAGGCCCTGTCCCGCCAAGAGCTCCGTCACGTATACCGCGATCGCGGGCGCGCTGGAAAGTCCCGGCGACTCGATGCCCGCCACGTTCCAGAAGCCCTGTCTCGGACTCTCAATGATGAAATCGCCCGTACTGCCCACCGCCCGCAGGCCGGCAAAGGCCGTGATAACGCCTCTCAGATTGACGGAAGGGATCACCTTCCGCGCGTTTTCCTGTACCTTCTCTAATCCTTCCGGCGTGGTGGACACATCCTCTCTGTCCTCCTGATCCTCCGCCGTGGGTCCCAAAAGCAGATTCTGATCCACGGTGGGGGTCACCAAGATTCCCTTGCCAAGCTCGTTGGGAACGTTAAAAAGAGTATGAGTGACCGATCCTACGCAGTCATGATCCAGCAGCATATACTGTCCCTTTCGAGGGCGAATCGTAAAAGAACTGTCCCCCACCATAGCCGCCACGTGATCCGCGTAAACGCCTGATGCGTTGATCACATACCGGGCCGACAGATGATTTTCCCCGGACCATAGGGTATATCCGTCCCCATCCTCTGTAATCTTCGTGACTTCCCAATCCAGAAGAAGCTCCGCGCCGTTATCCATGGCGTTTCCTACGGCGGCGATATTCAGCTCATACGGGCAAACGATCGCTCCAGACGGCGCAAACAGCGCGCCAACAGCCTCTTGCGATAGGGACGGCTCCATCTGATGGAGCTTCTCAGTATCCAGGATCTCAAGACCCTCCACACCGTTCTTTTTTCCACGCTCATATAATTTCCCTATCCTCTCCATATCCTGGGGACGATAGGCCACCACCAGAGAACCGTTTCGAAGATACTTCACTCCCAGCTTCCGGCACAGGCTTTCCATCATTCGGGACCCTTCCACGTTCAGCTTCGCCTTCAGGCTGCCGCATTCCGCGTCGTATCCCGCGTGTACGATGGCGCTGTTGGCCTTCGTCGTCCCCATCGCCACATCGTGGCTCCGTTCTACCATTACGATCTTCAGCCGGTACCGGGAGAGCTCTCTCGCGATGAGCCCTCCTACTACGCCGGCGCCGATAATGGCTACATCATACAACATATTCTCCTCCTAAACAACGCTTTTGGAATCAGGCCCACCACATCGTTCCCTTTTCCTCGAAGATCATCACTTCTTTCAGGAAATCGATGGCCTTGTTCAGGCCCTCCCCGGGACTCATCAGGCCGTCCTCGTGCTCGATACTGATGGCATAATCATACCCGACCAGCCGCAGGGCGCTCATGATTTCCTTCCATTTCTCATAGCCCAGTCCGTATCCTACCGAGCGGAAGATCCAAGAACGGTTTGCCTCGTCGGAATAATGTTTCGTATCCAGTACGCCGTTCACCGCCGTATTGTAAGGATCTACCCTTGTGTCTTTCGCGTGGAAATGGAAGATCGCCTCTCCCAATGTTCTGATCACCATCACCGGATCCATCCCCTGCCAGATCAGGTGGCTGGGATCCAGATTGGCGCCGATCTCGCGCCCCACGGCCTTCCGCAGTTTCAGAAGCGATTCCGTGTTATAGACGCAAAAGCCCGGATGCAGCTCCAGGGCGATCTGATTCACCCCGTGCTCTTTGGCGAAGGCTGCCTTTTTCTCCCAATAAGGAATTAAGACATCATTCCATTGGTACTCCAGCACCTTGAGGAAATCCTCCGGCCAGGGACAGACCACCCAGTTGGGGTATTTCGCGCCGGAATGATCTCCGGGACACCCGGAAAAGGTGTTAATCTGATGCAGTCCCAACTTCTCCGCCAAGAGAATGGCGTCGGTGATCGCATCGTCATACATCGCCGCCCGTTCCCGATCCGGATGAACGGGGTTTCCGTGGGCGCTGAGGGCGGAGATTTGAATCTCGTTTTTCTTAAAAAGCTCCTGAAACGCCGCCAGTTTCCCCGGATCCTCAAGCAGCTCCTTGGGCTTGCAATGCTTGTCTCCCGGATTGCCTCCCACGCCGATCTCCGCCATCTGCACGCCCTTTTCATGCAGGTACTCTAGCGCAGTTTCCAGCGGCTGCCCATACAAAACGGGGGTAAAAACGCCTAACTTCATCTGAATCCTCCCTTTCTCTTCTATAAAATATGGGAAAAGGGATCCCTTCGGCCTTTTCAGGCAGAAAGCCGATCCCTTTTCATGGTTATCATTATGGATTAAAACAGGCTTTTGGCGACCTCTACCACGTGTTCCACCGTGTAGCCGAAGGCCTTAAACACCGTCGAAGCCGGTCCGCACTGACCGAATGTATCCATGGCGATCACCTTGCCGTCCAGGCCCACATACCGGTACCAGCCGAAGGACGCGGCCGCCTCCACGGCGACTCTCTTCCGCACGGCCTTGGGCAATACCTTCTCTTTGTACTCCTCGCTCTGGGCGTTAAATACCTCGAAGGAGGGCATGCTGACCACGCGGGCGTCGATTCCCGCCGCCTGTAATTCGTCATAGGCCTTATAGACGAGCTCCACCTCGGAACCGGAGGCTAAGAGGAGAAGATCCGGCGTTTCCTTCTTGGAATCCCGCAGGATATAACCGCCCTTGGCCGCTTCCTTACCCGTTTCCGCAAGCTGGGGCAGATTCTGACGGGTCAACACGAGCGCCGTCGGCCCCTGATGCTCGATAGCATAAGCATAGGCCGCCGCCGTCTCGCCGTAATCCGCCGGGCGGAACACGGTCATGCCCGGGATCGAGCGCAGCATCGCGAGCTGTTCCACGGGCTGGTGGGTCGGTCCGTCTTCGCCCACGCCGATGCTGTCATGGGTCAGCACGTACAGCACCTTCTGCTTCATCAACGACGAAAGTCGGATGCTGTGCTTCATATAATCAGAAAATACAAAGAATGTCGCGCAATAGGGCAGCAGACCGCCGTGCAGCGCCACGCCGTTTACGATGGCCGCCATGGCGTGCTCTCGGACTCCGAAATGCAGGTTGGATCCGCTGTAATCCGCGGCGGAAAAATCTCCTCGCTTCTTCATGATCGTCAGCGTAGAAGGGGAAAGATCCGCCGAACCGCCGAAAAGATTGGGCAGCTTATCCGCCAGATGGTTGATGATCTCTCCGGAAGTGGCCCGGGTCGCCATGGCCTTCTCCGGCTTCTGCCAAAGATCCTGATCTTCCCAGGGATTGTAGCCGTTTCCGCTGAAATAATCGTCCCACAGCTTGGCCAGGTCGGGATATTTCTCGCGGTACTCGGCAAACATAGCGTTCCATGCCGCCTCTGCCTGTGCTCCCCGCTTCGCGGCCTCCGCCGTATGCTCATAAACTTCCTTGGGTACGTAGAACTCCTGATCCACAGGCCAGCCCAGATTCTCCTTAAGGGCGATCACGTTGTCCGGGCCCAGCGGCGCGCCATGGGCGGCAGCCGTGCCCTGCTTGGCGGGACAGCCGTATCCGATCAGCGTATGATTGATGATCAGCGTGGGCTTCTCCGTCTCCGCCTTCGCTTCCTCCAGCGCCTTCTCGATCGTATCCACATCGTTGCCGTCCGCCACCTGGATCACCTGCCACCCGTATGCTTCGTAACGTTTGGCCACGTCCTCGGTAAAGGCGATATCCGTGCTTCCCTCGATGCTGATGCTGTTGGAATCATAAAGCACGGTCAGCTTTCCTAATTTCCAGGTTCCGGCCAAAGAAGAGGCTTCTCCGCTGATTCCTTCCATCAGACAGCCGTCGCCCACCAGCGCGTAGGTCCTGTGATCCACCACCGGGTATCCCTCCCGGTTAAAGATGGCCGCCAGATGGGCCTCCGCCATCGCCATGCCTACGGCGTTGGACACGCCTTGGCCTAGAGGGCCCGTGGTCGTCTCCACACCTCTTGTGTGACCCACCTCCGGATGTCCCGGCGTCAGCGTATCCCACTGACGAAAGCCTTTCAGATCCTCAATGGAAAGGCCGAAACCATACAGATGCAAAAGGCTATAGATCAACATGGATCCGTGTCCCGCGGACAGTACAAAACGGTCCCGATCCTTCCAGTCCGGATTGGCCGGATTCTGCTTCATCTGATACTGCCACAGCGTATAGGCCGCGGGGGCCGCGCCCAGGGGCAGCCCGGGATGACCGCTGTTCGCCTTCTGAATGGCTTCCGCGGACAATACTCGAATGGCGTTAATTGTCTTCTGGTCGTTCTGGTTCATATCCTAAACCTCCTGTTTCCCTGTACTAGACAGATTCCTTCTTTTATTCATTATACATGAGTGCAGAGCCCTTGTCAATCCTTATCCCTGAAGACCTCGGGCCTGCCGGTCCATATCTTCCACCACAATATCGTAAATCTCACCCAATGTGGCGCAGTATTCCAGGATCTGCCACGGATAATTCGTATGAAAATGCAGTTTGATGAGTTCCTCATCCCCCACGACGAGAAGACAATCGCCCTGGAAATGTTCCAGGATATAATCGCGGATATCGTCTTCCGAAAGATCTTCTCCTTCGATCAGAAGCTGTGTGTCATAACGAAAATCGATCATTTTCATCATCCTCCTTCAGATATTTTATCTGCTTATAGTGTAACGCTTCTTCGCCGAAAAATCAATGAGAATCTGATCCCTTTTTCCATGCCAGGATCTGATCCAGTTTCTCCTTTACGGCCCGTTCTCGCCCCTCCAAAGTCGGTTCATAATACCGGCGATCCTTCAGGCGATCGGGCAGGCACTGCATACGGCTGATCTTCTCCTCCGTATCATGGGCATAGATATAGCCCTCCCCATAGTGCAGTTCCTTCATCAGGTTCGTAGGGGCGTTACGAATCTGCAGCGGCACCGGTTCCGCGGGCATCTCCCGAATATCTTTTTTACAGGCTTCACAGGCTTTATATAAGGAGTTGGACTTCGGGGCCATCGAAAGATATACCACGCAATGGGTCAGATGCACGTCGCACTCCGGCATTCCCAGGAAATGACAGGCCTGATAGACCGATACCGCAAGCAATAGCGCGTTCGGATCCGCCATTCCCACGTCCTCACTGGCGAAGCGGATTAGGCGTCTCGCGATATAGAGCGGATCCTCTCCGCCGTCCAACATCCGGCACATCCAATAAACCGCCGCGTCCGGATCGCTGTTTCGCATGGATTTATGCAGCGCGGAGATCAGATTATAATGTTCCTCTCCCGTTTTGTCATAAAGAAGAGAGCGCCGGTTCATGCATTGCGCCAACATCTCTTCGCTGACGACGATACGAGCCTCCTCATCCAGTTTTCCGTTTAGGACAGCCATCTCCAGCGTGTTTAACGCCGTCCGGGCGTCCCCGTTGGCAAACCGGGCGATGGCTTCCAACTGGTCCCGGCTCATTTCCACGGTCAGTTCTCCGAATCCTTTTGGACTCTTGAGGGCATGTTCCAGAAGTTCCAGGAGATCTTCCTCCGAGAGGGCCTGTAGGATGAAGACTTTGCAGCGGGACAAGAGAGCGGAATTGATCTCAAAAGAGGGATTCTCCGTCGTAGCCCCCACGAGAATAATGCTTCCCTTCTCCACATAGGGCAAGAAGGCGTCCTGCTGGGCTTTATTGAATCTGTGGATCTCATCTGCGAAAAGCAATGTCCGAATCCCCATCCGCCTGTGCCTCTCCGCCTCCGTCATCACGTCCTTGATCTCCTTAATGCTGCTGTTCACCGCGCTGAACTCGATGAACCTGGCCTTCGTCTGATGGGCGATGATCCGCGCCAATGTCGTCTTGCCCACCCCCGGCGGCCCCCAAAAGATCATGGAGGAGATCTGATCCGTCTCGATTAAGCGGCGCAGGATCTTTCCCGGGCCCACCAGATGTTTCTGTCCCACATATTCCTCCAGCGTCTCCGGCCGCAGACGGCTGGCCAAGGGCCTGCCGCCCTCCGCCTCCCGGTCGTCAAACAAATTCATCTGATCCGACATAGTCTCCCTCCTCTCTTATTCCGACGCGATCTCGATTCCCAAGAGCCGGGAGAGACTCAGGGCCTGCATCGCCGTCACCTTCGCCCCCCGAAGCTCCGCAAACGTATCCGACACGGTCACGGGCCCCAGCTCGCATTTCGTAAAATCCATTCCTCTAAGCGGCGTTCGGAAGAAATTCACGCCCGCCAGACGGCATTCTTCCCAATACACGTTCTTCATCCGTCCGTCGGAGAAGAAGGTTCTCTCGCAGTCGCAGGCCCTATACAGCAAATTCTTAAACCGTCCCTGGTCCCAATTGCTGTATCCGAGATTGCACTCCTCCAGGATCATCTCCTGAAAGTTCCCCTGGCACAGATCCGTCCCCATCATCTTACAGTCTCGAAATCGGTTTCTGTGAAAATATCCCTCACTCATCCGACTGCCGGATAAGTCGCAGGCGATCCATTCGTTTTTGATCCAACTGCCACCCTCCAGCTTGCATTCCATCATCCTGCAGCTTGCTAAGACGCATTCTTTGAAGGTCATGGCGCCGAAGGACTCCTCGTCCAGAAACAGGCCGACGAAGTGAACCCCCGTCACGTCCTCCTCTTCCTTCTTATGCCGGAGAAGATAGGCGTAAGCCTCTTCCTTTTCCAGCCGAATCCTTGTTCCGGACAAGTCCGGTTGTAAAATCTTCATCGGTTTCCCCCTATAAAAAAACTGTACGGACGAGGATGCCTCCTCGGCCGTACAGGGCAACGGATCAATCCTCCGTATATTCTACTTTCTTCATGACTTGGGGCTTTAAGGGCATATCCCTGAAGTCCGTCTGTACCGACGCGATCTCGTCCACCACGTCCATGCCTTCTACGACCTTGCCGAAAGCCGCGTACTGGCCGTCCAGATGAGGAGCGTCCTGATGCATGATAAAGAACTGGGATCCCGCGGAATCCGGATCCATGGCTCTGGCCATGGAGATCACCCCACGGGTATGCTTTACGGGATTGTCCACGCCGTTAGAAGCGAACTCTCCCTTGATATGCCAGCCCGGTCCGCCGGTTCCCGTCCCGTTGGGGCAGCCGCCCTGGATCATGAAACCGGAGATCACCCGATGAAAGGTCAATCCGTCATAAAAGCCGTCCTTTACCAACTTGATAAAATTCTCCACCGTGATCGGCGCGGTCTCGGGAAACAGCTCCAGTTTGATCTGTTTCCCGCTTTCCATCGTAATCGTAATCATGTCCGTCCTCCCGTTAATCTAAATATCCCTTGGCCGCCAGAAGCTCCGCCATCAGCACGGCGCCGCCCGCCGCGCCCCGCAGGGTGTTGTGAGACATGCAGACAAATTTCAGATCGTACTGCGTGTCCGGACGAAGCCTACCTACCGAGATAGCCATACCGCCCTCCAGCTCTCTCGCGGACTTGATCTGGGGCTGATCGTTTTCCTCAAAGTAATGGATGAACTGCTTCGGCGCGGAAGGAAGCTGCAGCTCCTGGGCCGGGCCCTTAAACTCCGCCCACACCTTCTTGATCTCGTCAAGGTCGGGCTTCTTATCGAAACTGGCGAATACGGCCGCGGTATGGCCGTCGGATACGGGTACGCGCAGACACTGGGCCGTAAACAGCGGCTTCTCCGCGTTGACGATTTCGTCCCCTTCTACCTTTCCCCACAGCTTAAGGGGTTCCTGCTCGCTCTTTTCTTCTTCACCGCCGATATAGGGGATCAGGTTATCCACCATTTCCGGCCAAGAGGCAAAGGTCTTACCCGCGCCGGAAATCGCCTGATAGGTGCAGACGAGCACTTTATTCAGCCCGTACAAATCCTTGATCGGATGCAGGGCCGGCACATAGCTCTGCAAAGAGCAGTTGGACTTCACCGCGATAAAGCCCCGCTTCGTTCCCAGACGCTTACGCTGAGCCGGGATGATCTCCGTATGCTCCGCGTTGAGTTCCGGCACGATCATGGGCACGTCCTTGGTGCCGCGATGGGCGGAGTTATTGGAAACCACCGGGATCTCCGCCTTGGCATAGGCTTCTTCCAAGGCCTTGATCTGATCCTTCGGCATATCCACCGCGCAGAACACGAAATCCACCAGTTCTTTCATCTTCTCGATGTCTTCTCCGGCGTCCAGCATCACCATGCCCTTCATCTGCTCCGGAATCGGCTCCTGCATGGCCCAGCGGCTGCCCACCGCCTCCTCATATGTCTTTCCGGCGCTGCGTCCGGAAGCCGCCAACGCGGTAACCCGGAACCAAGGATGATCCTTTAATAACGTGGCGAAACGCTGTCCTACCATACCCGTCGCGCCGATAATGCCTGCTCTGTACTGTTTCATCTTTTTCTTCGCGGCCCCTGCCGCTGCCTCCCTCTTTTATCGTATTTGTAAAAACCAATCCGTTTTCAGTATATCGAAAAACTCCCTCGATGTCAATAGGAGTTCCTCTCCGTATTTTGCCTCAAGCCCGTTCCCACAAAGTTCCTTCCCGGGTATCCTTAAGGACGATCCCCTTTTCCAGGAGCTCCGCGCGGATGGCGTCCGCCTTGGCAAAATCCCTTTCCTTCTTCGCGGCCGCCCGGCAAGCGATCCTCTCTTCCACGTAAGCCGCCAGTTCCTCGTCCCTCTCCTCTTCTTCCTCCGTCAGGCCCAGGGACAGCACACGGTCGAAATCTTCGGCGATCGCCAGCTTGGTCGCTTCGTTCATGTCATCCTTCAGCATATCGTAGAGAACGGTCAACCCCGAGGAGGTATTGAGATCATTCCCCACCGCTTCGATGAAGCGCTTCCTGTAAGCAGAGGCCTTCCCCTGATCCGCTTCTCCGTCCGCCTTCAGATTCTTGACGCGGGCCTTAAGCTTCTGATAGGCTGCCGCTACGTTGTCTAATACCTCATAGCTGAATTCCAGAGGCTTCCGATAGTGGGACTGAAGGCAGAACAAGCGATAGACCAGCGGGTCGTACCCCTTCTCCTCCAGCAAAGATACCGTGAGGAAATCTCCCTTGGACTTGCTCATCTTGCCGCCCTTCTCGTTCAGGTGCTGCACATGGAACCAATACTTACACCAGGGATGCCCGAAATAGGCTTCACTCTGGGCGATTTCGTTGGTATGATGGGGGAAGATATTGTCCACGCCGCCGCAATGCAGATCCAGCCGTTCTCCCAGGTACTTGGCTGCGATACAGGAACACTCGATATGCCAGCCGGGATAACCTACTCCCCAAGGGCTCTCCCACTTGAGCTCCTGATTCTCGAACTTGGATTTGGTGAACCAGAGGACGAAATCGCTCTTGTTTTTCTTATTCGTATCTTCTTCCACATCATCCCGAACGCCCACCATCCGCTCTTCCTCGTTGTGCCCCGTGAGGGCGTAGTAGTCTGCTACCTTGGATGTGTCGAAATACACATTCTCCCCCGCCCGATAGGCGTAGCCCTTCTCCAGGAGCGTCTCGATCATGTGAATGAATTCCGGAATACAGTTTGTGGCCGGCTCCACCACATCGGGCCGTTTGATGTTCAGCTTCTCGCAATCCGCGAAAAAGGCGTCCGTATAGAACCTGGCGATCTCCATCACCGTCTTGTGCTCCCGTTTGGCACCTTTGAGCATCTTATCCTCCCCGGTATCCGCGTCGCTGGACAGATGCCCCACGTCCGTAATGTTCATGACCCGCGTCACGTCGTATCCCGCGTAGCGCAGAAACTTCTCCAGCACATCCTCCATGATATAGCTGAGCAAGTTTCCGATATGGGCATAATGATAGACCGTGGGGCCGCAGGTATACATACGTACCTTTCCTTCTTCATACGGCACGAATTCCTCTATCTTCTTACTTAACGTATTATATAAAACCATTCGGCGGTGTTCCTCCCTTTCTCGGCGTTTTCCTTCATTCATTATAATCAGGAGGACGCTTTCTGTCAATAGGAAAGAAAGGGCGCAAGCCTTCAAAATAAAGGCCCGCGTCCTCCTTTACCCCCACGGGTTTCGATATATGGCCGCCTCGCCAAGGCTCTCCTCGATTCTGAGCAGACGGTTATACTTGGCGTTACGGTCGCTCCTCGCGGGCGCTCCCGTCTTGATCTGTCCCGCCCCCATAGCCACCGCCAGATCCGCGATAAAGGCATCCTCGGTCTCGCCGCTGCGATGGGATACGATGGCGTTCATCCCCGCCTTCTGCGCTCTCTTAATGGCGGATATGGTTTCCGACAGGCTGCCGATCTGATTCAGCTTGATGAGAATCGCGTTACCCGCCTTCTTCCGTATGCCCTCTTCCAGGCGTTCCGTATTGGTCACAAACAGATCGTCTCCCACCAACTGCAGCCGGTCTCCCAATTCTTTCGTCAGCTTCTTCCATCCGTCCCAGTCGTTTTCATCCAATCCGTCCTCTAAAGAGAATAGGGGATACTGTTCCGCCAGTTCCCGGTAATAGTCGATCATCTCGTCCGCGCTCCGGTAAACCTCCCGTCCGCTCATCCGGCTTTCTCCCGGGAAATAATAGGCTTGTTTCTCCGCTGCGTACAACTCGCTGGCCGCCGCGTCCATGGCGAAGCCGATCTCTTCTCCCGGCCGGAAACCGGCCTCGGTAATCGCGTCCATCATATATCGCAGGACCTCTTTCGCCGAGGACAGATTGGGCGCGAATCCACCTTCGTCTCCCACACCTGTGGAAAGACCGTTTCTCGTCAAGATCTTCTTCAAGGTATGATACACTTCCGTACACATCCTGAGTCCTTCGGAGAAGGTTTTAGCCCCCACGGGCATAATCATGAATTCCTGCAGATCCACCGTATTATCCGCGTGTTTTCCGCCGTTTAAGATATTCATCATGGGAACCGGCATTAGGCAGCTTCCCGCCCCGCCCAGATACCGATACAGACTCATCCCGTGCCCGCAGGCGCCGGCCCGGGCGCAGGCCAAGGAGACGGCCAAGATACTGTTCGCGCCTAACATGGCCTTGTTCGGCGTGCCGTCCAGTTCCTTCATCCGATTGTCCACCCCGGTTTGATCGTCCGCCCGCATTCCCGAAAGCGCCGGGGCAATCACATCTTGTATATTATAGATCGCGCGCTGTACGCCCTTTCCTTCGTAACGGCCTCCGCCGTCCCGCAGTTCCACCGCTTCATATTCACCCGTAGACGCTCCGGAGGGAACGCTGGCCCTGCCCATGACGCCGCTGTCGCAGATGACGTCTGCCTCCACCGTGGGATTCCCTCTGGAATCCAGGATCTCCCGGGCGATGATCTTGCGAATCTTCATATCAAAAACCTCCTCATACCACAGATTGCATCCATAGTATGAGGAGGCTCGTACCATAATATACCACGAAACCGCCTTTACTTCGATTCTACCAGAAGGCTTTCTCCCGTCATCTCCGCGGGCTTCTCCATGCCCATCATCTCGAGCAGGGTAGGCGCGATATCCGCCAGCTTTCCGCCTTCCCGCAGCGTCACTCCCGGCTTATAATTAACCAGTACGAAGGGAACCGGGTTTGTGGTATGCGCCGTAAAGGGTTCGCCCGTCTCATAATCCACGAGCTGCTCCGCGTTTCCGTGATCCGCGCAAAGGAACATCTGGGCGTCGTTTCTCGCAATCGCATCCAACGTGCGTCCCAGGCAGCCGTCCACGGTCTCGATGGCCTTCACGGCCGCTTCCTCGATGCCGGTGTGCCCCACCATGTCCGGATTGGCAAAATTGATAACGATCAGATCATATTTATGACTGTCAATCGCCTCCACCAGCTTATCGCACACCTCGACGGCGCTCATCTCCGGTTTCAGATCATAGGTCGCCACCTTGGGAGAGGGCACGAGGATCCTGTCCTCGTTCTCGTTAGGCACCTCGACGCCGCCGTTAAAGAAAAACGTGACGTGGGCATACTTCTCCGTCTCCGCGAGACGAAGCTGGGTCTTACCGTTCTTGGCCAGATACTCGCCCAAGATGTTATGCAGCGTCTCCTTATGGAACGCGACTTCCTTATTCGGAATGGTCGCGTCATAGTCGGTGAAGCAGACGAAGAATACGGGCAGGAAGTCCCGCTTGAATCCGGTAAATCCGTCGTCGCAGAAGGCGCGGGTCAGCTGTCTGGCCCGATCCGGACGGAAGTTATAAAAAACGACGGAATCCTTCGCGCAGATCTTCGCTACGGGATGTCCCTCCTTCTGGATGACCGTGGGCACCACGAACTCGTCGGTCACGCCGTCGTCATAGGATTTCTGCATGGCCTCTAGGGCGCTGTCCGCCTTGTTGCCCTCGCAAAAGACCAGGGCGTTATAAGCCTTCTCCTCCCGATCCCAGCGATTATCCCTGTCCATGGCGTAATAACGCCCGGAAAGCGTGGCAATCTCGCCCACGCCCAGTTCCTTCATCTTGGCTTCCAGCTCTCTTACATACTCGATGCCCGAAGAAGGAGGCGTGTCCCGTCCGTCCATAAATCCATGCACATATACTTTCTGAAGGCCGTTGCGCTTGGCAAGTTCCAAAAGACCGTACACATGCTCGATATGGCTGTGTACGCCGCCGTCGGAAAGAAGTCCCATCAGATGAAGAGCGGAATCGTTTTCCTTACAATTTTTCACCGCGTCCAGAAGGGCCGGATTCTCGAAGAAATCTCCGTCCTGGATGGACTTCGTGATCTTGGTCAGATCCTGATATACGATACGGCCGGCGCCGATATTCAGATGTCCCACCTCGGAATTGCCCATCTGTCCGTCCGGCAGGCCCACGAAGAGACCGCTGGCATTGCCGGGCGCACTGGGCCAGTCCTTGATCATCTGGTCATAGTGAGGCTTTTTCGCCTCCGCCACCGCATTCCCCTTCGGATTCTCGTTCAGTCCGAATCCGTCTAAAATCATCAAAATCGTCGTTTTCTTGCTCATATTGTCCCCTTCTCAGTAATTCACAATCTTTGCGAAATCCGCCTTCAGACTGGCTCCGCCCACTAGGCCGCCGTCGATATTGGGCATGGCAAACAGCTCCGCCGCGTTGCCCGCGTTCACGCTGCCGCCGTACTGCACGCGGATCTCCTCCGCCACTTCCTCGCCGTAGATTTCGGAAACGACCTGACGGATCGCGCCGCAGACTTCCTCTGCCTGCACACTCGTGGCCGTCCGTCCGGTCCCGATGGCCCAGATCGGCTCATAGGCGATAACCGCCTTCTTCGCGTCTTCCGGCTTTACATCCTTCAGCGCGATCTTGACCTGCATGCGAACCAGATCCACGGTGATGCCCTGCTCTCTTTGTTCCAGCGTCTCGCCGACACAGATGATCGGCTTCAGATCATGCTCGAAAGCCTTAAGCACCTTTTTGTTGACGATTTCGTCGGTCTCTCCGAAATACCCGCGCCGCTCGGAATGCCCCAGGATCACGTATTCGCAGCCGCACTCCTTAATCATCTCCGGCGCCACCTCTCCGGTGTAGGCGCCATTTTCTTCATAATACATGTTCTGGGCGCCGATCTTGATATTCGTCCCCTTCACGGCCTGCGCCGCCAATACTAAAGAGACAAACGGCGGGCAAAACACCACTTCCGTCTTTTCGTTCTCTCCCACCAGGGGCTTGAGCGTCTCGATCAGCTCCAGCGCCTCCTTGGGGGTCTTATTCATCTTCCAGTTTCCTGCTACAATGGTCTTACGCATCTTTTCTTTGTCCTTTCATAAAAATCAGGCGGTCCTGTGGGTCTACCCGCAGGCGCCGCCCGTAGGATGATTATTTATCGTTGACTGCTACCACGCCCGGCAGTTCCTTACCTTCCAGGAATTCCAGAGAAGCGCCGCCGCCCGTGGAAATATGGGTCATCTTATCGCCGAAGCCCAGCTGATTTACAGCCGCCGCGCTGTCGCCGCCGCCGATGATCGTGGTGGCGTCCTGAAGATTCGCCAGCGCCTGAGCGATAGCGATCGTTCCCTTCGCGAAGTTGGACATCTCAAATACGCCCATGGGACCGTTCCATACCACGGTCTTGGCATCCGCCAGCGCCTCCGCGTAAATCGCCTGGGTCTTGGGTCCGATATCCAGCGCCATCTCGTCCGCTTCCAGATTGCCCTCGCAGACACGGAACGGCGCGTCGTTATTGAACTCCTTGGAAACCATGTTATCCACCGGCAGCAGGAGCTTGACGCCCTTTTCCTCTGCCTTCTTCATCATTTCCTTAGCGTAGTCGATCTTGTCTTCTTCCAGAAGGGACTTACCGATCTCATAACCCTGCGCCTTCATGAAGGTATAGGCCATGCCGCCGCCGATAATCAGCGTATCCACCTTATTCAACAGGTTATTGATCACATTGATCTTATCGGAGACCTTAGAACCGCCCAGAATCGCCACAAAGGGACGCACGGGTTTGTCCACCGTGTTGCCCAGGAAATTGATTTCCTGCTCCATCAGATAACCCACGACGGCCGTATCTACAAACTCCGTCACGCCGACGGTAGAGCAATGGGCACGATGGGCCGCGCCAAAGGCGTCGTTTACATATACATCGCACAGGGAAGCCAGCTCCTTGCTGAACTCCTCTCCGTTCTTAGTCTCTTCCTTGCGGAAACGAGTGTTCTGCAGAAGAACCGCGTCTCCGTCCTTCATGGCGGCGACGGCTGCCTTCGCGTTCTCTCCTACCACCGTATCGTCATTCGCGAACACGACCTCCTGTCCCAGAAGCTCGGACAGGCGCTTCGCCACGGGAGCCAGGGAGAACTTCTCCTCGGGACCGTTCTTGGGCTTACCCAGATGCGAACAAAGAATCACCTTTCCTCCGTCCGCGATCAGCTTCTTGATGGTGGGCAGCGCCGCCACGATACGATTCTCGTCCGTGATCACGCCGTCCTTCATCGGTACATTAAAATCACAGCGTACCAGTACTCTTTTTCCCTTTACCTGGATATCATCCACTGTTTTTTTATTCAGCATCTCAAAGTGCTCCTTTCTTATCTCTCTATTGCACAGGCAGAGCCTGAGTCAATCATTTACAGCCCGCAGCGTTCCGCCACATACCGGGTCAGATCCACGATCCGGTTGGAATACATCCATTCGTTATCATACCAGGCTACCACCTTGACCATGTTCTCGTCGATGACCAGCGTGGACAGGGCGTCGACGATGGAAGACCGGGAATCCTTGCGAAAATCGATAGAAACCAGCGGCTCTTCCGTATATCCCAGAATGATGTCGTCCGCCGCGCTCTTAAAGGCGGCGTTGACCTGCGCCTTGGTCACGTTCTGCTCGAGAACGGCCACGAAATCCACGATGGATACCGTCGGTGTGGGAACTCGCATGGACATGCCCGTGAGTTTGCCGGCAAGCTCCGGAATGACCTTGGCCACCGCCTCCGCGGCGCCCGTGGTCGTGGGAATAATGGACTGTGCCGCGGCCCTGGCCCGGCGCAGATCCTTATGGGGCAGATCCAGGATTTTCTGATCGTTCGTGTAGGAATGCACCGTGGTCATCATGCCCTTCACGATGCCGAAACGGTCCTGCAGAACCTTCGCCACCGGCGCCAGGCAGTTGGTGGTGCAAGAAGCGTTATCAATAATATAATCCGTCGCCGGATTGAAGGTTTGCTGATTCACTCCCATGACGAAAGACTTGGTCCCCTTCGCCGGACAGGAGATGATGACTCTCTTTGCGCCGGCGTCCAGATGCGCCTGCGCCTTCTCCGCGGAGGCAAACAATCCGGTGGATTCGATGACAATATCGATCCCCAGGTCCTTCCAAGGAAGCTTCGCGGGATCTCTCTCGGCCACGACCTGCACCAGCTTGCCGTTGACCACCAGATCCTTTCCTCGCACCTCTACCGTCCCCGCGTATTTCCCGAAACAGGAATCGTACCGCAGCAAATGGGCCAGAGTCTGCGCATCCGTCAGATCGTTGATCGCTACGATATCCAAACCTTTTTCCATGCCGATCTTGAACGCGTTCCGTCCAATACGGCCAAAACCGTTAATCGCGATTCGCGCCATATTTTCATCCTCTTTTCTGATGAATTCCACACCCCGCACAGCCTGTCCTCGACGTGCTGATGCCGAATGCTTCCTTTTTTATTGTATCCTATCCTTGGTTAAAAATCAAGTATTTGTATAAAAATTAACGCATTCCTTACGAAATCTCGCTTTCTATTTTCTTCTCCGTCGCCTTCATCGCGTCAAGGGTCTTTTGAAGCAGCGTATCCAGCTCCCATCCCAGCATTTCCGCCCCTTTCTGGATCACGTCCCGGGAACACCCCGCGGCAAAACGCTTGTCCTTAAACTTCTTCTTAAGGCTCTTAAGCTCCATGTCCTCCACACTCTTAGAGGGACGCATTAAGGCTGCCGCGCCGATCAGTCCCGTCAGCTCATCTGTCGCAAACAGGATCTTTTCCATCTTATGTTCCGGCTCCACATCGGACACGAGCCCATATCCATGGCTGCATACGGCATGAATCATCTCCTGACTCACCCCGTGGGATTCTAAAATCTCCACGGCCTTCTTACAGTGTTCCTCGGGATAACGTTCAAAATCCACGTCATGGAGAAGCCCCGCGATGCTCCAGAACTCCGCCTCATCGCCAAATCCCTCTTCTTCCGCGAACCACCCCATGACCGCTTCTACCGTCAGCGCGTGCTGTCTATGAAAAGATTCCTGATTATATTCCTTCAAAAGTTCCCATGCCTCTTCTCGTGTGATTGTACTCTTCATGCTCTCTTCCTCCTTTTTTTGCTGCCTTCTATCATACCACCATTTCTTTTTCTTGTCAAAGGGACTTCATCTATGCTATAGTAAGCTTAGTTACAGAAAGGAGCCTGATTTTTATGAAAGATTTTCACATGCATTCCTGCTTTTCCGCAGACAGCGACGCCCCTATGGAAGCCATGATTCAGGCCGCCATCGCCCGTGGGCTCTCCGAAATCTGCTTTACCGAACACATCGATTTTCATCATCCCGACATGGAGTTTCTCGTGGATATGCCTGCCTATATCCGGACTCTTGAAACCTATAAGTCTCAATATAAAGATAAGATCCTGATTCATACCGGCATCGAACTGGGCATCGAACCCAATAATCTTTCAGATTCTCTGGCTTTTTATCGAGAATATCGTTCGGCTGTCTCCTTTTGGATCGGTTCCTGTCATGTCTTCGACGGGGGGGACCCCTATGACCGTGATTTTTTCTCCCGTATGCCTGCCTCCCAAGTATACCGAGATTATTTTGACGGCGTACTCTATCTTGTCGAACATTTTCCCTATGCCGACACTTACGGCCACCTGGACTATGTCATGCGCTTCGATCCTTCCCCGGAAAAGTATTCTCTCGATGCCTTTTCATCCCAGATCGACGCCATCTTATCCGCCATCATCCGGCAAAACCGCGCGCTGGAACTCAATACCGGATCCTATCGAAACGGTCTAAATCATCCCCACCCTAACTGGCCCGTCATCCATCGTTATATAGAACTTGGAGGCACATGGGTCACCACGGGTTCCGACGCGCATACTCCTAAAGATATCGCCAGTCACTTTCCTCTTCTTTATAAAAACGTCTCGTCTCTTGATCTGAAAATTCTATAAATTCTTGCAATTTCATCTTTTTTCTGCTATACTAAATCCTCCGAAAGGGGGATTTTTTATGGAAGATATTTCCGTTCGTATCGCCCGGCTCAAGCTGCGCCTTCGCGGCTGCGTGCCCTTCTGCATCTCTGTCAAAAAGAGAAAATATTACTATCGCCAGTTCACCCGGGACCACAAACGCGTCCAGGAACGAATCCAGGACGAGCGCCTCGCCCAAGACCTAAAGGACTACGCCTATAAAAAAGAGCAAAAATCCCAGCTTCGCGCCCTCTGGGCCCAGGTGCCCCCGGAAAAT
>CALWBZ010000025.1 GCA_944376225.1 uncultured Clostridia bacterium | reverse complement strand
CTGCGCCTATTATACCATACCTTCCTTTGGGAAATCAATGTATCGCATAAAAAAACATGGCCTTACCCTTTCCCTTGCAGCACGCTCATCAGGACCGGCGCGAAATAATCCATGGCCAGGCGGCATTCTTCCAGCGTGTTTCCCTGGGCCCCCACTTCCAAGAGGATCCCCTTTTCCCGCATGAAGGCGCTGTACCGATAGCTGGACAGATAGATTCCCCGCATCAATCCTGGCCTAAGAATCTCTGCCGCCATCTTCAGGCGGAAACTGAAGGCCAGATTGCCGGAGCGATTCGGATTATACAGATACGAAACCTCTTCCATCTGCCCTGTCTCCCCGTTATATTCCGCGCTGATGCCGTTTACGATCATCAGCTGGGCCACATCCTGCCCGTCGATCTCCGTCACCAGCCTTCCGTCCCCTCCGATTCCGTCCCGATGCAGATCGATGGTCACCTGAATCGACGGATTCGCGTCCAAAACCGGTTGTACGCCGGAGATCATCTGGTCATAGGCATTGATCTGACTGTTCTGATCATACAGTGTCGTATCGTGCATGACCTCCACCCCGTATTTCGTCTCCAACACTTCTTTTAGGTACTCCCCCACCTGGATCACTCCCTGGGGGCCCGAATCGGCGTACATCTCACTGCCGTGGGTATGAAAAATCAAGATCTTCGGGCCTTCCACCGCAAAATCCACCGTCAGATCCCAGTCGAGGAAACTGTCCAGATCAAAGAGTTCCGGTTCGGGCACGATATAATCCCGATCGTACAAATACAGATTCTTCAGATTCTCAAAATCTCTTAACGTCTCCACCGGATATTGGGAACGCAGATCCGTAAGCTCTGGCTGCGCCGCCGTCTCCGCCCGCGTCACATCCAGTTCCGGATATCCCTGGAAAGGCTCCGTCATTCCTCCCGGATCGGCGGATGTTTCCCCTGCCTGGGAATTGTCCAGCATCTGCAAAAGCTGCTGTCCGGCCTCGGTCCCCTGCACAGCCATCACGGCCGCCACCTGACCTATCAGGATCAAAACGAGTATAAAAAACGGATGCCACCGGATCCCACGCCGGCGCGTCCGTCTTCTTCGCCTTTTTCGATACACGTCCTCCGCCCCCCTTCCCCACAATCTATGCAGGAAAGGCGTAAAATATGAAGCGGTCTTCTCACTTCCCGGGCCTTAAGAAAAACCCCCGGAAAAGCCGTGAGATTGCTTTTCCGGGGGTTTCTTGTTCGCGCTTTGTTTACGCCGCCAGCTTGTTGACGGCCTTCGTCAGCCGAGAAATCTTTCTCGCCGCGGTGTTCTTATGGAACACGCCCTTGCTCTTCGCCTTATCGATGGCGGAGATGGCGGCAACCAGGTTCTCCTTCGCGGCAGCGACATCCTTCGCCTCGATCGCCTTCACGACCTTCTTCACCGCGGTCTTCACCTGCGACTTGATCATCTTATTACGAAGGGTCTTCTTCTCGATGATCAGAATTCTCTTCTTTGCGGACTTGATATTTGCCATGGAATCCTCTACTCCTCCTGTATCTTATAGTTCTATTCCTTGAGACACGATAATAGAACGGACATACACGCCCTTTATTGTACCTCTCATTTCTTTGTTTGTCAACGCATATTTTCAAAAAATCGCAAAAAAATATATCCGAGTCTCATTTCCATCAAGGAGGTCCTGTCATGTCCGAATCCATGCACACCGATCTGGCGCTGGAAGCTCGGGAAGCCCTGCTGAACGCTTCCCCTGGCGAAGCCGACGGTATTTTATTTGAAGAAGAACGGGTCGGATCCTTTCATACTCTCGTCTCCACCGTGCGCGTCCTCACCCCCGCCGGGGAACAGGCGGTGGGAAAACCCCGGGGAACCTATATCACTTTGGAAAATCCTTTGCTGCGCCAAAACGTCCTTGACGCCCATGAGGAAATCTCCTCCCTGCTCAGCGAGACCCTCGCCCGCCTCTTCCCCCTAAAGAAAAAAGACCGGGTGCTCATCGTCGGGCTTGGAAACGAGGATGTCACCGCCGACGCTTTAGGGCCCCTGTGCGTCTCCGGACTCCTGGTCACCAGACACCTTTCGGGCATACTCCCCCAGGAACTGGAAGGACGCCTGCGATCCGTATGTGCTCTGGCCCCCGGCGTCATGGGACAGACCGGCATCGAAACGCTGGAGATCATCCAAGGAATCCAGCAGAAGATACGCTCGGACGCGATCATTCTCATCGACGCCCTGGCCGCCGGGAATACGCGGCGTATCAACGCTACCATCCAATTGACGGATACCGGCGTTTGCCCCGGTTCCGGCATCGGAAACCGGCGGCAGACCCTCTCCCCGAAAACCCTGGGCGTCCCTGTGGCAGCCATCGGCATCCCCACGGTGGTGGACGCGCGCACCATCATCCTGGAGGCGGTACCGGAAGCTTCCCGGGAGAGTCTTTCTGCCATCGATTCCCTTTATGTGACGCCAAAGGACATGGACGCCGTGGCGAAACGCCTGGCGCGCATCCTCGCCGACGGGCTCAACAGGTATCTCCACGACCTGTCTTCTGAAGAATTTCGTTCTTATTTATATTAGGTTACACCTGGGCCATCAGACGAAAGATCCCGTCCTCTACGCTAAGCTGCCCCGTCTTGACCTTTTCATCCGTCTCCGTAAGCAGCAAGACCCACTGCTCCAATTGTTCCATCCGAAAACGGGCGGCCTGTTTCTGATACAGCCATACCACCTTAGGGGAAATCCCCGCGAACTCTCCCTTCTCCTCGTTAGAGAGCCTCTGATCCCGCAGCAGGCAGATCCGGTAAAGCCGCCTCACCTGCTGCGCCAGCATGTAGAAGATTCGCTGGGGATCCTCGTTGTTCGCCACCAGCCGCTCGTAGATTCGGACCGCCTCCCGCCTGTTCCGATTGCCCAGGGCGTCCGTCAGTCTAAAGATATTATTCTCCGGCTGGGGCGTACAGATCCGATCGATATCCTCCGTCGTGACCACCGGATCCTCTCCCTTATAGGCGGCCAGTTTGGCGAGTTCCAGCTGCTGATACCGCATGTCTCCGCCCACCGTCTGCAAAAAGTATCGGGCGGTAGGCTCGTCCAGCATCTTCTGTTCCTTCCCAAGCTCCCTGGCCACGAAACGAATCATCCCCGTCTCGTTGGGCTGGGACAGTTGGGCGCAGTACCCGCATTTTTGCACCGCCTTATAAAGAGCCGTTCTCTTATCCGCCTTCTCTTCCTCGAAGATCAAAAGGGCCGTCCCCGGCATCCTCCCCAGGATTCCTAGGAGCTTTTTCTCCTCTTCTTCCCCGTCCCTTCTGCCGGAGAACCACCGGGAATCCTTCACCCAGGTCACCCGCTTCTCTCCCATAAAGGGATAGGTCTCCACGCTCTCCGTGATCCGGTCGGCGGTAGCCTCCTCTCCCTCCAGGACGCACAGGTTCATGAACCGGTCCTCCGGAGCCACGTTGCGGTCCGCCAGACGCTGCGCGTAGAAATGAATCAAATAGTCCTCCTCTCCAAACAGCAGATAAACCGGCTTAAAATCACCCTTTTTCAGGTGTTCCGTCAAGACTTCCATCGTATCCTCCCTTTATCCGGCTTTTCCGGTTACATATGTCCACTTTCTCTTGTCCACGAGAATCTGCACCGCTCCTACGTCGTCCGTCACCAAAATCTCGCTGCCCGCCGCCTGAAGACGCCCGAGCGTCTCCTCGTGGGGATGACCGTATCTTCCCTCCCGGTCGCAGCTGATGATCGTAAGCTCCGGCTGAACCCGTCTCAACAATTCCTCTCCCGTGGAGGTACGGGACCCGTGATGTCCCGCCTTCAGAATCTGACAGTGCCCTGCCTCCTCGGCGAATCCTTCCTCCGCCTGAAGATCCGCGTCGCCGCAAAACAGGATACTCGTATCGCCGTCCGATAGGCGCAGCACCATGGAAGCGCTGTTTCCGTCCTCATACTGCCCCTTCGCCTTCGGTGACAGACAGGTAAAGACCAGATTATCCGCCGTCACCCGGTCCCCTGCCTCCACCGCGTACACCCTCTGCCCCGATGAGTATAACGCCTCGAGACGCGAGTTGTCGTGCCATTCTCCCGCCGGCACGTACCAGGCTTCCACCGGAATCTCCGCCTCTTCCAAAAGGATGAAAAGGCCCTCCACATGATCCCAATCGAAATGACTGATCCACACCCCGTCGAGCTTCCCAATCCCCCTGGACCTGAGATAAGGCTTGAGCGCGCTTTCGTAGGCCGGTCCCCCGTCCACCAGATAAACCCGGTTCCCCGCCTCTATGACGGCGCAGTCCCCCTGTCCCACATTGAGGAAGGTACAGCGCCAGCCGCTCTCCGGCCATAGAAGGATCAAAAGCCCCAGGCCCCAGACGCCTGTTCGGCATAAGAACGTCCCTTTTCTCCGCCCGTTCTGTCCCGCCAGCGTCAGTCCCCATCCCAGATAATACAGAAAAAGAACCAACACATCCGGACGTCCCAGCGTCCACACCGCCCCCGGCCACGTAAGCGCCTGATCCGCCAAAAATCGCAGGGCCCGCAAAAAAAGATAGATTCCGCCCGCGGGTAAAAGCGCCGCCTCCTCCCAGAATAAAGACAGGGCCACGGTCACTCCCCCTAAGACGAAGAGCAGACTCATCCCCGGCAGGACGAGGAGGTTCAGCAGAATCTGATAGGGCGAAACCCGGTAGAAATAATAGAGACTAAGAGGCGTTCCCGCCAGGGTAATCGCCACGGACGGAGACAGCCTTTCACGCAGGGCCGGCGGCATAAAAAACCACCGTCCGGGAACGCTCTGTAAAAGCCGCAGCGCCAGCACGCACCCGAAGGACAATTGAAACCCGATATCCAACAGATAGAGAGGATGAATCAGTAGCAGGATAAACGCCGCGGCAGCCAAGGAATTGAGCGGATCTTGCCTGCCTCCCCATAGTTTTTGTCCCGCGGACACCGTACACAAAATCCCCGCCCGAAGGGTGGACACGGCGCCCCCGGTCAGGGCCGCGTAAAACCACAGACAACCCACCGCCAGGCAGGCGGCCTTCCTGGGAGAGACTAGGCGTCTCAGCCCTCTTTCCAAAAGGCCGTAGACCATCCCCACGTGCAAACCCGAGATGGCCAGGATATGGGCGATCCCCACGTCCTGAAACTCTTCTTCGATCTCCTCAGATAAAAAACCGTCCTCTCCCAGCAGAATCGCCGCCAAGAGTCCTGCCTCTTCCTCCGGCAGGATGTTTCGGATCCTCCCGGCGAGGCTTTCTCTCCAGCGTACCGGCAGGCTTCCCCCGCCTTCCCGAATCACGGAAACGTTCTCGAGCTTTCCCTCATAGTAGATTCCGCGGATCCTCCCGTAGGCCACCCGGTCAAACTCCCCCGGATTTCCCGGGTTTTCCAGGGGTTTCAACGTAAGATCCCCGAGGATCTGCTGCCCCGTCTCCAGGTCTTCGGCATAGACCTGAACCTTTCCCCGAAAGGCTTCGGAGCTTAATATCGCCCGCAGACTCCCGCCCCTCGTCTCTTCCGCCGATTCCACCCGGCAGAGGATCGAGGTCATGACCCTTTCCTCGCCGTCGATCCCCCGCTCCCAGTCAAGATGCAGGTTAAGCCGCAAACACCCGACGGCCATCACGCCGATTCCCAGAAACCAAAACCACCGGGGCCGCACCCGAAACCGCCGAATCCCTCCTAACAGGAAGACCACCGTCAGCCCCCACCAGGAGAAAGCAAGGGCAAGCAGCGCCCCCGCGCCGCCTGCCAGAAAAATCCATAGGAAAGGGCGCGCTATGAGCCCTTCCCGATTCCTTTTTTTTACCGTCATCCTTCCTGCTTTGTCCGGAAGGATCCTGCCTACTGAATCAAATCCGCGTTATAAGATAAGGGGGTGTTGATGCGCACGCTGGACTTATAAAATTCTCTCTGCTGTCCGTCGATGAGAAGCTGCACCGAATCCACCCCATAGATACGGGTCAGGGAATTGACGATGGAGTACACCGTCAGAAGCTCCAGTTCTTCTCCCGCCACTTGATTTCTGACAAAGGCCTCGTTAAGATCTACATAACATACGCCGTTTTGTACCAAAATCTCGTTGACCTTCGTTCCTTCAGGAATCGCGGAACGGTGTCCTTCCTCCTGGGCCCCCTCGATCAGCATGGCAAGAACCTTTTCCTCGATCCGCTCCGACATGAGCATCGTAGCGGTTCTCGTCTCTTCCACCAGCCGGGTTCCATCCTCGCTTAAAAAATACAGTCTCACATCCACCGTGTCCCTGAAGAAGTTTTCGTCCGCCTCGTTAACGATGACCGTATCCTGTGTCAGATAAGACACTCTCTCTTCCTTCAGACTCCCGTCCTCTCCCTCCTGCCAGGCCCACATTTCCACGCTGTAGACGCCCGATATCCGGATCATGGATTTCATAAGCCCCGCCCGAAACACGTTTTCCACATTTGGCGCAAGGCCCTCGTAGTCTCCCACCACATGCAATATTACGCTCTTTGTGCCGGCTTCCTCATTCTCCTCGATCTCCCGCGTCACCCGTATCCCCTCGGGGAGGATGCTCACAAGATCCTGAGGCGGGTTTTCCAAGGCGCTCATGACGGCTTCCACCTGTTCTTCTACAGAAAAGTCTCCCGAGAGTTCTAAACCGTATTCTTGCAGCGTGGTCGCCGTCTCATTGGTATAGAAAATGCCGATGCTCTCCCCGTCCTGCCGTCCCGCGCTGGATTCCTCCCCGCCGATATCCTGACACCCCGGAAAAAGAGACAGACAAACGATCAGACTAATGGCGATGCACAAGCTTTTCATTGGTCTCTTTCCTCCTTTTCCGCCAGATTCTTGGCGTTTTGTACGGCGATCAGCGGGATGCGCACCGTGAATGAGGTGCCCACCTCTTCTTTGCTGCGGATGCTGATGGATCCGTGATGCATGGTGATGATCTGATGGACGATGGCAAGTCCCAGGCCCGTTCCGCCCGTCGCCCGGTCCCTCGTCTTGTCCACCCGATAGAATCGTTGATAGATCTTATTAAAATGCTCCTCGGCGATGCCGCAGCCCGTATCGCTAATCGTGATGATGGCGTCCGCGAAGTCGGACTCGACCTTCAGGCGAACGCTCCCTCCTTCTTTATTATATTTGATCCCGTTCTCCACCAGGTTGGACAGGGCGAGGGTCATTTTCATCTCGTCCACCTCCGCCTCCACCTCTCCGCGATTCTCCAGGATCAGCTCCACATGCTTCCGATCCGCCAACGGCTGGAGCCGCTTTAAGATCGCCTCGGCCATGTCGTTCATGGAAATCATCTGCAGGTTCAGCCCGCTCTTGGCATCCTCCAGACGTACCAGAGACAGAAGGTCGTTGATAAGAGCGCTCTCCCTGTCGATCTCCGAGTTGATATCCTGCAGAAATTCCCGATAAATCTCTTCCGGCGCTCCCTTTTGCAACAGCAAGGACTCCGTCAGCACCTTGATGGAACTAAGGGGCGTCTTCAGCTCGTGGGATACGTTGGACACGAATTCTTTACGGGAGGTATCCGCTTCCTTTAGATCGCCGATGATCGTGTCCATGGAGCGCACCACCGCGCCGTACTCGCTGGGCCCCCGTACTAAGGGCGGATGTTCTCCGTGCCCGTTGATCACATCCTGAAGCCAGCGGCGGATCTTCGCCAGCGGGATAAAGGATGCCGCAAGGGTTCCGGCAAACAGGAAACAGATGAGGATCCACGAAAGGATCAAAACCAACACCACCGCGTCCAGGCTGCTCTTGATCTGCCAGTACTGGCGTTCCAGCGACAGGGATACGTAGACGACACCGGTCACATGGGAATCCCGGTAATCCCGAATGGGCACCGCGATCCTCCCGTACACCCCGTCGATCACCCTCGTGGCCGTCCCGGAAAGGGTGGTCAGGATATCGTCGTTGATAAAGGTTTTGCCTCTTCTGGTATTGGCGGAGTCCTTCAGCACCCGGCACTTTTCATTCAATACCAAGATCCGGGCGTCCTGATAAAACCCGGCCATACTGTCCACTTCTTCATAATAGTTCACCTGCGAACCGTCGCTCACATATTGATTCATGGCAATATCCGACGCCACCAAGACCGCGTAGCGGCTGATCTCATCCATCCGGGAGTTGATCCGGTAATTGATCCGATTCGATAATATAAAGAACAGGGTGAAGCCGAAAATCCCCGTTACAACGAGGAGCAAAAACGCCGTAGCGCGGACTTGAACCCTCTGATACCATTTCATCCTACGACTCCTCAATCCTTAAAGAAATAACCCACGCCCCACTTGGTCTGTATGAAAGTCGGCTCGCTGGAGTTGGGCTCGATCTTCTCCCTCAGACGCCGCACGTGGACGTCCACCGTCCGCACGTCTCCGGGATAATCGTATCCCCACACGATATCCAGAAGTTTTTCCCTGCTGTATACCTTGCCCACATTGCGGGCCAGGAGCTCTAAGAGGTCGAATTCCTTCGCGGTCAGGTTGACTTCCTTTCCCTCCACGAAAACCGTGCGGCTGTCGAAATCGATGCGCAGCCCGCGAATCTCCAGCATATTGCCCTTCTTCTCCTTTACGGAACGGGTCCTTCGCAAAATCGCCTTGACCCTGGCCTTCAGCTCCACCACGTTAAAGGGCTTGGTCATATAATCGTCCGCCCCGTATTCGAGACCGAGGATCTTGTCCATGTCCTCGCTTTTGGCCGTCAGCATGATGATGGGAACATCCGAAAACTCCCGCGCCATCTGGCACACCTGGAGCCCGTCCAGCTTGGGCAGCATCACGTCCAGAATCACCAGGTCGTATTCTTTACTCTTGATCATCTCCAGGGCCGTCTCTCCGTCGTAGGCCACGTCCGCCTCGATCCCGTCGTGTTCCAGGCTGAATTTGATCCCCTTCACGATCATCTTCTCATCATCCACAATCAATATCTGTGTCGCCACTTTTAAGCTCCTCCTATCCCGCGGTTATAAGATCCCGTAGTTTTTCAAAAAGGGCGTCTCCGATGCCCTTCACGTTTTTGATTTCCTCCACAGACGAAAAACCACCATGCTCCTCCCGATACTCCACGATCCGCCGCGCCAGCGCCGGACCGATTCCCGGCAAAGCATCTAGTTCTATTGTATCCGCTTTATTCAGATCGGTCAAGTGATTTTCGGGATTAATTTCTTCCGGCAAAGACTCTCCCTGTCTCGGCACGTAGATCTTCTGGCCGTCCTGAAGCGGTTCCGCCAGGTTCAGCCCGCTAAGGTCCGCGTCTTTCGCGCATCCCCCCGCCTTCTCGATGGCATCCGTCACCCGGTCCCCCTCTTCCAGGACGTAAACCACATCCGGAAAGCGCACGGCGCCCCCCACATGGACATAGATCTTTCTTTTTTCTTCCTTGCTTTCTTCCGCTTTCTCGCTGCTTTCTTCTTGATATACCGGCTCCAAGACTCCCGTCTCCTCCTTTTGTCCCATGAAGCAGTAGAGAAGGCCCGCCGCGAGAAGGGCGAATCCCCCGCCAATCCATTTCCACCGTCTGATCGTTTCTCTTGTCATTATCTTCCCTCCTCTTGTGTCTTTTCCGATTCAATGCTATAATAATTAGGATCAAAAGGAATCTTGCCCTCCCTGGCAGGCTCCGTCTGAAATTGGAGGAATCTGTTATGCATAAAAGCCCCTCCGGCCCCTGGGGCCGTCTGTTTCTTGCCCTGATACTCATCCTGGGCCTCGCGATCCCTCTCCCCGTGAAAGCCGCCACGCCGGAACTGTCCGTCCCCGCCTCCTGCGGCGTTGTTTTAATGGAAGCTTCCACCGGACAAACCCTGCGCGACCGGAACGGGGACGAAAAGATGACTCCTTACGGTTCCCTTAATCTGCTCATCGCCCTGACCGCCTGCCGCTATGCCTCCCTGGAGGATCGGGTCACCGTTCCCGCGGATACGGGAGACGCCGTCCCCGATGAGGCCTACGTCATCTATCTGGAAGAGGGGGAAGAGCTGACCGTTAAAGACTGTGTGGGGGCCATCTTGTTTAATTCCGCGAACGACGCGGCCTATACCCTGGCCGTCTCCTTAGCGGGATCCGTGGAGGCTTATGCCCAATGGATGAACGAGACCGCGGCGGAATGCGGGGCGCAAAATTCCCATTTCGTCTCCGTCTTCGATCTGGCGGATCCCGAGCAGTATACCACCGCCCGGGACATGTCTTATATCGCCCTTGCCTTCTGGCAGGAGGAAAGCCTCCGGGAGCTCTTCTGCGACGATCTGTACGCGATCGCTCTCACGAACATGACCTCCGAGACGCGGTACTACGCGAACCCCTTCCGCATGCTGGGCTTAGGCATCTCCGATTACTATGAGTACGCCCTGGGCGGCAAAGCCAGCCAAAATACGGTGATCGCCTGTGCGGAGAACGGCGGCATGACCCTGCTCGGCGTGGTATTGGGCGCCACCGGCTCCGACCAGGCCTATTCCACCGCCGAGAGCCTATTGGAATACGGCTATGATTACTTCCAGCCCGTCACGATCTCCTATCCCGGCAATTCCGTGGCGCGGATCCCCGTTTACGACGACGAGGAAAAGATCGGCTACGTGGACGCTCTGGTGGAAGGGACTTTCTGCTATTACGCGGAAATCCTCTCCCGAAAGCCCACCGATCCCGAGGGACTCGCATCCTTTTTTAGTCACGAGCTGATCCTTCCGGATTCTTTGACCGCGCCGGTGGAGGCCGGAACGGTCATCGGACAGGTGGTCTATACCAAGCTGGATGACCCCCGTGTCCGAATCTCCCTGGACTGTACCGCGGGCAGCAGCCTGCTTCCCGTAACGGATACCCAGCGGGAACAGGACGCCGCTTCCGGCGGGTGGACGCGTTACCTTGGCTGGATCAACTGGATCCTGATCCCTCTCACCCTGTATCTGGCCTGGCGTCTGCTATGGCCCTATGTGGAAAAGAAGATTCACAAGCCGAAGTCCTTTTGAGCCTACACTATATATAATCGTACCGTTTTCTCATTTGGCCGGTGTTTTCGCAAAAATTTACAAATAAAAAAGATGGCCCAGTCCTCTCAAAAGACTGAGCCATCTTTTTATAGGCAAAAATGCATGAACCGCATGACTTCCATATAGTCTTCGGATTCAAAGACCAGCGTATCCGCCTCCGTGAGCCTCGCTCCGGGATAATTGGCCCGGGAAGAAGCGTCCGCGTGCTTCCTCAACCCGATCTCGATCACAAAACGCTCCGGCATCGGAAGCAGACACCGGGACGGATCCTCCGAGAGGGCCTCTTTCGCCGCCTCTTCGATCTTCCGGACCGCGAGACCCGGATGGATGGAGAGCACCGCGCCGCCCAAGCCCTGCTTCACCGGCACGGTCGTGATCCGCGGGATATAGCTTTTCGCCATGTCGCAGATGCCCTGATCCCCGGTGATCATCACCACCGGCACGCCGTAATAGGAGGCCATGTAAGCGTTTAACAAAAACTCGCTGGCGGGCTTACCGTTCAGTCGCACTTTGTAGTTTTGCAGATTCATCATATGGGACAGGGGATTTCCCGGCTGTCCCGCCGCCGAATGATACCCGGTCATGATGACTCCGTCCCATTTGCCGTACTGAATCCCGCTCATCATGCTGTGCATGTCTCCCGCCCATCCCCGCAGGAGCTTGGCCTGTTCGGGCAGCAGGCGAAAGTCGATGTTGCGGGCGCTGTCATGGGCGTCCTTCACCACCACCTCTTCGGCGCCGCCCGCCAGGGCTCCCCGGCAGGCCGCCGCCACTTCTCGGCTCATCTGTTCCGCGAAATCCTTATACTGATCGGGATGTTCCTTTTCCGTCTCCCACCAATGGACGATCCCCGCCGTCCCTTCCATATCGGAACTGATCAAAATACGCATTTATGCTCTCTCCTTTAATATCTGATTAGCCACGGACACGATCGCCCGCAGCGAGGATTTGGTCACGTTGGTGCTGATCCCGGCCCCGTAATGGAGCTCTCCCAAACCGTTCTTGACATCCTTGGCCTCGATATAGGTAATGGCCTTCGACCGGGTTCCCAATCCGAGAGAATGCTCGGAATAGGAGGAAACCTCGATCACGATGCCGTATCTTTCTTCCAGCAGATGACACAACGCGCTGATGGTACCGTTGCCTCTGCCTTCGGCTTCAAACTCCTTTTCTCCCTCCCGGAGGCTGCAGCGCAGGGTCACCTCCGAGCCGGATTTCTGCGGCGCTTCCTCATACCAGAGAAGGGCTAAGGGTTCCGTGAGCACATAGGTCTTATAGAAGAGATCGTATACGTCCTTCGGCAAAAGTTCCGCGCTCAGCCGGTCGGATACTTCCGTCACGATGCCGCCGAAATGCTGCTGCATCTTCTTCGGCAGCTGAAGCCCATAATTCTGTTCCAGGATATAGGCCACGCCTCCTTTGCCGGACTGGCTGTTGATCCGGATGATGGGGTCGTAATTTCTCCCCACATCCGCCGGATCGATGGGCAGATAGGGAACTTCCCAACGGTCGGGATGCTCCTTCATCTTGGCCATGCCCTTCTTGATGGCATCCTGATGGGAGCCGGAGAAGGCCGTGTAGACCAGTTTGCCCGCGTAGGGATGCCGGGGAGACACGCTCATGCCGGTGCTTTCCTCGTAAATCTCCACCACGGACTGCATGTCTCTGAAATCAAGCTCCGGATCGATCCCCTGGGTATACATGTTCATGGCGATCACCAGAATATCCGCGTTGCCGGTCCGCTCTCCGTTGCCTAAGAGCGTGCCTTCTACACGGTCCGCTCCCGCCATCAGCCCCAGTTCGCTGGCCGCCACCGCGCATCCCCTGTCGTTGTGGGCGTGCAGGCTGATCTGCACCGCGTCCCTGTATCGGATATTGCGGCACACGTACTCGATCTGATCCGCGTATACGTTGGGCGTCGCCATCTCCACCGTGCTGGGCAGGTTGATGATGACGGGGTGATCTTTTTTCGGCTGCCATACGTCCAGCACCGCGTTGCAGACCTCCACCGCGTAATCCGGCTCCGTACCCGTGAAACTCTCGGGAGAATACTCGAACCGGAACCGTTCCGGCCCGTATTCCTTGGCCAGATCCCAGACCAGCTTGGCGCCGTCCACCGCCAGCTGTTTGATTTCCTCTTTGCTTTTCGCGAAAACCACGTCCCGCTGCAGCGTGGAAGTGGAATTATACAGATGGACGATGGCGCTGTGAGCCCCTTCCAAGGCCTCGAAGGTCTTGCGTATGATATGCTCCCTCGCCTGGGTCAGGACCTGGATCGTCACATCCTCGGGAATCAGGTTCTGCTCGATCAGTGCGCGGCAAAAACGATATTCCGTATCCGAAGCCGCCGGAAACCCCACCTCGATCTCCTTGAAGCCCATCTTCACCAGGAAACGGAAAAAGTCCAGCTTTTGCTCGAAGGTCATGGGGACCTCCAGGGCCTGGTTCCCGTCTCTCAGATCCACGCTGCACCAGATAGGCGCTTTTTGAATGACTGCCTCCGGCCATTTCCTGTCCGGCATGTGTAAGGGAGGAAACGGCCGATACCGATCATAATTCTTCATATGACTCCATCCTTTCTCCTATTCGTCCGATAGACACAGGGGCTGTTGCCTATTCGCAACAGCCCCGTAAGTTTCATCCTGTCACCAGGCTGTAAAGCTTCTTTCCGACGTGACGTCCTGCAGCTCGTCTTCGACCTGCACATATTTATGCTTTTCGATGTCAAAATACTGTCCCTCGAAGAGGCCCGCCAGCGTATTGGAAACCACAAGCTCCACTCGGTTCGTCCCCTGACGCCAGTATTCGGCGGGAACAGGGAGTTTTCTGGGCGTCCAGCTGACCACGCCGCAGTCCTTTCCGTTCACGAAGACGCGCACCGCGTCCTGCACGGAGGGCTCATCGAGATCCAGAAGAACCGTCCCCGCGGGTGCCTGCGAAAGAACCACGTCGTGGGAATAGGTCACGTCTCCCGCGTAGAAGGGCAAGCCGTTGGCCAAGGGATGACCGTATCTGCCTTCTCCCCGGAAGCTTACGGCGGCGCTATAGTCGCCCTTCACCTCTACGCCGAAATCTCCGAACAGATAGAGAGGATTTCGCAGGCCGTCAAAATATTCCTCGCAATGGATGTTGACGCGGATCCAGTTCATCTCCTTTTTCAGGAAATCCGTCACTTCCACCGCCAAGTTGGTATGAAGATAGAAGGGACGCGTCTTAAAATCTTTCTCCGAAAGGGTATGTTCGTTCACCTGGATGCTCCAATCTCCCCGCATCGTCCCGGGCTCCATCACGAGCCACGCCTTCGTTCCTTCCGGCATGCGCCAGAAGAAGGCGTTCTCCAGCATAGCGTCCACCGGCTGGAAGGCCAGTTCCTTCGGACAGCCGAAGTAAGGCACGGTCTTTACCGGCATCTTCATCCCCAGCTCTTCCATCTGATCCAGAATCGGATAGCTGCCGGTTTTCCCCGTCTGCCCGTCTGACAAGGTCAGCTGCCAGGAACCCAGGTAGAGGGCGTTCATCGCGCTTCGCTCGATCTTCCAATCCGCCGCGTCAAAGGGCAGACTCACCGACAAATAGGATTCCGGCTCACAGGCCTTCTCCTGTTTGATCCGATACAGGCTCGAGGCCCAAGGATCCAAAAGGACCTCCAGCGTACCGCGGAAGGCTCCCAGAGGCGTCTTGTGATCTCGGACGAGATCCGTCTGGTACAGCGCTCCCTCCAGGTTCCCGCGCAGGCGCAGTGTAACCGGACGATCCGTCGTGTTGACGGCGAAGACCTCCTCGTTTCCTTCCGGATCGACGCCGCAAAGAGCATAGGCTCCCTCGGGCATCTCCTCGAAGATCCAGGTCCGATCCGACAGCCGGCCGGCCAGCTCCGTTCCCACATTTTCAAGCTCCGTCTTCAGGAGATTTTCCTTCCCCGAGCAGAAAACCGCCGCGAACCATTCCGCCGACTTCTCTCTCTGCACGTCGTACACCGGGATGTCTCCCGCCGCCGCCAGAAGGCCGCCCTGCTCCACATACTCTTTCAGCACATAGTAGGCGCAGTCTTCCACATGATTCATATTGGGCATGACGATACTGTCATAGGCCTCTCCGTTAATCACCGCCACGGTCTTTCCGTCGCGCTGCTCCACCGAAGCCTTGGCCAGAAGCTGGGGATCCACCATATAGAAATCGCATCCCGCCCGAAGCAGCGAATTCATCACCACAGACAGGGTATCCTCCTGTTCCTTCTTCTCCTGCCGGGTAAGCACCCAGGAAGAGGTGGCCGGATCGACCAAAAGCGTGCTGACATGCCGCGTAAGCCCCGTCAGCATCTTGCTGAGGCCGTCCGCGTATAGGCTCAGGTGTTTCTGCTCCTTCCACCAGGGCATCTGACAGAAGGAAGAGGGGGGCGCGTCATGCTTCTTCAATCCGTCCGTAGTATAGTAAAACGCGTGCTGGATGTACCAGTCCACGCCGCTCATGGCCAGCCAGTCGAAGATCCACTTCATATCCTGCTGGGTCATGCCCCATCCGATACTGTGGAAGGCCTCGCACAGCGCCGCCGGCTTATGATAGAAATGAGCGGCCGAGGAAATCACCTTTCCGTTGGCCCGATACTTGCCCGGCAAGGGGTCCACTTTGGCGCCCACCTTGGCGTGGCCCGCGTCCGTGCCGGGCACATGGACGTACTCCAGCTCCTTGCTGCGCAGGATCGGCTTCTCTCCGATATACATCAGATGATTGGCCTCGCACCAGTCATAGATCTGCTTATCATAGCTCTCGATAAAGGCGTCCGTCGCCGTATCCCAATATTCGAAACGAATCCGCTGGGTATCCGGCCCCATATCCTCCGTCAACGCCGGCAGCACGTCGATGATCTCCCGGCCATATTTTTCCCGGATCAGATTCTCCAACAGGGGGGACCAGGGCTGCTGGGGCGGAAAGGCCGTCGTCTCGTCCGTGAAGACGCCCTTGATGGTCTTGCCGAACTCGTCTCCGAACCGCGCCTTATACTGCTCGTGGGTACACTCGATGAAGTATCGCACCGCCTCCGGGTTTAAGGGATCCACGAAATTCTCGAAATACTTAAAGTGCTTCATCACTTCTTCCACGAAGACATATACCTTCCATTCGCCCTCCGGAGCCTCCCAATACAGATACTGGGACGCTACGCCGGTGAAGAAGCGTTTCCTATTATATGCGGTGAGCCCACTGAGCTGGAAGATCTCTTCTTGGTAGCCGGTTCCCACGTGATCCGTCAGATCGATGTATTCGCTGAAATCGCACTGCCCGTTCACTACCGGATAAGCTCTGGCGGAAAGAAGCCTTCCCCAGGGTGCCTTAAGCTCCAGGACGCTTGGTCCCGTCACCGTTTTCACCGTCTTGGTGAGAGCCTTACAGCAATACTCCGGATGATCCAGCATCACCTTGCCGGCGCTGACGCCGCTGGGATAAGGATACTCGTCATACAGCCAGACCTCGAGGCCGTGCTTCTTCGCCTCCTCCACCGCGACGCCCACCCGATCGAAATAATCCTCCGTCAAATAGGGGATCTCCATCCCCTGGCGGGAATGAATAAGGAAGCCCCGAATGCCTTTATCCGCCATTTCGCGGATCTGCCGCCGGATCTCTTCCTCCTCCATCTTTCCGTTCCAAAACCAGAAAGGCTGGATGCCTTTTAATAATTCTGTCTTCATAAGCCTCTCCATTTCCGCAGACTTCGTGCAGGTGCACGAAAGTTGCTCCCCCGCTAGATTTTTATTGCATCTTGGGTCTCTTTATGATACACTATTTTTTGTGCTTCGACAAGGTTTATTTTAGAAAGGAGTCAACTTTTTATGATTGATCCAAAGATGATTCGCAATATCGCCATCATTG
>CALWBZ010000024.1 GCA_944376225.1 uncultured Clostridia bacterium | reverse complement strand
AATCCCGTCTTTGACAGTTTATAAGAAGGCAAAACGGCTGAAAGCCTCATATTAAAAGGACTTCAGCCGTTTTTCTTTCCGATTCGAATTGTGCTATATTTTATCTTGAGGTATTTTTCGTTGTTTTGTTTCTTTGATAATGCTTCGCATGGAACTTTTAGTGATGAACTCGTAGTCCGTCTTAAAATCAAAGGCATTGTGCAGGGCGTCCGTCAGTTCTGTCCGTTGATACGAGGGAACATAGCCTCCGGCATTGCTGATTAATGTCATCTGCATCGATCGTAATGTACGAATGATCTGCTGGATTGTATAGCCATCCCCCAACTTTTTCTCCAGAAGACGGTAGACAAGAAGGCTGATATAACAGGTTAGGAAATGAGCTTTGATCCTGTCGTCTCTACGAACATACACAGGACGTGCTTCGAATTCGGTTTTCATGATCCGAAAATTCTCTTCGATTTCCCATCGTCTTTGATTGATTTTCAAGAGATCCGCAATGTTTCCATCCAAGTTGGTTATGACGGCGTAAAAACCATCGTACATTTCTTCATTCCGGATCTTCTCTATATCCAGATCATAGATTGCCTTTTCGACGACTTCTCCATCCGATGTGACAGCCATCTTTTTTACAAAGCGCATAGGATCGTTTTGGTTCTTTCCTTTACGCTTTCTATCGGAAGAGGAGAGAATCTGTTTGGCTCTTTCAATCTGTCGAGCCCGTATTCGTCTTTGATAAGCCTTATACTTAGGAGAATAGGTAACGATCAGGGTCTCATCCATTTTTCCGGTGATGACGGGGATCTCCTTGTAATAAACGGAATGATATACTTCCTCATTGGATTCATCTAAAGAACGCAGATCGATGAACTGGTTTGAACCAATCTTTCGGAACTGGGTGGGACGCATCGCAATCTCCCGATCCTCAGCCTTCATTTTTTTCAAAGAATGAGTGATCACATAGGCGCGATTGCTGAAACTGTTAAAGCGACGATTACTGGCGCTTCCCAGCCCAGCGTCGGAGCAAAAGATAAACTGACTACCAGCAAAGTCCTGTATGATTTTGGTTTCCAAGGGTTTCAAAGTGGTCTGCTCATTCTGATTTCCCGGGAAGATATCGAAAGAGATGGGAATCCCATCGGCATCCATAAAAAGTCCCATGCCTACAATAGGGTTAGGTTTGTGATCTTTCCCTTTTCCATAACGCTTCATGCCGGCTTCTTCTTCAATCTCGAAGTAATAATTCGTACAGTCGTAATAGAGGATCTTCTTATTCCTGGGATGAATAAAGTTGGAGTTACAATACAACTCACTTTGAATCCGATCCGATTCCTCAGCCATGATCGAAAGGGAACGATATAAATCCTGTAGGCTGTACTTGGGAGGCTCTAAGAGAGACTGGCAGTATTCGTAACTGCTCCGTTTGCTGGAAGGGGAGAGAATCCGGGCATAGATCAGGTCCGTGAGGATCGCTCCAAAATCATACTTGAATTGGTGGCTGTTTTTGATAGATCTGCAGATCTGATCCAGACGGAGTTCAGTGCAGAGAGATTGGAGGAAGAGATAGCCTGTATGGAAGACACGAGTTTCATGCATAGCGATGCGGGAAGTCTGAGAGAAATCGACGGTAATCTTCGCGTTAGATTGATGATAAAGTTCTGTTTCGATTCTGGCCTGCTCGCGAGCCCATGACATTAACGCGTCTTTATCTCCCGCGAAGCGTTCGAGGAGTTGATTATATTTACCGAGCTTCTTGTAGATACGGGAAGAAGTCTGTCCGTTTTCTTTGCGATAGGACTGGTAGATGTAGACATCTTTGTTGTTTGCGCTGCCGGTGATGTTGACGTACATGATGAAAACTCCTTTCCTGAGGCTGCCGTTATATGTGTATCGGAAGTCCTCATACATGTATTATACCACAACTAGTACAAACAAGCACTAAAACTTTTAAAAATTTGACAAAAAAATAAGCCATAAATGGCTTAGCTGTGGGAGTACGTGAAACAGAGGGGCCTTTAAAAGTGTCAAAGACCCGCGTGATTTCCCTATTAGGATATGCGGCGCGATCAAAATGGTGAAAGAATTGAAGTCGTTGCTGTCTTGCCAAAGGAGAAAAGATTCGCTATAATAAAAACATCATATCGCAGAGGAGGGAATACCATGAAGGGATTGGTCCATGAAGATTTTTTGAAAAAAGCGGATTTGCTGAGGCCACGGTTGATAGAGAGCGTGCGGCGCCCCAAAGGTATCGTGACCATCCGAAAGGACGAACGTGAAAATGTCTGTGTGGAAGCGGAGGAACCCATGGATGTTCTGAAAGACAGGACTTTGGGTAAGGGCGAACGGATCTGTTTCGACTTTGGCGATCATTATGTAGGGTATCTGACGTTACGGATCTCGACGGCGGGAAGCCCACCGGACGCGCCGCTGTACATGAAAATCCGGTTTGGGGAAAACGCGAAGGAAATTACGGAACGTGCGGAGGATTATGACGGATGGATCAGCAGTTCATGGATACAAGAGGAATACATCCATGTAGACGTTTTTCCGACGGACTTACAGCTTGCGAGAAGATATGCCATGCGCTTTGTGGAGATTCAAGTGCTGGATACCTCCAGAAAATACCGAATCCGTTTCGATGACGTGTCTTTTCGAGCCGTTTCCGCCGTGGATATGGCTAAGGTCACCCCTCTATCCTACGGAGACAAACTTTTACGCCGAATGGACCGGGTCGCTCTCAAAACGCTGGAAGATTGTATGCAAGATGTGTTTGAGGACGGACCCAAAAGGGACCGCAGATTATGGATGGGAGATTTACGTCTGGAAGCCATAGCAAATTACGAGACATTCCATCACAATGATCTGGTCAAAAGATGTCTGTATTTATTCGCGGCCAGCCGACTAGAAAACGGCGCCGTAGGCGCCTGTTTGTTTACGGAGCCGACAGTGCAGGTAGACGATACATATATGTATGATTACGCGTTGTTCTATGTCCCCGTTCTCCTGGATTATTACGAGGCCAGCGGTGATATGTCAAGCGCTAGGGAGTTGTGGGAGGTAGCATATCGTCAATTGGAAATTGGCATGGATGCCCTTGACGAGCGTTTTTTAGTGAAGGAAGACAATACTGCTTTCCTGGATTGGAAAGCAGGACTTGATAAGCAAGCCGGCGCCCAAGGCGTTCTGATCTACAGCCTGCGATGCGGCATTCGTCTGGCGAATCTTCTGGGATACGACGAGAATGAGATGGAGGAATGGCTGAAACTGACGATACAGGCCGCAAAGCGATATTTATGGGATCCGGAACAGAAGGTTTTTATAAGCGGCAAAGAAAAACAAGTATCCTATGCTTCTCAGGTATGGATGATCCTGGCGGACATATGGGACAAGGAGACAAATCGGGAACTGCTCAAGAGGATTATGGAGCTGGATCCGGAGATGAATATGGTGACGCCGTACATGAATCATCATTTTGTCATGGCCTGTATTCAATGCGAGGAATATGATCTCGCGATGACATACATGAAGAATTATTGGGGAGAAATGGTCCGAGACGGGGCGGATACTTTCTGGGAATTATATAATCCTAAAAATAAAAATGAATCTCCATACGGTTCCAGCATCATCAATAGCTACTGTCACGCATGGAGTTGTACACCGACTTATTTCTTGAGAAAATACGAACGCATATGGAGGTCCATATCATGATGCGAATTATAGAAGAACGAGGGAAAGTGACTCCCATTGGGGAAGATCTGGAAGCCAAAGATGTAGAGCTGGTGATCGAAAGCATGGAAGGCCGGCGTTTTGTCAGACGATACCTGCATGTCAACAGCTTTCTCAAAAAACACTATTCTTTGGCAGAAAGAAGTATTTTTACATATATGACGGGGGAACAGGAGGATCCGGGAGAGATCCGGTTTATCGAGGAGTTTCAGGAACTAGAGCAGGCTCGATACTCTCCGTACGGCGCTTTTTATGAAATCGCCGACAGTATGCTGGAAGAGCTAGGGAAATGGAAATAAATGCTCTGTCTTCACGGAAAAACCAAATCCAATACATAAAGTTCCTTCCCTGGGAAGCATGGTGCGAATATGAAGGGAACGCAGAAGAGTGCGACCATACCTATTACCACATCGCCCGAAGCGGGTATTTCAGCACAGACAAGGCCAAACGACTGTTGGAGTATCATCCCAAGTACACCAATATCGAAACGATTGACTTAGCAATACAAAGCTATATTGATCGCGGACTGATTACTGTATCCAGATAACACCCGCTTATCGAAAGAAGCAAAGACAGCCGAACCAGTCAATGTTAAAAAGGTCTATAGTAAAAAGCGCTGAGCTTATATTGACGAAGCTCAGCGCTTTTGATGTATCTCATGCCTCTTCCGCGGCGGAACTGTTTATCTCTTCCACGCGACTTTCTTCTAAGAAACTAGATTCCTCCGGCATACTAGATATCTCCGCTTTGCTGGATTCCTCTGGCATACTGGACTCCTCCGGCTTACTGGATTCCTCCGGTTTACTGGACTCCTCCGGCTTACTGGACTCCTCCGGTTTGCTGGATTCCTCCGGCTTGCTGGATTCTTCCGGCTTGCTGGACTCCTCCGGTTTACTGGATTCCTCCGGCTTGCTGGACTCCTCCGGTTTGCTGGATTCCTCCGGCTTACTGGACTCCTCCGGCTTACTGGATTCCTCCGGTTTGCTGGATTCCTCCGGCTTACTGGATTCTTCCGGCTTACTGGACTCCTCCGGCTTGCTGGATTCCTCCGGTTTGCTGGATTCCTCCGGTTTGCTGGATTCTTCCGGTTCTACCACATATACATATGCCGTCGCGGTTCCCGTCCTTCCCAGTACGTCCGTAAGCGAATACGTAATCTTATATGTTCCCGTTTGATACGGATTCACGGATCCGCTAATCGACACGGAGGACGTCATATCGTTTCCACAGGTATCATATCCCCGAACTCCCGACATCAGGCTCGGCACCGTGTCTCCTCGTTCGATCGTATAATTCTGTACTCCCGTAAAATAGGGCTTTTTAGAATTCCACGGGTTAGACGAAGACGGATCTGTAGGATCCCAATTCGTCGTAGAACTGGTGGGGAGCTTAATCGTCGCCGGCTTGCCCAGGGGATCCGCGCCGCTTCCAAAATAATCGATTTCAATCACTGTATTATAGGCGTCGCAATGATTATACATCCAATAGGCGTCTCCCGCGGTTAGACGGACGCACCCGGCCGAGCATGTGGTTCCCAGGTTATTATAGTATGACGTATAAACTCCGTCTTCTCCTTTCCAGGCCGCGGGCACAGTATGAAATAAGTAGTTGCCCGTAATATGGGAGACATACTGTCCCCAAGTATTTCCTTCCAGACCGTTCCAACGCGCCTGATATCCCATCATAAATACACCGGTGGGCGTAGCGTACCCCGTTGAACAGGTCATCGCCTTCACGGGTATCGTATGCTTTCCACTGCTATCCTTCGCATAAATGGTAATTACATTCGTACTCTTATTCACACGAATTAAATATTTCGTATCGTAATTATTTTCAGATGACGAAGAACCACCGGACGATGACTCTTCCTTAGAAGAATTCTCTTTGGATGAATCCTCTTTGGATGAATTATTCTTTGAGGAATCATCTTCCTTTGAAGATTCTGTCTTAGAGGAATCTTTTCCAGAAGAATCCTTATCCTTCACGGATGAATCCTCTCTGGATGAAGTATTTTTCGAAGAATTCTCTTTCTTGCCGGAAGAATCCATCGAAGAATCGCTTTCTTCTCGCGATGTGGATTCTTCCTCGGAGGGCTTATCCGAATCCTCCGACAAAGTGCTGCTCTCTTGACCGACAGAATCGGTTTTAGACTCCGGATCGTCCCGATGGCATCCCAAAACGCCAAAGGTCGCTCCTGTTAAAAGGATGGCAAGCATTACGACCGCCGCCAATGTACGAATTGCTGTTTTTTTCATGTCCAGTCCCTCCCCTGAAGGCATCTCTCATTTGCAAAGATAAAAAGCCGGCTCCCAAACCACTGTACGATGTCCATCATCCCCTATGAGAACCTGATCTCATTATGCACATTATAGCATGAATTTTTCTCTTCCACAACTCAATCACTTAAACTTAAATAAAACGTAATAAATCCGTCTTATTCTAGCCTCCATAAATCCTGTGACGCGTCGCTGGGCATCCGCCAGTCTCCTCTCGGAGACAGGGCTACCGATCCGATCTTCGGTCCGTCGGGCAGACAAGAACGCTTAAACTGCTGCTGGAAGAACCGGCGATAGAAATTTTGAATCCAGCGATGTATCACCTTTTTCTCATATTCTCCCTGGAAGGCATATTCGGCTAGGTATTCTATTTTTTCCGGCGTGAACCCCCATCGAATGCAATAATACAGGAAAAAGTCATGCAGCGCATAGGGTCCCACTAAATCTTCCGTTTTTTGCGCGATCTCCCCGTCTTGAGGCGGCAAAAGTTCCGGGCTCACCGGCGTATCCAGAATATCGAGAAGGACGTTCTTCAGCGATGGATCCTCCGTTTTCCTGGCCTCGTGACGGACGAGATAACGTACCAGGGTCTTGGGAACCGAAGCGTTCACGCCATACATGGACATATGATCTCCGTTATACGTGGCCCATCCCAGCGCCAATTCCGAAAGATCCCCTGTCCCTACGACAAGGCCGTTGCAGCCGTTCGCTACATCCATCAAAATCTGAGTGCGCTCCCTTGCCTGGGCATTCTCAAACACCACATTCTGCTTTTTTTCATCATGGGCAATCGCCTGAAAATGGACCCGTACAGAATCAGCAATGTCGATCCTGCGGCATTCGATCCCCAAACGATCACAGAGAAGTTCCGCGTTCGACCTGGTTCTGTCCGTCGTCCCAAAACAGGGCATCGTGATTCCCAATACCCGATTCCGATCCCATCCTAACTGATCCGCCGCCCGTACCGCCACCAACAGCGCCAGCGTAGAATCCAAGCCGCCGGAGATACCGATCACCGCTCGATCGGCATGGGTATGGGAGAGGCGCTTTTTCAACCCGTTGGCCTGCATGCTGAGAATCATCTCCAGGCGTCTGTCGTCCGCCGGTACGAAGGGATGGCAAGAAATCGGACGCGTCAGCTTTGTCCTTGTCTGCGGCAATCGGAAACCGATCTTCTCATATCCTTCCGTCTGACTGACCCAGGTGGACATCCTGCGTCGATCGTAAAGTAAACGTTCCACATCGATTTCCGTTATGATCATTCCGTTATGGAACGGTTCGCTTTCCGTCAAGATTTCCCCGTTTTCCGCAATCAGATTATGGCCGGCAAAGACCATATCCGTCGTCGATTCCCCGTCTCCGGCGTCGCAGTACACATATCCGCACAGAAGACGGGCGGACTGCCCCTTCACGAGACTGCGCCGGTATTCGTCTTTACCGATGGTCTCATCGCTGGCGGAGAGATTCACGATCAGCGTGGCTCCCGCCGCGGCCAGCGCAATGGAGGGAGGAGACGCTACCCACAGGTCTTCACAAATCTCCGCTCCGATGATAAGCGCCGGCATGTTCTCGCATGCTAAGAGGATATGATTGCCGAAAGGAATCTCCTTATTCTCCCACAAGATTCGTCGATTCTCCTCGGGCGCCGGCATAAAATGCCTCTGCTCATAAAACTCGCTGTAGTTGGGAAGATGCTTCTTCGGTATAAAGGCTAAGATTTCTCCGTTCTGAATCACCGCGGCGCAGTTATAAAGCTTTTGCTCAAATAGCACCGGGAGTCCCACAAAGCTCATCATCCCCGGGCATTCTAGGGACTTCTCCGCCAAATGCCTGAGCGCCCGGCTGACTCCCCGAATCAGACTCTCCTGCAAGAACAAATCTCCGCAGGTATATCCCGTAAGAGACAGTTCGGGAAATACAACGATCTGCGCTCCCGCCTGATAAGCCTGTTCCATTCCTTCGGCGATGACCTCCGCGTTGCGCGCGCAGTCCGCCACCTCGATCTTCGGCGTAATCGCCGCCGTCTTTATAAAACCATATTCCATATGCGTTTTCTCCTTTTGGGCCTTAGCCTATAATGCCCTTTCCTATCTTATCATATCCCGCGTTTTTTTTCAATTCTTCTGTTGCGTTTCCCTGATTTGCCATGCTATAATACTGGCAGATTCATTTGCAAGGAGGGTCACATATGGAATATAAAAAGGCAGGTACAACTTTTCACAAAGATTTCACCGTCGCCCACACGGACGATCGTCTCTTCGGCTCTTTCATCGAACACCTAGGGCGGGCCGTCTATACCGGCATCTATGAGCCCGATCATCCCGCGGCGGACGCGGACGGTTTCCGCACCGATGTGATGAAGCTGGTGCAAGAGCTGCGCGTACCGATAGTACGTTATCCCGGCGGTAATTTTGTATCCGGTTTTCGTTGGGAAGATTCCGTGGGGCCAAAGGAGTCCCGTCCTCGCCGGCGTGAATTGGCCTGGCGTACGATCGAAACCAATCAGTTCGGTCTAAACGAATTCATGCGCTGGTGCCATAAGGCCGGAACGGAACCCATGATGGCCGTCAACCTGGGGACGAGAGGGGCAGATGCCGCCCGTAACCTCGTCGAGTACTGCAATCTCCCCGCGGGCACCTATTACAGCGACCTGCGTGTTTCTCACGGCGCCGCGGATCCTCACAATATCCGTCTCTGGTGCCTGGGCAATGAGATGGACGGTCCCTGGCAGATCGGTCACAAGACTGCCGACGAATACGGCCGGCTGGCGCTTGAGACCGCCAAAGTCATGAAATGGGTGGATCCCTCCATCGAGCTCGTAGCCTGCGGCAGTTCGAACCTGGATATGCCCACTTTCGCTTCCTGGGAGGCTACCGTCCTGGAACATACCTATTCCCATGTGGATTACATATCCATGCATCAATACTATGATAATCAGGCGCAGGACACGGCGGATTTCATGGCCTGCTCTGTGGCCATGGACGCCTTTATCCGTTCCGTCGTTTCGATCTGTGATTATGTTAAGGCGAAACTCAAGAGCAAGAAAACGATTCATATCAGTTTCGACGAATGGAATGTATGGTATCATTCCAAGAAACACGACGCTGTTCTCGAGCCTTGGACCATCGCTCCCCAACAGGTGGAAGACGTATATAATCTGGAAGACGCCATTCTGGTCGGTTCCATGCTCATTACTCTTCTGCGCCACGCGGATCGTGTGAAAATCGCCTGCCTGGCTCAGCTTGTCAATGTCATCGCGCCCATTCTCACCGCCCCCGGCGGCGGAGTTCTGCGCCAGACCATCTTCTATCCCTTCCTTCATGCTTCCAATTACGGGCGTGGTACTGTGCTTTCGGGCATCGTGGATTCACCTAAATATGACAGCAAGAACTTCACCGATGTTCCTATGCTGGATTGTACCGCGGTTCTCTCAGATGATGAGACGGAATTGACCCTGTTTGCGGTCAACCGCAGTGAAAACACGCCCCTTTTGTGGACGCCTTCCTTACAGGGATTCAACGGATATCGGGCTGCGGAGCATATTGCTCTGGAAGGCCCCGACCGTTATGCCATCAATGACTTTGAGAATCCTTTCCGAGTCGCCCCGATTCAGAAAGCCCTTTCCGACACAAACGAGTTCATGCTCTCCCCCCTGTCCTGGAACGTGATTCGCTTTATCAAATCCTAACAAGAAAATATCCCCCGCGCCGGTCGTGACGCGGGGGATGTTTTCTATTCTTTTTGTTCGTTTGTCTTGGCCACAAAAGCGGTTTCCCTTGCCATTTCTCTCAAGGGCGGATGATCGGGATCGATTCCTAAACGCAGGGCAATATAAAACGGCAGAATCTGTATAATCACGCTTTGCAAGATGGCTTCTCCGGCTTCCCATACGTCTGGTATTGTAATATGAGCGCACTCCAAACCCATTTGTCTCATTTCTTCCCAGACTTCCTGATTACATATAACGAGTACATCCCGACTCAGCTGCTCCTTGGCGACTCGAATAACTTCTATCACTCGTTGTAACAGAGGAGATTTTTCACAGCAAAAAATGGTGTATCTGCCGGGAGCGGGCGCCACGGTCTCCGTATGAGCAAATTCCTCAATCTGGTAAATATTAGCCTCCCAACGCAATACTTCTTTCATCTTTGCTCTTCCCATATAGGCCGTTGAATATCCTCTTCCATATTCTACAAAGGTGACTCCCGCCTGTTCCGTACAGGCTCCCGTCAATTTTCTCCAAGGAATCTGCTTCCGTAGGATCCTATCGATCTGATCCCCGAGTTGAATCGCCTTATCCCTTACTTCTTCTTTCCCACAATATAGGGCCGCCAATACCAGAATGGCATATGAGGTTAGTGTATAGACCTTTGTTCGCGGACCTATCCAAGAACCCGCGTGAAGTTCGATCACCCGATCACTCTGACAGGCAACGGGGCTCGACTGTTCGTTGGTAATCGCCACAAGAAACCCGCTTTTCATGGCTTTTAGCGCCTCTAACACCAGTTTTGACCTTCCTTTCACACTGCATATAATCACCGCCGTATGATCCGGAAGAGGCGTTGCCCAATGCAATAATTCAAAGGGCTCCACGGCCTCCGCTTTTAACTCTTTCCCGCATAAATCGTTCAGGCATTGTGCTCCAAACACCACATTGGCATAAGCGTCGCCGCATCCCGTGCATATAACCCTTTTTATCTCTCGCGCTTTCAACTCTTTTACGCATTCTTGAATCCGTCCCTCCTCCTGATAGAAGAAAGACCGAAACAGATCCGGCTGCTGCGCGATCTCCTGACTATAAGAACTTTCCCATCGATCCGTCATGAAATCTGTCATACTGATACCAACTCCTCCTACTCATAAAACTGCGCCTGTGCCTGCCATAATGTTCGATAGATTCCTTCCTGTCCTATCAACGCCTCATGATCTCCTGTCTGCGCCACATTTCCCTGATTTAGTACCAGAATCTGCTTACAGAATCTGCAGCTTGACAGCCGGTGGGAGATATAAATCACCATCTTATCCGAGGTGACATGATGAAAGCTTTCATACACCTCCGCCTCCGTCCGCGGATCCAGCGCCGCCGTAGGTTCGTCCAGGATCATGCACGTTCCGCCCCGATACAGCGCGCGGGCAATGGCCAACTTCTGAGCCTCCCCTCCCGACACCTCGACACCGTCCCCATCATACCGTCTATATAAAAAGGTAGCCGGCGTGATTTTCTTATCCCGCATCCAGGGTATCATACCTGTCTCTTCTAAGACTTCTTCTACCTTCTCCCTTTCGTATTCAGCCCGACAGGCAATATCCTCTCCCAGACTCAAGGCCGGCAGAGAGAAATCCTGAAACACGGCGCTGATCAGATGCCTATATTGTATCAGAGAAAGCTTTTGAATGTCAATTCCGTTTAATCGAATACTTCCTTTTTGAGGTTCATAAAACCGGCAAAGAAGCTTAATGAGCGTACTCTTCCCCGATCCGTTAACTCCGACGACCGCCGTAGCCTCTCCTTGGCGAAATGTACAGGAGACATCTTGGAGCGTCCATTCCTCCGCCTCCGGATACCGAAACCAGACGTTTTGAACCTCCAAGGTATATGGCCCCTTCGGAAGATCTTCGCCGCCCTCTTCCTTCTCTTCGGGGATCTCAAGCAGCAGAAAGTAGGGTTCCAACAACTCCCCGAATCCTGCCATCTCCCCCATCGTATTGACCAGCGCCAGTATGGCCTGCGTAAAGATCCGAATGCCGCTGATATAGACGACCACCATACCGGTGCTAATCTCGCCGTTCATGGCCTTTATAATCGCCAACCCGTAAATGCATAAATCCAGGATTCCGTTACATAAAGCCGTCATACAGGGGATTCGAGCCTTTTCCTTACCAAGTTTCCTGAGCAGCCGATATCCGATGGACGAACTCCAGAGTTTCTCAAAAGCGGAACACAAGAAATCCTTCACCTGATACAGACGAATCTCTTTTCCAAAACGATAATCCGAAACCATCTGGATATAAGCAAACGCGCTGCCATTTGCCTCGTTTGCCTCTCGATTCAGCTCCGCGATCTGATGATTCTTCCTCGCCTGTAAACGAAAAGAAAGAATCGCAAGCATGACCGATATCCCGAGCAACAGGATCAAGGGCCACGGTCCCGTCCAAAAGGATGCGCGGCTGCTTTCATATTCCATGTCAAATACCTGTGTAAAAGTGACGCTTGCCAGCAGTAGACTGAAAACGCTCTGCATAAGCTTCTGCGTGCGGGGAATCAGCGTCTCAAACTGAAACCCTCGCATTTTGGCCTGTTCGATTCCTCGCTGGGCTTCCTGTACACGGTTGGACATAATATCCCCAAGGGTATAATTCATCTGATGAAGACGTAATTTCTCCTCAAAACGCAGCTTAAATCGAGTCTCTTCGATTTCCTGCCGTTTATGCAGTAAAGCTTTTAGCAAGACAATCCCCGCGTTCAGTCCCACCGCCCATAGGGCAAATAGGATAAGCTCTTCCCAAGTTGCTCCTCCCAAGTAGGCATCGATGATCCGTTGGGAAAAGAGGATGTTGACGAAGGGCTGCGCCGCGGATAACAAGTTAAGGATCACCATCAAGACGCCCAGCGCCGGCGCGATGGAAAAAAGAATCCGTAAAGCCTGCCCGATCTTCTTCATGTTGCTCCTCCTTTATAATACTGGCTTTGAATGGTAAACAACTCCTCATAATACCCTTTCTGATCCAGGAGTTCCTGATGCGTTCCTTCTTCCGCGATCCTACCTCCTTTTAGAACGAGAATCCTATCGCAAAACTGTGTGGATGCCAGTCGATGGGAGATGAACACGGCCGTTCGCCCTTCCGTCATAGCCTCATACTGCCGATAAAAATCCTGTTCCGCCAAGGGATCCAGGGCAGCCGTAGGTTCATCCAAAAGCGCGACAAAGGCCCCTTTATATTGAAGTCGGTAGAGAGTTCTCGCCAGTACCAACCGCTGTTCCTGCCCACCGGAAAGGATCAAGCCCTCCTTATGCAGAAGTTTTGTAACCGGCGTATAAACGTCTTGAAAAACCTCCCCCAGTCCGACTCTGTCAAGACATGTTTTCACCGCCTCTTCCCTCTGCGGCGCTTCACCAAAGGCTACGTTTTCCGCCGCGGACATCGGCATCATATGAATATCCTGAAAAGCTACCGCAAAATAAGCCTGTAGTTCTTCTCCGGCAAGCTCTCTTCCGTCTACCAGAATTTTTCCCGCTGTCGGCGAATATAAACCGCAAAGAATCTTAACCAAGGTGGATTTTCCCGCTCCGTTCTCCCCCACCAGCGCGACCTTCTCTCCCGGACCCAACGTCAGGTTGATGTCCTTAAGAATCTCCGGCCCCTCATCATGATAACGGAAAGACACATGGCGCAGTTCGATCCGAGGAACCTGCCCTGCCTGCGGAATTCTTTGTTTCTTCATGACGGGAAGTTCCATGTAATCCCGGAAGGCAT
>CALWBZ010000023.1 GCA_944376225.1 uncultured Clostridia bacterium | reverse complement strand
CATCGAACAGACGATTCGGCAGAAACTCCCGGAGGGTTTTCAAACCTCGGAATTCTTGCTGGAACACGGCTTCATCGACCGCATCGTGAAACGTGGACAATATCGAAAAACACTGCAGATGCTGATAAGGAGCGCGCAATGGAAAACAATATAAACGCATGGGCCAAGGTACAGCTGGCCAGGGATAAGGAAAGACCCTACGCCGCGGATTATATCGACGAGATCTTCGATGAATTTATGGAACTTCACGGAGACCGCCTGTCTGGGGACGACGGAGCGCTCATCGGCGGCATCGGACGCGTCGGAGATTTTTATGTGACGGTTCTGGCCCAGCAGAAGGGCCGCACGGTGAAACAGAATATGAAGCGGAATTTCGGCATGGTCTCGCCGGAGGGATATCGCAAGGCCCAGCGTTTGGCGCGGATGAGCGAGAAGTTTCATCGTCCCATCCTCTGTCTTGTGGATACCCCGGGAGCCTTCTGCGGGATTGAGGCGGAGGAAAGAGGGCAGGGAGAGGCTATTGCCCAGACGATTTACCAAATGTCCGGGTTGAAGACGCCGATCCTCTCCATCATCATTGGGGAGGGCGGCAGCGGGGGAGCCTTGGCTCTCGCCGTGGCGGACGAGGTATGGATGGCGGAGAACGCGGTCTATTCCATACTGTCTCCGGAGGGTTTTGCTTCTACTTTATGGAAGGACAGCGCGAAGGCGCCGGAAGCAGCGGATCTCATGAAGATGACGGCGCCGGAGCTCTTGGAGATGGGAGTGGTGGAAAAACTTCTTCCCGAAAAAGAAAGCGGCGGCATCGAAGGACAAGAATTAAGAAAAGAAGTCTTGGCTTTTCTTAGCACCTATGATAAGATGGACGGGGAACAACTGGTTTCCAGACGATACGAACGTTTTCGCGGACTATAAAGGAGATCACGATGGGTAAACATATTGGAATCGTTACGGACAGCAACAGCGGCATCACACAAAAACAGGGCGAGGAATTGGGCGTATCGGTGCTGCCCATGCCCTTTACGGTAAACGGTACGCCCTATTTTGAAGACATCAATCTTACGCAGGAGCAATTCTACGCTCATCTGGCGTCAGGCGCCGATATCGCTACTTCGCAGCCCTCTCCGGAAGAGGTCATGAATCTTTGGAAGAAGCTTCTGGAAAAATATGACGAGCTCGTTCATATCCCCATGTCCAGCGGCCTGAGCGGATCCTGTGAGACGGCGATGCTTCTTTCGGAAGAATTTGACGGCCGCGTACAGGTGGTCAATAATCAGCGCATCAGCGTGACCCAGCGCCAGTCGGTGTTGGACGCTCAGTATCTGGCTGCCCAGGGATTCAGCGCGAAGCAGATTAAAGAGACTCTGGAAGCAAAGAAAATGGAGAGCGGCATCTACATCATGGTGGATACGCTGAAATATCTGCGTAAGGGAGGGCGGATCACGCCCGCGGCGGCGGCCCTGGGTACGGTACTGCGGCTTAAGCCCGTGCTTAAAATCCACGGCGCGAGATTGGACGCCTTCGCGAAGGCCAGAACCGTACAGCAGGCGAAGACGCTGATGATTAATGCCTTGAAAAACGACATTGAACAGTGTTTCGGGCGAAAAGAAGTATATCCTTCTTTATATCATTTGGAGATTGCCCACACCCAAAACGAGGCGGCCGCCATGGAGCTGCGCGCGCAGCTCATGGAAGCGATACCGGGAAGCAAAGAAGTCTATGTAGACTGTCTCTCCCTCAGCGTATCCTGTCATATCGGACCGGGAGCGCTGGCCGTCGCTTTCAGTCGGAATATCGATTAAATAAAATGTCCCAAAAGGGGCGCGGAATCATGATGAGATGATTTTGCGCCCCTTCACTATTTCCCGGGAAGACATGCTCCGCGCGGCACTTTTTGGGGTTCTCTCTTTCAGCACTTTTCGGATTTTTCGTGTTAAATTAATGGATTTTTCCCAGAAAAAGATGTTTTGAAATACGGGAAATTGATCAATGCGGATTTTTATAAAGAAGAGAAAGCTGTACTGCAATCTAGACAATACGTATGATTTTATGTTGAAAAAATTATGCTTTTAAGAAAAAACATGTTGACAATTATCGGGAAAAATGGTATGATACAGATAAGGATTTGGAAGAAAAATGAAAAGGCGGTGGATTGACATGAAGAAATGTTTGATTTTGGTTTTGTTGGTCTTCCTCTTTGGCGGATGCGGGAATGAAGAAACAGAAACCTCTTCCTCCGCGCTTTTAGAGTTTCCGGGTCTGGATTGGAACGCGAGTATGGAGGAAATAGAAGAACTGTTTCCCGGAGGAGAGACACACACCTATGAGAACGTACCGGAAATAGCATATTATGATGTAGACGGAGCTAAGCTGTGGGGGGATGCGGTATCCTTGAGCTTTCAGTTTTGGCAGGGGTACCTGGAGGTTCTATGGTGTAGTTATGAGGATGAAGAGATTGAACCGGACGCGATCCGAGAAAAAGTGAGAGCGGCATACGGAGACCCATGGAAAGAATATACATGGCAAGAGGGAAAAAATAAATGGCGATCCGAAGAGCGAATGATCGATCGAGTACCGGATGAAGCAGCCGCGAGAAAAATCGGGGAAAAGATACAGGAGATACAGAATGGCAGAGAAAGGTATGAGTACCTGAATGGAATTTATCAAAGCCTGTGCGAGAACTATCTGGTGAGATTATCCTTCGATGAGGAACATAGGTATCTGACATGGCGAGTAGGATGGTATACGATATATCATGAATACTATTCCGCACCCAGGGAATCCGGTAAAGTGCCTTTAGAGCAGCTCATGGAGGCATCCGAAGGAGGAGAAGAAGTCTATGGAGAAGACGGCTTCTTACAGGAGATACGATACGCATGTGATGAGGGGCGGCTCGGGGAGTTCGAGAAACAATTTGGCTCTTCCAGCGAGCGCTTTTTATCGTATGATATGCCGGAGGGCAGTATCTTTTGGGTATCGGAGGAGCAGGTGTATGATAGTTTCGGGAAAGAATCAGAGAAAAAAGCCTATTTATCGATGATTAGCGCGGATCCTTCCAGGGATGAGGATACTTCGTTTTGGGTGTATGCAAAGATGTACAGAACCCCTTTGGTGATGCTGTATTGGGATGAAGAGGCGAAGGAACTCGTATGGGATCTGACCGGGCAGGCGAATCTGGAGCGAGTGCGGGCCGAGCTGAGTTAAGTTAAAGGCGCAAAACAAAGATTGTTTTCTGGGCTATGTCACGAACTTGAAATTTTAAGAAAGATGGGAAGGGATGAAAAATGGTAAAATACACGGTTATATGGTGTGTACTTCTCCTCTTTTGCGGTTGTCAGGAAACGGAACAGGAGATTATGCATCCC
>CALWBZ010000022.1 GCA_944376225.1 uncultured Clostridia bacterium | reverse complement strand
TAGATAAAGACCTCCTCCACGGCGTGGGAGAGCCCCTCGTCCATGGTGAACCGGGTGCGGCTCCAGTCGCAGGAGGCCCCCAGCTTTTTAAGCTGCTGAACGATCCGGTTCTCATACTTTTCTTTCCAGGCCCAGGCCCTCTTCATGAAAGCCTCCCGGCCGATCTCTTCTTTCGTCAGACCCTCCTCGGCAAGCTGCTCCACCAGCTTGACCTCCGTGGCGATGCTGGCATGATCCGTTCCCGGCTGCCACAGCACGTTGTATCCCGCCATACGCTTGTAACGCACCAGGATATCCTGCATGGTCTCATCCAGGGCATGACCCATATGAAGCTGCCCCGTCACGTTCGGAGGCGGGATCACGATCGAAAAGTTCTCCTTGTCCGGATCTTCCCCCGCCTTAAAATATCCGTTATTCTCCCATTTGGCGTAGAGCCTGTCTTCCACCTCTTTAGGATCATACTTGCTGGCCAATTCCTGATTCATCCTATGCCTCCTCTTTCTCATTCAAGGCTCCCTACCGCCGGAATCCTGTTCCCGTCACTAAAACAAAAAGGCCCCGCCCCTCTAAGGGCGGAGACCGCGGTACCACCTTAATTTATCACTCCATGCCGTAACGCGGCAAACGTCCCGAACTACTGAATTCCCCCGGGCTGGCGCAGCCAGGCTGCCGAAGCGACCTTCCGAGACCTTTGCCTTAAGAGCCTCGCACCCTGTGGCTCTCTCTCTGCAAGGCGGTATCCCGTACTCCTCTTCTGACCATTTCAGTCATAACTATAACGGATTTTAGGGGCGTTGTCAAGACGAAAATGCTAGATTCTATAATCTTCCCGGAGGTCTCTCTCCACGTCTCCCTCCGTATTCATCATCGTCTCGCTTCTCCCGCGGGACGCCTGCTCTTTTAGCCTGTCGATTCTTCCTCTGAGGGCGCGGCAGATCGCCTCCCTCCTGTCCTCGTCAAGAAAACGCCCCCGATCCCGTATCCAGTCTTCTATATCCGCCAACCGTGTGAAATTCACCCAGGAAAGATCCCCCGCCAATTTCAGCTGATCCTCATGATTCTTCTTGAAGGGCTTGCACTGGATCCCCGTCCCGCCGAGGATCTGATTCGCCGTCTTGTTATAGCCCAGCGAGGATCCGCTGTCATAGACGGGCGCAAAACCGATCCAAGAAAGTGTCCGCGTATCGCGAAGCAGGCCGAGGTTGCTTAGGTGACGGTCCTCGTTGGCAATGATATAATCGAGGACGATCATCCGGTTCAGGGCCTCCGTCACATCCCCCGCCCCCAATGCCTGACAGCAATCGACAAAATGCCGATAGACCGATGTACTGCTTGATTTCTTCCGGGTCTGCATGATACGCCAGGCGCTGACAAGCTCCCTGTCCTGGTCGGCCAGATCCTCACACAGGCTGTAGGGCTCCCCCTCTCTAACGACGAGGGAATAGGGGACGTGATCGATCCCCAGCCTGTCCATGATCTCCGACGCCGCCGCTTCACAGAAGGGCTGCTGATAGAAGGGAGGGCTTCCGCCTTTTAATAAATACCGTTTTCCGTCGATGATCTCCCATCTTTTGATCAGGTATCCGTCCGTCGTATTATCCGGAGAGTATAAATCGGGCGTTTCGCCTTCCGCAAACTTTCCAAGCAGGGCCTCGCCCACATCGCCTCTAAAGGGGTTGGTAAAGAAGTTCTTTTCCTCCCAGGTCGCGCCGCTTCCCTCCGGACGAATCCAATAGGCGTCCGACAGGCTCATCCCCAGGGCGGCCGGCGGCAATACCGCCGTATCGGACACGCCAAGATAGGAGATTGCCTCGCGAACCCCCCGGCGGTCCATGGGAATGGCCCGGTCCGCCCACCATTCGTTCAGCGCCGCCCGATCCGGGACTCCTTTTCGCACCGTCACCCCCACGGGCAAGCGCTCTGCCTCCCACACCCCATAGATCTTCCGAATGCGGCCCGTCGTCTCTTCGATCTCCAGATCCGCCACGGGTCGGTTCCTCTGCATCAGATGATACCTCAACTCCGCTCACCCCCTCTTCTTTTTAATTATAATCACTTTTCTTCCAATTTATATTCCATCCTACGGATACGCTCGGTCATACCGCAATTTTCATAAAATGCAATCGCGTCTTTATTGAATCCCCATACGCCAAGATCCATTATTTTACACTTCTGCTCTTGCGCTTTTTGTTTACAACAGTCGAAGAGTCTTTTTCCTATTCCGTTTCTTCGATAGGATTTTAAGACGCAAATATCGTCGATGTAGAAACAGTCAAAGTCGATGTATGTGGGGTGATTACGGTAAGACACAACCCAAGCAAAAGCGTATCCTACCACTTCGCCATGATCGGTTTCGGCAATGTAGATCGTATGTCTGGGATCGTTTAACCTTTCTGCAAAAGCTTCCTTTGTGAAATACCGCGCCTCGGTTTTGAATAAATCAGGTCTGCCTTTATGGTGTAGGTCAGCAATCTCTTTCTGAAGTGAACGGATACGCTCACAATCCTCTATGACGGCGGTTCGTATATTGATATTCATTTTCTTGGTTCCTCCATGTGTGAATGATTTCTTGAAGAATTTCAAATTTCCTTGATTTTATTATATGTCCTTCAAAATAAGCTGTCAACTTTTTTGTCTGCCGTCTATCCAAGAATATACGATGCGACGTTGTTTTTTCCTCTCGATTATGATATGATGAACTTAAATTTGGTCGAGAGGAGGTTTTCCCATGGAAATTCAAATCGATCCAGAGGGCGTCTGGTATCACGGTTCAAATCTGCCGCTTTCCGAGCTTCGCTCGGGGAGCACCATCACCCAATGGAAGGCTTTGGCGGAGGCGTTTTCCCACAAGCCCCGCAGTCTCTGTTACGACGATACGGGACATATCGAACACGACGGACAGGAAAAGGGATATCTATATGTTGTCGATGAACCGCTGGTCATCGGAAGGGATATTTACCCTCATCCCAGGACAACGATGGACGAGAACGCGGAATTCCTGACCCGCCGTCCCATAAAGGTTCGGCTGATCGCGGAACTGTAAGTTTTAATAAGGCTTTGAAAAACATGGATTCGTTTTCAAAGCCTTTTCTTTAACTGAACAACGGTATCAGTATTTGCCGGATCGAGGAATCACTGGGCACTTCTCTCACCCCATAACCGATGATCGTTCCGTTGGAATGTTTCCTGAGATGGGGTTGTACAAACTCCTCGTAGAGATCGGTCGCGTAGGAATAATCTCCACGATCGAGGAGATGCTTACGCAAATACCCATTCATGATCCCCACGGCGTAATCCGCGAGCTGAACCCCCGCGCTTTGCGAACTACATTCCGTCAGCACTCCGTGATATACATTTTCATATTGCACAAAGTCGCCCTCGACCATCATGCGATGACAGGCTTCTTTGAGCTGTTTGACCTTATCCTGGTTTAATTCGTCCATAATCACCGTGGCAAAGCCATTGGGCCGCGTCTCCATCTGGATGCGCTGAAACGCCTCTTGCATATGGAATTTCAACACTTCATGTTCTGCCTGACGGCACGGCTGCGCGTATACGCAAGTGATCGTAAAGATAAATTGCAGAGAAGGTTTATCCACTGCTCGGTTAAAAAAGCGGCGATAATAACCCTTGAGTTTATTGGCCGTCAGAGATTTGAGGAAATCCGCGCGGTATTTCCCCTTTGAGATTTCCCACATATCGGACCACTTGAGTTCTTCTCCCACGGGAATCCCATACTCAAGTTTGAGTTCCTGAATCTCGCTCTGAAACAAACGGTAATCGTCTATTGATAGTCGAACGTTCCCGCGCAGATAAAAGGGGTGGTTACGTCGGAACTTTTCGGATGGGCACTTATTGTATGTGCCCGCTTCGTCTGTAAAAACATAATACGCCTCACCCATGTACTCATCCCTTCTTCTTTAGTAATCATTCCCGACGAGGTCTTACTCGTCTCGCTCTCCCATCCCGGGTTTTGAGAGGCGAGATAATCATAACACAGGAAGGCTGTTTTGTCTACTTCGTGCCGCCGATCATCAAAAAAAGAGGGAGGCCGTTTATACCCGCGGCCTCTCCCCTTGGTTCTTCCTCTTTTTCTGATTTACGCGGCGGCATCGTTCTCTTCCGCCTGTGTCGGCAGGTTCGTATTGGTATCCGATACGGAATCCAGCGTGACCTGAATGGTGAGCACATTCTGCACATCCCGGTTTCGGATAACCTCCACTTCTACCGTGTCTCCGCCGTTAAGCGCCGCCAGGATATCATTGATGGAGTTTTCATCCGTCAAGGCGATACCGTTGATGGAGGTAATCACATCTCCCATTTCCAGCCCCGCCCGTTCCGCGGCTCCTCCGGACTCCAACTGATAGATAAACAGTCCGCTGGGTACTCGGTAAAGCTTAGCCAATTCTTCATCGATAAACGTAGAACTGCTGATACCGATGGACGCCTTCTCGATAGAACCGTGATTAAAGATCTCCTCGATGACTTCTTTGGCCTTATTAATCGAAATGGCAAAGCCCAACCCCTCCGTAGAATCGCTCCGGTATCCCGCGGAATTGATGCCGATGACTTCTCCCTGATCATTAAAGAGAGCGCCGCCGGAATTGCCCGGATTCAGGGCCGCGTCGGTCTGAATCACGTTCAGCACTCGATCCTCAATCTCGAAATCCTGATCCACGCCCGTCACGATTCCCACCGTGGTGGTATGGGCCATGTTCTGGCTAAACGGACTACCGATGGCGATGGCCAGGTCTCCCTTACGCACCGCGCTGCTGTCTCCCAGGGTCGCCACTTTCAACCGGTTCAGAATCTCCTCCGACAAATCCGCTTTATTCACATAGATGACAGCCAGATCGTTGGAGACGCTCTCTCCCACCAGGTACACCGGCGCCGTCGTCTCCTCATCAAAATAAAGATAGGCTTCCGTCGCCCCTTCCAGCACATGAGCGTTCGTCAGTACATATAGCCGATCCTCTTCTTCCCGGAAGATGACGCCGGATCCCAAGGCCGTATATTCCTGTACGTAGCTCTGCCCGAAGACGGTCTGCACTTCCTCCTGGGCCCTCGTGATGATGACGACCACAGCGTCTTTCACGTTCTCCGTCACCGTCTTTACGTTTTCTTCCACCAAGGGATTGGCCAACAGGTTCTGATCGGAGTTACCCGTATAACCGTTGTCCTTTAACATATAATTCGCTCCCTCGGCATCCGTATTTCGCGGCTGCCTAGACAGCGTGTAGCCGATTCCAAAGGAGCCGCCTACGATAACGCCGATCAGCAGAAACCCGAGAACCCATCGCAGCCCTCGTCCAAAGGTCATCTTTTTGCCTTCCTTGCCTTCCATACTCTCTATCTCCCTTCCAGCGCGAAACCGCTTGGTATATGTTTTTTCCAACACGTCTTAGTATACTCATTACCTGTATCAAAAGTATGAACGGCAGATAAATATTTTTGAAAAAGGATATCCGGTCCCCGCGTTATCTCCTTTTCTTAAAAACAACGATTTCCGCGTCGGATCCGCCCTCTCCGTATTCGCATACCAGAAGATAATCCTCATCCGCGGTCAGTCCATAACACCGGTCGCTGTGCGATTTATGAACCTGATTGCCCAGATATACTCTGCTGTCATCCCAGAATTTGATCTGCTGTCCGCCGGGAAGGGTGTATTGTAAATTAATGTAACCACCATACAGCGCGTTTAGGTTTGTAATCGGTTCCATATCATCGATTCCCAACGCGTTAAATTCTTGAATCAGTTCTTCCTTCAGATGACAGACAGCCTCAAAAGCCTTTCCGCAATTCTCACAATTCTTCTTTTCGCAGCAGAGCGCAATCATGCAGGTTCCTCCGAAGGGTTTTCCGTCGGTTTCTTTACACCCCTTGCAGCGGCCTTGCTTTTTGGCGCCGCAAGCATCGCAATCCAATCCGCATATTGTTTTCATTGGTATACCTCCTTGTAGCGTTTTTTATCGACTAACGTTGGAACAACCTGATCGATTTCTAACCACCAGGTATTTACATCAGGAAAGCCGATAAATCTCTCCATACTTCTTTTTCAGATAGTCCATGTAATACCGAGGGTCAAATTCCTCACCGCAGCAGCGTTTAAAGAGCTCCGCCGGGGGATAAAAGCAGCCATACCGATGAATGTGCTCATCCAGCCAGGCGTTGATCTTCCGAAAATCTCCCCGGGCCACAAGGTCATACACCGGCAGATCCTGTTCCATCCTGTGCATGAACTGCGCCGCGTAGGCGCTGCCAAGGGCGTAGGAGGGGAAGTATCCGATCGCTCCGCCGCTCCAATGGGAATCCTGTAAGACGCCCTCCCGGTCATTCGGCGCCTCCACCCCCAGATACTCCTTCATCTTTTGATTCCAGAGCGCGGGCAATTCCTGAACGCTTGCCTCTCCGGCGATCATCTTCTTTTCGATCTCGTACCGCACCATGATGTGCAGACAATAGGTGAGCTCATCCGCCTCGGTCCGAATCAGGCTCGGTTCGGACTTGTTGACCGCCAGATACAGATCCCGGGCCGACACGCCCGCGAGCTGCTTGGGAAAGAGCTCCTTCAGCTTTGGAAAGATCAGCCGGATGAAGGCTTCGCTCCGTCCCAGCATGTTTTCAAAAAATCTCGACTGGCTCTCGTGAATGCCCATGGAAACACCGCCGGAAAGCACGGTATACTGATACTCGTCCCCCACGCCCAGTTCATACAGGGCGTGTCCGGATTCATGGATCACCGAATACATGGAACTGATGAAATTTCCCCGATCATACTTCGTCGTGATGCGCACGTCATTTTTCGTAAAGTTCATGGTAAAGGGATGTTCCGTCTCCCCGATCGTACAATGGGCCCTATCGATTCCCAGAAGCGCCATGAGATAATCCGAGAGCTCCCTTTGTTTTTCGATCGGAAAGTCCTGTCTCAGAAAACTGTCGTCAACAACCTGTCCCTTTTCTCTTATTTTCTCAAGAAGGGGCACGATCGTCTGCCGCAGCTCGGAGAAAAAGCCGTCTAGCTGCTCCATCGTCAGGTCCCTCTCATACTGACCTAAAAGGGCGTCGTAAGGCGCTTTCTTCTCGTCGATATAGGCGGCCTGCTTCCTGTTGGCCTCGATGATACGGGAAAGGTACGGGGCGAAGGCGGCATAATCATCCTCTTCCTTGGCCCGATGCCAGACCGTCTGGGCGTCGTTAAGCAGCATGGAATACTCCACATATTCCTGCTCGGGCATCCTGTGCAGCTCGTCGTACTGCCGTTTTAGTTCCTCCGCCTGACGCGCCCTGAGAGGATCCAATTCGTCTTTATGCTCTGCCAGGAAGTCGAGAAGTTTTCCCGTTTCCTCTCCCGAAATAAGGGGGTACAAGTATCCGCTGAGGATCCCCTGAGCCAGGGATCTTCCCTCGGCCGTGTCCCGCGGCGCCACCGTCACCGCGTCCAATGAAATCGCCGATCCCGCGTATTGCAGCGCGTAGATCTTCTGCTGTACGTCTTTTAATTGGTATAAAGCTTCGTCTAATGTCATGTTTAACACTCCCTCCACTCTTGATTATACACGATTTCAACGAAAAAACAAGCTCGTTTCCTTCTATGCGGAATTGACTTACCCGATTGAGGGGGAGTACCTCATCACAAAACGGCGGTTGACGCGCATCAGTACGCCTTAAAAGCAATCCAGTATCTGCAAAAAAATGCTCTGGTAACGACCAGCGACATTGAAAGCGCATTGTAACACGCAAACTAAAAAATCGGGAATGCTTAAAAAGTCATTCCCGATTTTTTTGGAATCGTAGGCAAGAACATTACTCTTTTGTTTCTGCTTCCCAGAGCTGATGTTCATGGCTCTTATGCACACCCGTAATCGAGTATTCTACCCATTCGGCGATGTTCACGGCGTGGTCGCCGATTCTTTCCAGGTATTTTCCCGCCATCAGGATATCCAGTCCCTCTCTGGCCTCCGCCTCGCCCCTGGCCATCATATTAGGCAGTTCCATCCGAATCTGATCGAAAAGATCGTCCACACGATCGTCCTGTTCGATGACTCTTCCCGCTTTCTCCAGATCGTTCTCTACAAACGCGGAGATGCTCTCGTTCACCATCTGCACCGTTTCCTTGGCCATTGTCTGCAGATGTTCTTTGCTGGGAAGATGGCTTGTCGCCACATACTTGGCCAGTTCCGCGATATCCGCCGCCTGGTCGCCGATTCTTTCCATATCGGAAATCATCTTGAGGGCGGAGGAAATCACCCGCAGATCCTTGGCTACGGGCTGCTGCTGCAAAAGCAGCTGTAAACATAGATTCTCGACCTTTCGTTCCAGCCTGTCGATCTGCTCGTCCGACTGATAGGCCTTGACGCGCTGCTGGGGATTGCGCTCCATCAGAGAAGCCGCCGCGGCGGAGATCGCCTCCTCGCACAGGTTTCCCATCTGAATCATGTTTTCATGCAGCTCCTTGAGCTGTCCCATAAATCGATCTCGCATTAACCGAACCTCCCTGTGATATATTCTTCTGTCCGCGGATCCTTCGGCATGCTGAAGATCTGATTCGTCTCTCCAAATTCCACCACTTCACCGAGCAGGAAAAACGCGGTTTTATCCGAAATACGGGCTGCCTGCTGCATATTATGGGTTACCATAACGATGGTATAATCCTTCTTAAGCTGCACCGCCAGGTCTTCGATCTTCGAGGTGGAGATCGGATCCAGGGCCGAGGTGGGCTCATCCATCAAGAGTACCTCAGGCTTGACCGCCAGCGCCCGGGCGATACACAGACGCTGCTGCTGACCACCGGATAAGCCCAGGGCGCTCTTTTTCAGTCGATCCTTTACCTCATCCCAGATCGCGGCGTTCCGCAAAGACTCCTCCACGATCTGATCCAGCTTGGACTTGGACCGGATCCCGTGAGTCCTCGGACCGAAGGCGATATTGTCGTACACGCTCATCGGGAAGGGATTCGGCTTCTGAAACACCATACCCACTCTCTTTCGCAGCAGGCTGACATCCATTCCTTTATAGATATTCTCCTCGTTCAGCAGAATCTCTCCCGTGATCCGACAACCCTCTACCAGGTCGTTCATGCGGTTGAGCGTCTTCAGAAGCGTAGATTTTCCGCAGCCGGAGGGCCCGATAAAGGCCGTGATTTCTTTCTCGGGAATCCTCATGCTGATCCCCTTCAGGGCCTTAAAATCATTATACCATAATTCCAGGTGATTGATTGTAAATTTATCCATGCGTGTATCCTCATCCTTTATTGGACTGAATTTTTTTAGCCGCAAAACCGGACAGCGCGTTGATCAAAATGACCATGATCAAGAGCACGACGGCTGTGGCATAGGCTTCTTCCGTGTGCAGCCCCTCCGACAATAACGCGTACATATGGACGGACAGGGTGCGTCCCGACCCCATCAGATTATCCGGAATCCCCGCCACGGTGCCCGATGTATAGATCAGGGCCGCCGTCTCTCCCACGATACGCCCGATGGATAGAATCACGCCGGACAGGATTCCCGGGACCGCCGACGGCAATATGACCCGAAACACGGTGCGGAGCCTCCCCGCTCCCAGGCCGAAACTGCCCTCCCTGTAACTATCGGGAACGGCTTTCAACGCTTCCTCCGTCGTCCGCATGATCGTGGGAAGCACCATGATCGCCAGCGTCAGCGCGCCGGACATCATGGAAAGGCCGAATTTCATGGCGATGACGAAGATCAAATATCCGAACAGGCCAAATACAATAGAAGGAATCCCCGCCAGGGTCTCCGTCGTCATTCGCACAAGGCCGACAATCTTGTTGCCCCGCTTGGCGTATTCCACCAGATAGATCGCGGAAAAAACGCCGACGGGAACCGCGATGATCAGGGTGATTCCCGTCATCGTGAGGGTATTGATGATCGCCGGCATCATGGATACGTTATCGCTCGTGTATTTCCAGGCGAACAGATCCGGCGTGATATTGGGGATCCCCTGGATCAAGATATACCCCACCAGCAGAAACAGCACGCATACGGTGATCAATGCCGCCAGCCCAACCAGTATGGCCGCTAACAGGGAGAAGGGATGCTTCTTATAATACCGCATCTTATCTCCCAAAGTCTGGTAATTTATGCTCTGCGCCGTTTTCATTGTTTCTTCCTCCTTTTGATCGCCGAGAAGGAAAGGTTAATAATCAAGATGAACACGAACAGGACCACTGCCGTCGCGATCAGCGCTTCCCGGTGCAGATCGGCCGCGTATCCCATTTCCAGGACGATGTTGGCGGTCAGGGTTCTGACGCCGGACAGGATGCTGTCCGGGATGATGGGCTGATTTCCCGCGACCATGCTGACCGCCATTGCTTCTCCGATGGCGCGGCCAATTCCCAGTATCACACCGGCCAATACGCCGGAACTGGCGGCGGGCAGCACGACCTTAAAGACACTGCGCTCATGGGTGGCCCCCAACGCCAGCGCTCCCTCATAATAGCTGTTGTCCACGGCCCTGAGCGCCGATTCGGACACGCTGATGATCGTGGGCAGAATCATGATACCCAGCATAATAGAAGCGGTCAGCACGTTTTTACCACCGGTGCCGGTCAGCTGCTGAATCCAGGGAACGATAACCACCAGCCCAAAGAATCCGTATACGATCGACGGAATCCCCGCCAGAAGATCCACAGCCGGTTTCAGAATACGGTGGAGTCTGGGGGGACAGAATCTGGCCATGAAGATGGCGCAGAGGAGTCCTATGGGAACTCCCACGATGATAGCGCCTGCCGTAACGTAAATGCTGCCGATAATCATAGGAAAGATCCCGTATAGATCCTGTCCCGGCTTCCACCGCATTCCGCATAGAAAGTCAAGAAAACCGATCTCTTGCATTGCCGGAACGCCGTTGGCGAACAGGAACACACAGATCAGGATCACCGCCAGTATGGAGATGCATGCGGTCAGGAAAAAGACCACATGCATCAGTAATTCTCTAAAGTTTTTCATTCGGAAGCTCCTCTTTCATAGATTTGAAGCTTTGGATTATTGCAGGTCCTCCCACTGCTCGACCTCTCCGGTGTAGATCTGCATGATCTGCTCGCTGGTCAGGCTGTCAACGGGATTTTCCAGGTTTACGATGACCGCGATACCGTCTAGGGCAATCACCGTATTCTGAAGACCCGCTTCCAGTTCGCTGTCCTTCACCTCACGGGAAGCCATGCCGATGTCATAAGATCCATCGATGACGGAGTTCATTCCCGTGGTGGAGTCGCTCTGCTGCAGCTGGATGGTGGCCTTCGTATTCAGCGCCTGATAGGCCTCCGCCAGTTTCTCCATCACCGGCATGACGGAAGAAGATCCGCCAACGGTGATCTGCCCCTCCGGCATCGTCCCGTTAAAGGCGCCGGTATTGCCCTGGCTGATGTAACCGTTCTCCTCTACTACGGCCTGGCCTTCCTCGCTCATGATGAAGCTGATAAAGTCCGCCGCGAGGCCTTCCGCCTCTCCCATCGTGGCGATGTTAAAGGGTCTCGACACGCTGTAGGAACCGTCCTTTACCGCCTCCGCGGAAGCTTTGACGCCGTTTACCTGTAAAGCCTTCACCTGGGACTCGTCTAAAGACCCCAAGGATACATATCCGATAGCCTGCTTATTTCCCGCTACCGTCGTCATCATGACGGCGGTGCTGTTGGTAATCTCCGCCAGATCCGTGGTCATATCCACATCGTCCTGCTCGATTCCCATCAGTTCGATAAAGGCGCTGCGCGTACCGGATCCGTCCTCACGGGAGATCACGGAGATCGCTCCGCTCATACCGGCCGTCTGGACGCTGCTCTCCTGCGCGGTACTGCTCTCCTGCGCCGCACTGCTCTCCTGTGCCGCGCTGCTGTTCGATCCGTAACTGGCCTCCGCGCCGGAACTGTTTCCCTCGGATGCACAGCCGGCCAGACCGGCTGCAATCATCATCAAACCAAGCATCCATGAAATCATCTTTTTCATCTTGCATTTCTCCTCTATTGCTTATTTTGAACTTACGGGATTAGTATAAGAGAGTCTTGTAAAATCTGTATTCCCCTCTTTGTAAAATCCATGTAAAATCCCGTGAAGATATTGCGCCTATATTTATTTTCCCTCGATACGGCCATAATATCCTCGATCCATAAAAAAAGCCCTGTGCGCGCGGCATTGCCGTTTGCACAGAGCCTCTTTCTTATTATTTGTTTGTTTCAGATCGACTTAACTATTCGACGCCCAGCTCGTGTAGGCCTCCTGATAGATGGCCACATAGTCCTTGGCGCCCATGCTTTCCAGCTCGGCGATCATGCTGTCCCAATCCGCGTCCACATCACGTTTGCCCGTGATGAATTCTCCCACGGCGATCTCCAGATAGTTTTTAAGATCCGCCAGGATCGACGCCGCTTTCTCCGTATCGTCCGGAGACAGGTATACGTCCGGGAACGCCAGCTTCCAGTAAGGCTTCAGCTGGGTCTCTACCTGAAGGTTGATCCAGTCGTTCAGGGGATTCACCACCTGGGGCAGCGTTCCGCCGCCGATACCCGGCGTGCTGGAACCGGAATTGGGCGTGATCTCCTTGGCCCGGTAAGTCTCGAAGTTATCATACCCTTCCGGCCACTGTACGACGCAGGTCTCCTCGTTCTCGTCCTGATAGACGAAGTCCACGCCGGCCTCTCCGCGCATTTGATACAGCGCGCCTTCCTTGCCGTAGACCCAGTCCACCATACGAAGGGCAGCCTCCGGATACTGACAGCCGGTGGTAATCGCGAAAGTTCCCCTCTTCAGACCGCTGGTCCGGAACCATTCCTGCTTGCCGTTATCCGCCGTAAGGGCCGGAATCGCGATATAATCCTCATTATACTCTGTCGGGAGGGTGATATAGGGGCCCGCGGAAGTGAACGCGCCCAGGATCAGCTCTTCGCCCTGACCCTTCGCCTTCAGCTGGTTTCCGTCCTGCTCAAAGATCTCGCTGTCCAGAAGCCCATCCGCCCAGGCGTTGGCAAACCACTGTACCATCTGCTTGAACGCGTCCGTGAACGGCCCGTAGAACACCGTGCCGTCGTCCTCATATCCCATCATCGTGCTCGTATCAAAGGTAGCGCCGAACCAGGATGTGGTCTTGTAGAAGTTCTCGATACCCTTAGACCAAGAGAAGGGGATCTCGTCGGTGGTATCTCCGTTCCCGTTCATATCCTGATCCCGGAAACCCTCCAGGATGGCATACAGTTCGTCCGCCGTCGTAGGCGTCTCCATCCCCAACTGCTCGATCCAAGTGGCATTGATCCAATACTTGGTGGTCAGGTCTCGGTCCATGTCGTTGATGTAGGGCAGGCAGTAGACTGCTCCCGAGGGAGTGGTGATACTGCTCCGCACCGTAGGATTCTTTTCCAATACAGCGGTCAGATTCGGACAATAGGTATCGATCAAACCGGAGATGTCTAAAAGCATCTTCTGATCGTCTCCGTAATCCAGTTCCTCCGCGGTGGAGAAACTTCCCGCGTAGAAAAGATCCGGCAGGGTATTACTGGCAAAGGCCAGGTTCTTCTGCGTGGCCCAGTTATCCGACAAGACGGCGTCCATATCCAACGTGATGCCCGTCAGTTCCTGCCATTTCTTGAAAAATTTCAGATCCTCCCATTCTCCCTGGGACCCGCTGCGGGACCCCATAAGGGTTAGCGTGATCGGGGTGTTGACGACGGGATAATCCGACTCCGTATTCAGAACCGCCAGGTTCTCCGGCAGATCCTCTCCCGCGGAATCCTCGGGCTTCTCCGTACCGGATGACCCTCCCGTACTCTGCGCGGACGATTCGTTTCCTCCGCCGCTGCAGCCCGCGAGCGTCCCTAACAGCAGCAGTACGACCAGCATCCACGTAACACTCTTTCTCAGCATGATAGTTCTTCCTCCTTTATAATGGATTTTTATAATAATCCCACTTTGGCCGTGGGGATTATCCCTTTAACGATCCGATCATCACGCCCTTGACGAAATACTTCTGCACAAAGGGATAGATGATCAGCATAGGGACGCTGGCCACGATGATCAGCGCGTATTTTAAGACTTCCGATACCTCTTGCAGCTGGGCCGCCTCCAGGTTGTCCGTCATGGCCTCGCTGGCCTGGGCCTCGATCAGGATCTCCCTGAGAATCAGCTGCAGGGTGTATTTTTCCCGATCCTTCAAATAGATCATGGCATTGAAATACTGGTTCCAATACCCCACGGCATAATACAGACAGAGTACCGCGATAATGGCTTGGGACAGGGGCAATACGATGCTGAAGAAGTACCGGCTGTTGCTGCATCCGTCTAGCTGCGCCGCCTCCAACAGATCGATGGGTATCGAGTTCGCGAAGAAAGTCCTCGCGATAATGATGTTGCTCATGCTCACGCAGCTGGGCAGGATGACCGCCCACATGCTATCTAACAGGTTTAGATCCCGGATGATCAGATAGGTGGGGATTAGACCGCCGCTGAAGAACATGGTGAAAACCAAAAGTCCCGTGACCACACCTCGCCCCGGAAGATCCTTTCGGGAAAGGGCGTAGGCCGACGTCGTGGTCAAGGCCACGCTCAGAAGCGTACCCACCAGCGTATAGAAGACGGTATTGCGGTATCCGATCCATACCTTCGACTCCCTGAAAACCCGTTCATACCCTTCCAGCGTCACATCCACGGGCCACAGCACCACCTTGCCGCTATAGACCGCGGTGGGAGAGCTGAAGGAGGCGCTGATGACGAAGATCAAGACATAGATGAAGGACAGCGCCAGCAAAGAAAGCAGCGTATAATTGATGAAATTAAAGATCTTATCTCCTTTTGTCTTTCCAATGGCCATCTGACTCCCCCCTTACCATAGACTGGTTTCGCTGACCTTGCCGGAGATGAAATTCACGAACATGATCATAATAAAATTGACGATCGAATTAAAGAATCCGACGGCCGCGGAGAAACTGAAGTCCGCGTCCACCAGTCCGACCTGGTATACATATGTAGAAATCACTTGGGATCGCTTTAGATTCAGAGAGGTCTGCATGAGGAAGACCTTCTCGAACCCGACGCTCATGATGCTGCCGGAGCGCATGATCAAAAGGATCGTGATGGTGGGCAGGATCCCGGGAATGTCGATATGCCAGATCCGCTGCACCTTGTTGGCCCCGTCGATGATCGCCGCCTCGTGCAGCTCCGCGCTGATGCCCGCCAGGGCCGCGATGTAGATGATGGCCGAAAAGCCCATTCCCTGCCAGATCCCCGAGACGATATAGGTGCCTCGGAAATACTCCGCGTCCCGCATAAAGGGCACCGCCGTGCCGCCCAGCATTTCAATGATGCGGTTCACGATACCGTTTCTCGTGGACAGCAGACAATAGAGCAGGCTGACCATGACCACCGTGGAGATGAAGTGGGGGGCATAGGTCACGCCCTGTACGATCTTCTTGAACTTCTGGTTTTCCACCTGATTCAACATCAGCGCGAGAATGATGGGCGGGAAGAAGCCAAGAACCAGACTCTCCAGACTGAGAATGACGGTGTTTAACAGAATGTCCCAGAACTGGGCGGAATGGAAGAAACGGATGAAATGCTCGAACCCGACCCATTCGCTTCCCCATATGCCCTTGGTCGCCTTAAAATCTTTGAAGGCGATTTGCAGCCCATACATGGGCGCGTAGTGAAAGACCGCGAAATAAATCAGGGTGGGCAGGAGAAAGAGATAGAGGTCCGCGTTGCGAATCGCGTTCCGTCTCCATAAGCTGCGTTTTCGTCCCTGTTTTCGAGGGGATTTTGTCGTTTCCTGTACTGTTTGTGTGATCACGTCATCGCCTCCTTGTTCAATTTACCCCCTGTAATGGATGGGTTTATCATAACACTTTTTCACCTTTATGTCAATATTCATAATTCCAATTCATCCAAATTTTTTTCATTGTGCTCATTGTCCTCTTTCATTGTCGCATTTTCTTTTTTCGTTTTATTTTCGCACAAAAAAAGGAGCCCTCATTCGACTCCTTCATACGTTTATGATTTTTCTTTCCTTTTTTGAAACATCCTTCCTCTTTCCACAGAGAATGGCCTCCTGGGGACATGCCCTTTTGCATTCACCGCACCGTATGCATTCCATGCTATTAGGTTTTAGATACACCGGAATATCCAGTTTACACGCTTTCTGGCAAAGCCCGCATTTTGTACAACGATGTTCGTCGATACGATAACGATACACCGCCACAGGATTAAACAACCCATACACCGCGCCCAAAGGACACAGATACCGACAAAAAGGACGGTAGACCAAAAGAGAAAGCAGCGCCACAACTACGAGAATCGCCGTCTTCCACAAAAAGAGCCCACCCATTCCCGCTCGTATGGAAGGATTCAGAACCGCCAACGGAAATCCGGCCATCAGCGTTCCCGATGGACATATGTATTTGCAGAACCATGGGCTGCCCTGTCCCACCAGATCGAGCACCGTCATAGGCAGCAGGATCACGAAAATCAGCAATACTCCATATTTAATACGGCAAAGCCACTTTTCACCGGGGAGCCTGCGCAGTTTCTTCACAAAAGGAATCTTATAGAGAAGCTCTTGGATCCAGCCGAAGGGACAGAGCCAACCGCAAACAAAACGCCCCGCCAACGCGCCTACAAAAATCAGAAAACCCGCCACATAAAACGCAAAATGATAATTCCTATTCCCGATGACCGCCTGAAACGCGCCGATAGGACACGCGCCCAGCGCGCCGGGACAGGAATAGCAGTTGAGTCCCGGCAGACAGAGCGCCTTCGTATCCCCCCGATAGATGCTGCCGTGGAGAAAACCGGCTGCGTATCCGTTGCCGAGGGCCGTGGCCATGAACTGAACACAGCCGCGCAAATGCCTCCCGATCCACCCCCTTAGCTTACCCAATGCCAATACACTCCAGACAGATATTCACGGCCTGACGCAAAACCACTTCCGTTTCTCCCCGGAAAAAGCCGATTGCCATGAAAATGATACCGATCGCAAGCAGCCCTCTCGCGATCCCGTTTCTTCTTTTCTCTGTCATGACCGCACCTGACTCAAGGCTTCTTCGATCGCCTGGATCCACTGATCTTTGCTCATCGCCTGCGTATAGGCATACCCTACCTGTTTCCCCTCTTTATCCACAAAAAGGGTTGTGGGCACCGCGTAGATCTGCCTCAAAAGCGCCGCCAGACTTTCGGAAGGTACCATGTGCGTATAATCCGCTCCGGTTCCGGAAACGATTTCTCTGGCTAAATCCATCTGAGAGTCACTAAGCGTCCCGTCCGAATTGATCACGTCCGTCACCATTCCCATGATCCGTACCCCTTTGTCTTCATACTCTCTGGACAACTCTCCCAACGCGCTCATCTCATTGAGGCAGTACCCACAATACGTGGTCCATATATTGATCATCGTCACATCATAATCTTGAAACGCCGTCTCATCCACAGTTTCTCCCTCCAAATCCGTCGTGGAAAACCGCGAGAGTACACCCGCCTCTTTCTCCTGTTCCTGACAAGCGCCGCATAGAAACACCGCCAATATCACCAAAATCATCCAAATACGCCTACTTTTCATCCCTCTTCTCCTCCTTAGAACTAGTATAATCATGCTGATTATACCAATCCTGAAAGGACCTGTCAATCCGGGAGGCTGACACATACGCGCAGGTTTCCTTCACTGCCTTGCTTCGCGGTGATCCTGCCTTTATGGGCCGTCACAATCGCCTGGGCGATGGATAGCCCCAGGCCATAACCGCCGGATTGGGAATTTCTCGAGGGATCCCCTCGGTAGAAGCGCTCAAAAAGCCGGTTAAGATCCTGTGGCAGCGCTTCTTTTGTGCTGTTTTCCACCCATAGGGAAATCGTTTTTCCCTGCTTCTCCACCCCGAACAGGATCCGTCCGCCTTCCGGCGAGTATTTCAGCGCGTTATCCAGTAAAATGGAAAAAAGCTGGCGCAGCGCGTTCTCGTCCCCGGTATAGGAAAGCATAGGCTCGATCCGGAACCGAAAATCCTTGTTCTGCACTCGGGCCGGCCCCTGGAAGGACTGCGCCGTCTCCTCCGCCAGATCGGACAGAGAAAATTCCAGCCGGGGACGCTGCTTCTGATCCTCTTCCATCCTAGAGAGATACACCAGGTCCTTAGTGAGAGCCGTGAGCCTCTTGGTTTGCAATTGAATGTCCGACAGCCATTCGTTTTCTCCCGTCTCCAACCGCAGAACCTCCGTGTCCGCGTCGATGATCGTAATCGGGGTACGAAGCTCATGCCCCGCGTCGGTGATGAAACGCTTTTGTTTCTCGTAACTCTCCACAATCGGACGAATGATGCGTCCGGAAAACAGAAGAATCAGGGCGGACACCGCTATTAGGCCCGACAGGCAGATTGCGATGCTGGCCCACAAGAAAGACCGGAAAGTAGATAGATTGCGGGAACAGTCCAGGAAGATGATCCGGATCCCGCCCTCTTCCTCATACCGCGCGAATCGGTATATGCCCCGCATGCCTTTTTCCTGATTTCCCCGTAAAACTTCCGTCGCCAGCTCCGCCGCGCTCTCCTCATCCACGGCGGCGATTCGGCCCGTGTCCGTCGCGATGACTTCTCCCTCTTCCGTTAACAATACAGAGAAGTACCGGGATTCAAAGGGAAGCTCGGGAGACATTCGGCCCGGCGCCCATTCCCCCTTTTCCGGCTCTCGCTGAGGAAACTTTCCCTGGTTCTCCTTGAGTATGTTTAGGATCTGATCCGCCTCCCGCAGGATCTGCCAGTAGTTCAGGGTATTGACCGTACCCATGATGAGAAGCAAGACACCCAGGAGGGAAGCGGCGGCCACGAGCGTCAATCGAATGCGTAATCTGCGGATCATGGGCATTCCTCCAATGAATACCCCGCGTTCCGCGCAGCCTTGATCTGGACATTGCTCTCCAAGGAGGCCAGTTTCTTCCGCAGATAGGAAATATACACCCAAACCACGCTGGCTTCCACGTCGCTGTCATATCCCCAGATTCTCTCGATAAACCGATTAGTCGAGATCAGCTTCCTGGGATTACGCAGAAACAGTTCCATCATCTGAAACTCCTTGTTCGCCAAACGAAAACTGCCGCTGGGGGAGGACAGTTCAAAGGTGGCGCAATCCAGCGTCAGGTTTCCGAAGCGCAGGCGGGTATCCGTCTGGGTCCACGGATTCCGGGTCATGGCGCGGATACGGGCCATGAGTTCCTGTATGGCGAAGGGTTTTGTCAGATAGTCATTGGCGCCGCTGTCCAGTCCCAATACCTTATCATCCACCTCCGCCTTCGCGGTCAGGATCAGGATCGGCGTCTTATTTCCTTTTTTCCTCACCGTCTGCAAAACCGTGATTCCGTCCGTCTCCGGCAGCATCAGGTCCAGGATGACGCCGTCGTACTCCTCTGCCTCCATGTATTCCAGGGCGTCCCTTCCATTATATACGGCTTCTACCGTGTACCCGTTCTTCTGCAGGATCGTCGTAATGGCTCTGGACAGGGAGACCTCGTCTTCCACTAATAATAACTTCAAGTTTCTTCCTCCTTCCTGTATTCTATACCAGTATACCCTGCAAACATTAAACCAAGTTAAAAGTGACTCATCCATTGCAGTATAACATATTTCTCATAGAAAGACCATCTGTCATAAAAAGTTCACATCTGCTTTTAAGTTCAATTATAGTTTTGATAATATAATGATTGCCGTCAGACGCCCTCCCGCGTCGATGATATCATAATAAAGGAGTCGAAGGTTCTATGTCATACCAGATGGTCTTTGAACGCCATGAGATCAAATACCTGCTTTCTGAAACCCAGGTTTCCTCTCTGCAAGATGCCATGAAGCCCTATATGACCGCAGATACCTATGGTCACACCACGATACGCAATATCTATTTCGATACCGACACTTACCGCTTGATCCGCCATTCTCTGGAACATCCGGCCTACAAAGAAAAGCTCCGGGTTCGCAGTTACGCGCCGGCAGGCCCTGAAGATCCCGTCTTTGTGGAGCTGAAGAAAAAATATCGTTCCGTGGTCTACAAAAGGCGTCTCAGTCTGCCTCAGGAGACGGCGATAGACTGTATCCTGCATCGAAAGCCCTTGCCGGATCCCTCCCAGATTGCCTCGGAGATCGATTACTTCTGCGCTTATTACCAGACCCTTTCTCCCGCCGTTTTTCTTTCCTACGAGCGGGACGCCTACCGGGCTCTGGACGGCGGCGACCTGCGGATCACCGTCGATCAAAACATTCTGTCTCGGAGAACGGACTTCCGCTTGGATTCCCCTCTCTATGGCACCCCTCTGCTGGAGCCGAAAACCATGCTCTTAGAGATCAAGACCTCCCAGGGCCTTCCTCTCTGGCTGACGCATTGGCTGACCCGGAACCATCTGTATAAGACGTCTTTTTCCAAGTACGGCGCCGCTTATCAGCGGACCATCTATTCTCAAGACCAAGGAGGTATTTTGTATGCTTAATTCTTTGTTTCGCGGCCTGTTCGATACGGATATGACCAGCGTCATCCCCGTGGGGACTTTTCTCCTGTGCGTAGGCTGCTCCCTGATCATCGGTTTATTATTCGCCTTCATGTATACCTATCGTACACGATACACCAAGAGCTTCGTGGTGACCCTCGCCCTTTTGCCCACCGTGGTCTGCGTAGTCATCATGATGGTCAACGGCAACGTGGGCACGGGCGTGGCCGTGGCCGGCGCCTTCAGCCTCGTACGCTTTCGTTCCGTTCCCGGAACGGCCAAGGAGATCGGCGTCCTGTTCCTCGCCATGGGCGCGGGACTCATTACGGGCATGGGATACTTGGGATACGCCCTTTTATTTTCCGTCATCATGACCGCCGCCATGCTGCTCTACACTCGCCTGGATTTCGGTTCCCGTAAGAAATCCTTGCTATATAAGACTCTCCATGTTACAATTCCGGAAGACCTTGACTACTCCGGCGTCTTCGATGACCTATTCAAGACCTGCGCTTCTTCCTATGAATTGGTACAGGTAAAAACCACCAATATGGGCAGCCTGTTTCGCCTGACTTATGATATCGTCCTGCGCTCTCCCGAGAAGGAAAAAGAGCTGATCGACCAGCTTCGCTGCCGCAACGGAAACCTGGAGATCTCCGTCTCCAAACAGGAGACCTCCGTATATGAATTATAAGGAGAAAACCATGAAATATCGACATTTCTTTTCATTATGGATACTCATGTTCATGCTGTTCTCCGCCTGCACCCCCTCCTCGCAGGCGGAGACTTCCTCTATTCGAGAAGAGAGCTCCGTCATCGAAGAGAGTTCCGCCGCGGAAGAATCCGCAGCCTCCGCGCTTGTCTCTTCCGAAGATGGCGTCCTGATCGCGTTAGGCGGAGACTCTGTCCAATGCGCCTCCGACGCGGTGCAGATCCAGGATCGCACCGTCACGATTACCGATGAAGGCGCCTATATCCTCTCCGGCACTTTGGAAGACGGCATGATCATCGTGGACGCGGAAAAGACGGACACGATTCAGATCATTCTGGATGGCGCGGTCATCTCTCATCAGGATTCTGCCGCCCTGTATGTGCGAAAGGCGGAACATGTCTACATCACCACCGCCCAGGGTTCCGAAAATACCCTATCTAACGGAGGGACCTATGCGGCGATCGATGACAACAACATCGACAGCGTGATCTTTTCCAAGTCCGACCTGACCCTTAGCGGTACGGGCACGCTCACCCTAGAGGCCGCGGCGGGACACGGCGTCGTCTCCAAGGACGATCTGATCGTCGCCGGCGGCACCTATGTCATCGACTCCGCTCAACACGCCCTATCCGGCAAGGACAGCATCCAAATTACGGACGGGGTTTTCCGGCTGACCGCCGGAAGCGACGGGATTCACGCCGAAAACAACGATGACGACTCTTTAGGTTCCCTGTATATCGAGGGAGGGGATTTTGAGATCACCGCCGGTGGAGACGGCCTGAGCGCGGGAAACACCCTGGAAATCCTTAACGGCACGTTTACGATCACGACGGCCTCCGGCGGCGATACCACAAGCATCAAGGGGATCAAGGCGGCCCAAACCCTCACGATTCGGGACGGTTCCTTTGTCCTTAACTGCGAGGACGACGCTCTTCATTCCAATGGGGATATTCTTATTTCCGGCGGCTCCTTCCGGATTGCCAGCGGCGACGACGGCATGCATGCCGACGGCAACCTATCTATCACCGCGGGTACCATAGAGATTACCGAAAGTTACGAGGGAATCGAAGGCCAGAGCATCGACATCTCCGGCGGGACGATCACGCTGAAGGCGAGCGACGACGGGCTGAACGCCGCCGGCGGAAACGATGAAAGCGGTTTTGGCGGTTTCGGCGGCGGCTTTGGGCAAGATATGTTCGCGGTGGACGAAAACGCCTATATCCAGATCTCCGGTGGTACGCTCATCATCGACGCCTCCGGGGACGGTATCGACTCCAACGGCAGCATCACCGTCTCCGGCGGCGAGGTCTACGTCTCCGGCCCGGTGGACGGCGCCAACGGCGCCCTGGACTTTGCCTCCGAGGCGACGATCTCCGGCGGCGTCTTTATCGCGGCAGGGTCTTCCCAGATGGCCGAAAACTTCGGGACCTCCTCGACGCAGGCGTCCATGCTTCTGACCCTCTCTTCCCAGTCCGCGGGAACCACGATCACCCTGACCGACGGTTCCGGCCAGACGCTGGTCTCCTTTACGGCCGAGAAAGCTTTTAATTCCGTTGTAATCAGCTGTCCCGATCTGACGGTAGGCGAGACTTATACGCTTAGCGCCGGTTCTTATGAAACCGATATTTCCTTAAGCTCCCTGATCTATGGTTCCGGTCAGCAAATGGGCGGCATGCCCGGTTCTCCCGGTTCCATGGGTATGGGCAATATGCCGGGCGGCGGCCCTCGCCGCTAAAGCCTCCCGGAAAATAAAAGAGCGTCCGATCTCTCGGGCGCTCTTTTCATCGCGTTCTTCTTGTTTAGAAATCTACCTCGGTATCGTAGTAGCAAGCCTTTAAGAGCTTCTCCATCTCTTCCTGTGTGGGAATCCGAGGATTGGAGCCCGTGCAGGCGTCGCCGATCGCCAGTTCCGCCACCTTCGGCAGCTTCTCCAGGAATTCGTCCTCCGGCACCATGCCGTTCTCGTAATCCTTGATGCAGCTCGGAATGTCCAGAAGTACGTTGTAGTTGCGGATCTTCTGAATCAGAGCCTCCACCAGTTCCTCCGTGGTGTTTCCGGTCAGGCCTACTGCCAGGGCGATCTGCGCGTAACGAGCGGCCGCCTCCGGATTCTTGGAATTGTATTTGATGACCTTGGGCAGGTACATGGCGTTGGCGCATCCGTGTACGATATGTCCGTTCTTGTAGGCCGCGCCGGTCTTATGGGCCATGGAGTGAACGATACCCAGCAGGGCGTTGGAGAACGCCATACCGGCCATACATTGCGCGTAGTGCATATGTTCTCTCGCCTTCTCGTCTCCCTCATAAGACGTCTTCAGATAGCTGAATACCATCTTGATCGCTTCCATCGCCAGAGGATCAGTGAAGGGGCCGTGCAGCGTGGACACATAAGCCTCGATGGCATGGGTCAGCGCGTCCATACCCGTATGAGCCGTCAGCTTCTTGGGCATGGTCTCCGCCAACTGGGGATCCACGATCGCCACATCCGGCGTGATATTAAAATCGGCCAAAGGATACTTGATTCCCTTCTCGTAGTCGGTGATAACGGAGAAGGCGGTCACTTCGGTAGCGGTACCGGACGTGGAAGGAATCGCCAGGAATTTCGCCTTCTGACGCAGCGTGGGGAAGGAGAAAGGCGTGATCAGATCCTCGAAAGAGGTCTCCGGATACTCGTAGAACGCCCACATCGCCTTCGCGGCGTCGATGGGAGAACCGCCGCCCATGGCGATGATCCAATCAGGCTCGAACTCCCGCATGGCCGCGGCGCCCTTCATCACCGTCTCCACGGACGGATCCGGCTCCACATTCTCAAACAGACGAACCTCCATACCTGCCTCTTTCAGGTATTCCTCCGCCTGTCCCAAAAAACCAAAGCGCTTCATAGAACCGCCGCCGACGACGATGATGGCCTTCTTACCGGTCAGTGTCTTCAGTGTCTCCAAAGAACCTTTGCCCCAGTACAGATCCCGGGGAAGTGTAAAACGTGCCATTGCGCATACCTCCTGTTGTTTCGATAAAAAATCCTGCTGAGATCCCTCTCAGTTTGATAATATTTTAACATTGCATTTCGGGAACGGGTAATGTATAATTAGACTGGATCCCATATCAAAAAACACATAACCGGGAGGTTCTCCTATGAATACTTTGTCTTTGCGTTACGCGCTGGAAGTCAACCGTACCCGCTCTATCACCAAGGCCGCCCAGAACCTGTACATGGGGCAGCCCAACCTGAGCCGGGCCATCCGTGATCTGGAAAAGGATCTGGGCATCATCCTTTTTGAACGCACCACTAAAGGCGTGACGCCTACGGAGAAAGGCCGCGCCTTCCTGGAACGGGCGGCCGGCATCCTTTCCCAATTAGACGAGCTGGAAACGCTGTACCGGGCGGACGGCGCGGATTCCGTCTATCTCAACGTGGCCCTTCCCAGGGCTACCTACGCTTCCCTCGCCTTCACCCGCTTTCTCAACACCATCCGTTCCTCCCAGGAGATGAACATTCACTTCAAGGAAGAATCGCCGATGAACGCGGTGCAGGACGTGGCGCGAGGCGATATGGATTTTGCCATCATACGCTATCAGGAGCCTTATTACGGCTTTTTCCTGAATCTCATGGAGGAATGGAACCTGGTTTATGAGCCCCTGCTCTCCTTCCGCCAGCTGGCCCTGATGAGCCGTTCCCATCCGCTGGCGGATCGCGCCCTGGTTTCCGCCCAAGACCTCGCCCCCTATATCGAGGTGGTTCACGGGGATTATCAGGTGCCCGCCCTGACGCTGGCCGAGTTTCCCTCTTCCCCCTCTCCCACCTCTTCCCATAGTCAGAAGATCTATGTCTATGACCGGGGCAGCCAGTTTGAAGTGCTGCGCCAGGTATCCGGCTCCTACATGTGGGTTTCCCCCATGCCCCAAGAAACCCTGGATGAATATCAGCTGGTTGCTCTGTCCTGCCAGGATTTCGATACCGAGAACTGCGACGCAATCATCTATCTTCGGAACAAGAAACTCTCGGAATGGTCAAAGCGCTGCATCGAATTCATGAAAGATTATGTCCGCTCCCTCTGATAAAAAGACGTCCCGGAAGCCCTCTTGCGGCTCTCGGGACGTTTTTTCGTTATACCCGCAGGATCCTCAGCATATTGCACTGATCGCCCATTTCCAGGGACGTGCCGGACAGGACGATGACCAGGTCTCCGGAAGAAACGGCCCCCACCTCCAGGGCGCGGATCTTGGCGTATTCCACCAGCTGTTCCGGAGACTCCTGCTCCGTGGCCCGCACCGGGGAGACGCCCCAGGCCAGGCTCAGCTGTTGATAACCCTTCTGGCTCACCGTGGCCGCGATGATGGGACATGCCGGACGGTAATTGGAAAGAACCCGGGCCGTCATGCCGGAACGGGTCACCACTAAGATGGCCTTGGCATCCAGATAATGGGCCGCGTCGCAGGCCGCCTGGGCCAGCGCGTCCACGGTCTCCCTGCCTAGCTGGAGATGCTCCGTCTCAAACTGCTTTACATAATCCTGGGCCCGCTCCGCAGCCTCGGCGATGGAAGCCATCGTCTTGACGGTCTCCACAGGATATTTGCCCACGGACACCTCTCCGGAGAGCATGATCGCCGTGGTTCCGTCATAGATCGCGTTGGCCACGTCGGATACCTCCGCCCGGGTCGGACGGGGGTTGTTGATCATGGATTCCAGCATCTGCGTCGCCGTCACCACATGCTTTCCCTTACGATAACATTTCTCGATGATCATCTTCTGCAGCGCGGGCAGCTCCCTGAAAGCTACCTCCACGCCCATGTCGCCCCGCGCCACCATGATCCCGTCGCTCACGTCGATGATCTCGTCCAGGTGTTCGATCCCCTGGGTGTTTTCGATCTTCGAGATGATCTGGACATTTTCCGCCCCATACAAGGACAGCACCGCGCGCACCTGGCGCACATCGTCGGCGGAACGCACGAAGGAACAGGCGATAAAGTCGATTCCCTGTTCGATACCGAAGACGATATCCTCCAGATCCGCCTTGCTGATATAGGGCGTGGGAATGGCCACATTGGGCACGTTCACACTCTTATGATTGCTGATACGCCCGCTGTTTAACACACGGCATACCACATCCTGTCCTTGGATCTCCACAACCTCCATATCGATGTTGCCGTCGTCCAGCAGGATATGCGTCCCCTTCTTGACCACTTTCGCTAAATAGGCATAGGAAAGAGAGGCCCTCTGAGCCGTCCCCATCTCCTCCTTGGGCGTCAGGGTAAATAGTTCTCCTTCTTTCAGCATGGCAAAACCATTCTCAAAATTCTGCAGGCGGATCTCCGGCCCCTTGGTATCCAGGAGAAGGGCTACGGGCAGATCTAACTCCTCCCGAATCTCCTTCACCATCTGGATTCTCCCTCGCTGCTCCTCATGATCTCCATGAGAGAAATTGAATCTGGCACAGTTCATGCCGTTTAACATCAGTTGTCTGATCTTAGCCGGATCGTCCACCGCCGGCCCTAATGTGCAGATAATCTTGGTTCTTCTCATCTTCTATAACCTCACTCCGATTTATGACCCTATCTTTTGTTCTATCTTTCTGCATTATACCACAGGATATTCGAAAAGAAAAGCTTGAATTTTCGCGAAAACCAAAGTAATATATTATTATGATGCTTTAGGCGCGTCAAAATCGGATCAGGAGGTTTCCCATGGGACAGACACAGGCTAAGTATAATACCGTCATCGTCGGTACCGGCGCCGCGGGATACAGCGCCGCCAAACGACTGTGGCAGCTGGGTCGGCACGACATCCTTTTACTGACGGAGGGGAAAAACAGCGGCACTTCCCGCAACACGGGATCCGACAAGCAGACCTATTATAAATTGACTTTATCCGGAGACGGCCAGGATTCCTATACGGAGATGGCTAAGACTTTGTTTGAGGGCGGCTCGGCAGACGGGGATACGGCGCTGGCCGAGGCGGTGGGATCCGTCCCCTGCTTCCTCCATCTCGCCGAGCTGGGCGTTCCCTTTCCCACCAATCGCTGGGGAGAATACGTGGGATATAAGACCGACCATGACCCGAGAGAACGGGCCACCTCCGCGGGCCCCCTCACTTCCCGCATGATGACGGAGGCGCTGGAACATGCCGTGACAGAGTTGGGCGTCCCCTTCTTAGACCGACACCTGGTATTACAGATCGTCACGGAAGAAAATCGGTTGCAGGGGATCGTCTGTCTGGATCTTGACCGGGAGGAACCGGTATTCATACAATGCAGCAACCTGATTATGGCCACCGGCGGCCCCGCCTGCCTATATGAGGATTCCGTCTACCCCGCCGGTCAGCATGGGGCCACGGGGATCATCCTCTCCTGCGGAGCCCTCGGGCAGAATCTGACGGAGTGGCAGTACGGCATCGCCTCTATACATCCCCGTTGGAACGTGTCGGGCACCTATATGCAGGCCCTGCCCCGCTTCTTCTCCACAAAGGAGGACGGGAGCGACGAGCGGGAATTTCTCCCGGACGCTTTCCTCAGCCATGAGGACATGCTGGATCAGATCTTTCTGAAGGGCTATCAATGGCCCTTTGACAGCCGCAAGGCGGCGGAAGGTTCTTCCCGTCTGGATCTTTTAGTCTATCAGGAGCGTTCCCTTAAGGGGCGCCGCGTCTTCCTCGATTACCGGCAGAACCCCGGCGGCGGGAAGATTCCCTGGGATGGGCTTTCTCCGGAGACTTCCGAGTACCTGCGCCGAGCCGGCGCCTTGCAGGATACACCCTTTGCCCGCCTGGCTCATATGAACCGGCCGGCGGTGGAATTTTATCGCGGTCGGGGCGTGGATTTGGAGACGGAACCTCTGGAAATCGCCCTATGCGCCCAACATAACAACGGGGGCGTTTCCGTAGATTCCTGGTGGAGGACCTGTGTGGAAGGGCTCTTCGTCATCGGGGAAGCGGCGGGAACCCACGGCGTCTATCGTCCCGGTGGGAGCGCGCTGAACGCGGGGCAGGTGGGGGCGCTGCGCTGCGCCCGCTATATCGCCGCCCGGCGTGGGGATGTCCCTTCTTCCCCCTCTTCTGCCGGCGAGGAGGCGCTAATAAGGTGGAAAGATTGGATCCGACGGCTGCGTTCCCGTCCCGAGACCGGAGGGGAAACCGCCCGACGGCTGCGTCGGGCCATGAGCGATACCGCAGGCGCCTTCCGTTCCCTTTCCCGCATGGAACCCCTTCTTTCGGAGGCGCGGGATCTCCTTAAACGTTTCCCGGATTCTGTGGGGGCGGGAGATCGAAAAGACGGGCTTATTCAGGCCCTGCGGCTTTATGATCAACTCCTTGCCGCGGAAGCTTACCTGTCCGCCATGATCGATTATGCCCGCCATAGCGGGCGGAGCCGGGGAAGCGCCCTCTATCAGACGCCTTCCGGAGATTTGCCTCGCTTGGCTCTTGACGCGGCGCCCGATCTCTTTCGTTTTCTGCCGGATGACGGAAGCCTGTCCGGCAAGATCCAGATGATCCGGCAATCACCTGCCGGAAGTAAAGCCTTCTGGCGTCCCGTGCGCCCCGTGCCCGATCGAAGCGGCGATTTCTTCGAGAACGTCTGGCGAGGCTACCGGGAGAATCAAAATATAGAGGACGATTAAGCCCTCCTTCTCATGCCCTTTCCCGGAAGGACAAATCCGATATTATTCTCAAGAAAGGTCTTTCATATGGTTGATCAGAAAAAAACGATTCTTTTTGAACAAATGCCGATTCCGAAAGCCGTGATGACTCTGGCCGTTCCCACGGTGCTCAGTTCTCTCGTCATGGTTTTCTATAACCTGGCCGATACATACTTTGTCGGCATGCTGAACGATCCCATCGAGAACGCGGGCGTCGCGCTGGCGGCTCCCGTTCTCCTGGCCTTTAACGCCGTCAATAACCTGTTCGGCGTGGGTTCCTCCAGCATGATGAGCCGAGCCCTGGGCCGAAAAGACTATGACACGGTATACCGCAGTTCCGCCTTCGGCTTCTACTGTTCCGTCATCTCCGGCCTGCTGTTTTCCCTTCTGTGTACGGTCTTTAAGTACCCCCTGATGAATCTTCTGGGCGCGGACGCGGAGACTTTCGCGGCCACGGACGGCTATATGCTTTGGACCGTCACCCTGGGCGCCGTCCCCTCCATCCTGAACGTGGTGATGGCCTATATGGTGCGCGCCGAGGGCGCTTCCCTCCACGCCAGCCTGGGTACGATGAGCGGTTGCCTTCTCAACATCATCCTGGACCCCATCTTCATCCTGCCCTGGGGCTTTAACATGGGCGCCGCAGGGGCGGGACTCGCTACCCTGATTTCCAATTGCGTGGCGTGCTGCTACTTCTTCGTGCTTCTCTTCATCAAGCGGAAGAATACCTATGTCTGTATCCGGCCCCGCATGTTCCGCGTCCGCAAGCATGTGGCTCTCGGTATTTTCGGCGTCGGAATCCCGGCGGCGATTCAAAACCTCCTGAACGTGACGGGAATGACGGTACTCAATAACTTCACCTCCGCCTTCGGAGCGGACGCCGTCGCGGCGATGGGCATTACCCAAAAGATCAACATGGTTCCCATGAATATCTCCATGGGACTGTCTCAGGGAATCATGCCCCTGATCAGCTACAATTATTCCAGCGGCAATATCCCCAGGATGCGAAAGACACTGACCTTCGCCATGAAGATTTCGCTCTCCTTCATCTTCTGCATGTCTGCCGTCTACTTCTTCGCGGCGGACTTCGTGGTCAATCTCTTTATGCAGAATGAAAGCATTATCGCCTACGGGTCGCAATTCCTGCGAGGATTCTGCCTGGGTCTTCCCTTCCTGTGCCTGGACTTCCTGGCCGTCGGCGTGTTCCAGGCCGTGGGCATGGGCATGAAATCCCTGATCTTCGCGATCCTGCGTAAGATCGTTTTGGAGATCCCGGCGCTGGTGATTTTGAATCAGCTCTTCCCCCTCTACGGCCTGGCCTACGCCCAGTTCTGCGCGGAATTGGTTCTGTCCGTCGTGGCCGTCATCGTATTGCTTCGCATGTTTCGCAGGCTTAACGCGCAATATAAAGAACGCCTCGCCAAAGACGAGGCCGCGGCGGATCAAACGCTGTAAAAAAACAGATGCAAAGCGGGGCGCTCCTTGTGAAGCGCCCCGCTTTTTTTATCCGATGCCGTAAAGCACCTCTCCCAACCGGGTATGAATGTCGTCCAGATAGGGAACCAATACCATCATCCCGTTGATAACCGCGTCGTAATACTCTCCGTCGTCCGGCACATGGTGCTGCTCGATCTCCTGAACGCCCAGCATCTCGCTGCCGTAGGCCAGGATCGTCCCCGCGTCCATATCCGTATAGACCAGATCCAGCACCTGATTCGCCGCCCCCAGGATCTCGCCCCAGCCCAGATCCTTAAAGCGCATGAATAGGGAGTTGAGCACCGTTCTCTGACGGTTCGTCCTGCCGAAGTCGCTGTCGATATACCGGATACGGGAATAGCGCATGGCGAGCTCGCCGTCCATATGATAGTCTCCCGCCCCGGAGAGTCCCAGATAATCGGACTCCGCCTGGGTGAGGGTGATGTCCACGCCGCCCAGCGCGTCGATCACCTGGGGGAAGGAATTAAAGTCCACCATCACGTGTCCGTCCACATGGATCCCGAAGTTCAGTTCCAGCGCGGCGTCCAGAAGATCCGTGCCGCCAAAGGCATAGGCCGCGTTTAAGCGGTTGTCGCTGTATCCCGGAATCTGCACGTAAAGGTCTCGAAGGAAAGAAGTCATCGAAACCGTCTTCTTCTCACGGTTTAAGCTGCACAGAATCATCGTATCGGAACGGCCGGAATACTCCCTTCCGTCGATGCCGATCAGCAGGATGTTCACGATATTCGGATCAGAATACACCCACTCTCCGTCATAAGTGCTCTCGCTTTCTTCCGCCGGATTCGTCACCGGCCATGTCACATCCCCCGGATCCACCACCATCGCGGAATTATCCTCCCCGATGCTGTCCTGCTCAAAGGTCTCCGTTACAGAACTCTGCTGTACCTGGGGGATCCTCTGAATGCTATTAAGCCTCATATAAATATATCCCAGCGCCAATAACGCGACAAGCACAATGATGAGCACAATCGCCGTCACGACGATTCCCGCGATCAGCGCGGCATTTTTTTTCTTTTTCGGTCCTTTTGCAGACACTCCGTCCCTTCCCCTTTCTTAAATACCAGAATGAATTCAGTATAAGCGCGCGTCATCCATTTGTCAAGACGCCCATTCTTACGATTTTATGAAGATGTGTTTTCATCCCTCTGGGCGATGATTTTCTGCAGTTGTTCACTCAGCGCTCGAAAATCAATGGGTTTCGAGATATGGCCGTTCATCCCCGCCGCCGTCGTGGCCGCCAGATCCTCCGCGAAAGCGTTGGCCGTTACGGCGATGATGGGCACCGTCTTCGCGTCCTCCCGTTTTTGCGCGCGGATCGCCCGCGCCGCGCTGCATCCGTCCATTTGAGGCATCTGCATATCCATGAGGATGATCTGAATCTCTCCCTCCCGGGAATTGACGAAGGTCTCCAACGCTTCCCGCCCGTTCCAGGCAGGAATCACCTTAGCCCCGTACATAGTCAGAAATTCCGTGGCCACCTCCATGTTGATCTCATTGTCCTCGGCCACGAGAATCGTTTTATCCCGCAGAAAATCCTGGCTAGGAGCTGTCGGTTCTGTCACAGGCGCCGATTCTTCCCCGTCGAGCCGCTGGAAAGGCAGTGTTACCGTGAAGACGCTTCCTTTTCCCAGGACGCTTTCCACACGGATCTCCCCGTTCATCTGGGTAATGATATTCTTCGTAATAGACATCCCCAGACCCGTTCCCGAAATGCTCCTGGCGCTGAACCGAGTTTCCCTCTCGTAAGGTTCAAAGATTTTTTCCAGAAACTCCCCGGACATACCGATGCCTGTATCCTCCACCACAATCTGATATTTCGCGTATTCCTGCTGATCAATTTCCGAGACACTCAGACTGATGCTGTCCCCTGCCTCAGTAAACTTTACGGCGTTTGACAGCAGGTTATTCAGGATCTGAGTGAGACGGAAGGAGTCTCCGTACACCTCCGGATGGCGTATTTCAAAGGAGGTACTGATCTTCTTTTTCTCCTGCTCGATCTGGGGGATAAAGAGGCTCGCCCCCTCTTCTATGCAGCGGCGCAGGTTAAAGTGCCGGTTTTCCAGAGTCAGGCGGCCGTTTTGAAGCCTGGACATCTCCAGGATATCGTTAATAAGCCCCAGAAGCTGTTTCGCGGAATAGCGGATTTTCTCTACATATTCTCTCACCCTAGACGAATCCTGAGCGTTATTCTCACAAAGATCCAATAGGCCCAGCATCGCGTTGAGGGGCGTTCTCATGTCATGGGACATACTAGAGAAGAAATCGTTTTTCGATTTCTCGCTTTCCTTCGCGGCTTCCAGGGATTCCCTCAATAAACGCAGTTGCCCCAGCTGCTCTTTTTTCTCGTCGTTGACTTCTCGAAAGCACAAGATAACCTCTTCCGGATTCAAGGATTCGTCAAACAGAAGGCGGACGTCCACCCAACGATACTCCTCCCCGAACCGTCTCATGAAATCGCCGCCGAAGTTACGGATCCTTTTAGAGACCAGTTCCCGGATATGCTCCGTGGAAAAACTCACGCTGAAATCCTCGAAGGCGTTTTCCTCGATGATTTCCCCGGCCGTACGAATCAGAAGGTCATAGTCTCCCTGAGCCGGAATCCTCTGGCGCACATAATCGGACCCTTTGATCATATCATAGGTATTTTCTGAATAATTAACCCGATAGATGGCGTAATAGGAATTGCCCAACGCCCGCATGGTATCGTTGGTATGCCGGTATTTTTTGTTGGCCTTCTTCTCTCGCAGACTCATGGTGATGACCACGATGAAAAAAAGCGTTAAAATACATATATACGAATTGGACAGCAGCCGTACTCCCTGCAAGAGCTCCTGCTGAGGAATCATCACCACCGAAATCCATCCGTTGGGCGCCACATCATAATAGACCGATTGCCGCTCTCCGTTTTTGTCTACCACATAGGAACTGAAATCCTGAAGCTCTCCCTGACGGATCATCTCCAGGATCCTCGTAAACTCCTCCTGGTCTACGCCGGACGGAGACTCGGCATACAAAAGCACACCGGCGGAGTCTCCTAACAGATAAGAACTCGCCTCCGGCAGGTCCCCCTTTTCCGCGTTTTGCAGAAAATGTTCCGGAAAGATGTCGAAGGCGACGACGTTTTCCGTCCCGTCTACGGCTTGTGCGATGGTGATGACCATTTCTCCTGTGATGACGTCCGTATATCCGTCGGTATAGATCACTTCTCCCCCTGCATCCAATGCTTCTTTATACCATCCGGCCTCCTGGACGTCATAGGACGCGTCTCCTTCCCATGGATTCGCCGCGATAATCTTTCCGTCAATGACCGCATACGGGTCGATGATATTCTCCCCCAGGGTACTGCCCACCGTCTGCAAATAAGAGGCAATCCATTCTGTGGGATTCTCGCTTTGCCGAAGCTGCGCGCCGATATACCGCGAAGTCACCTGCATCAGCGTCTCATAGGCGACGATATCCTTCTCTCCGTCCACCGAGTAGCTGTGGGCCATCTCGTTCCCCATCTTCTGCGCGTTTTCCAGTAAGATCCGGCGGATCATGATGAGACTGCATAGGGCCAGGGCAGCCAGCAGAAACCATACGGCAATCCACCGATATAGTTTATACCGATTCTCTTTCGCGTGAGAACTCATGCGTTTCTCCCAGAGCCAAGAACGCGGGAGAAACGGATGATGTTCTCCATCGTCAGACGCAGATCTTCCCGCGCCCTGGGTTTGGCCTTGGCGAAGGGAATCGCCAGCCGGTTGATGCTGAATACCGCGCTGACCCCCTGCCGGTAGGCTTCCTCAATCCCGTCCCCAATATCTCCGACCACAGCCACAAAGGGTACTCCCGCGGCCTTCGTATGTTTGGCGATCCCGCTGATCACCTTGCCGCGCACACTCTGAGAGTCGATCTTGCCTTCTCCGGAGAAAACCATATCCGCTCCCTGTAAAACCTGATCGAAGCGAACCGTCTCCAGCACCGTTTCGATGCCCATCTGAAGCTTTGCCCCAAGAAAGGCCTCCACTCCGTATCCCAGGCCGCCCGCCGCTCCCGCGCCGGGTCGGTTTTCCAGGTCTCTCCCCGTCTGTTCCCCCATCACCTTCGACAGATGTCTAAGGCCCTGATCCAGCATTTCCACGCACACCGGATCGGCCCCCTTCTGCGGACCAAACACATACGCGGCGCCTTCCGGGCCGAAGAGGGGATTATCGATATCGCACATGGCCGTGATCTCCACCTTCTGCAGGCGGGGATCCAGGCCTTCTAATTCAATGCGGCGGATCTTATGCAAAGTGCCTCCCACCGGCACGAAGGCCCTGTCCTTCTCGTCGCGAAAAACCGCCCCCAGAGCGGCCGCCATCCCGCAGCCGCCGTCCGTCGTCGCGCTGCCCCCCAGTCCAAGGATGATCTTTGAGCAGCCGGCCTTCAAGGCGCAGCGTATCAGCTCGCCCACCCCATAAGTCGTGGCTCCGGCGGCATCCGGCGTATTTCCCACCTGCGGCAGCCCGGCCGCTGCCGCCATTTCGATCACCGCCGTCTCTCCGCCCGAAAGCACTCCCCAGAAGGAATCCACCGTCTTCCCCAAGGGGCCCGTCACTCGTTCACCGCGTTTTTCTCCCCCCAGAGCCGTCAGAAAGGCGTCCACACTCCCCTCTCCGCCGTCCGCCACGGGAATCTGGACGATATCCGCCGCGGGCTCAAAACGCCGAATCGCCTGGGCCATAATCTGACAGACAGTTTCGGAACTCATGGTTCCCTTAAAAGAATCCGGTATAAGCACATAACGACTCATCGATCGATTTCTCCTTTCCTGCACACATTTATATTCAGTATAACATATTTATTCTTTTCTGCAAAGCCATTTCTTTCACATACGTTTCGTATCCGGCGGATACTTCTTGGAGGAATTCGTCTTTTTCCTCACAAAATATGGTAGAGTATAACCAGTAAAACCGGGGAAGGGAGTGGTATTCTTGTATACAGAATTAAGCCGCCGGATCCGTTCTTTGCGAGAACAATATGGTTTTAATCAGAAGTATGCGGCCGAAAAACTATGTATCAGTCCACAAGCATATTCCCATTACGAAAACGGCCGCCGTACACCGGATATTGAAATGCTGTATAAGCTCTCCAAGCTCTACCATGTATCCATGGAGTTTCTGTTGACCGGTGATTCCAGCGCGGATCTTCCTATTCCTGAAAATTCCATTGTTTTTCGCGATACACGGGATCTGACACGGGAGGAATTACAAGAGGTTCGCTTATTCATCGAGTATCTCAAGTTTCGTAAATACCGTCAGCAATTTTAGGACTGCCGCCCGAAAACGCGGCAGTCCTTTTTCGCGCCTTCCCTTTCTTCCCAAAAGAGCCGTTACACCGATGATAAAAGATCACGGATGTAACGGCTCCTTTCGATGGCCCCCTATGGTCTCATCTTCGCCACAAAAACCGCTCGATTCAAAAGCTCTTTCGGCGGATAGTTTCGATAAACCTCCTGCACCGTCCTCTGATACCGCTCCTCGGAAAAATCCTTCTGCTGTTGATCTTCCAAGATCAGTTCCCGCATTTTTAGGGAAGAAGCCGTATCCAGATGCATCAGGCGATGTTCCATTAGGATATTCGTTTGACAATCCACAAGAAAAGCGTCCACCGCGTATCCCTGATTCTGCTTCAGATCGGGAAAGCTCTTAAAGGACTGGGACAAGCAGGCGCTGTAGGGCGTATCCATCCAGGTCATGGGGGAAAAGCGGGACAGGATAAAAAGCGTGTCCTGAAGCTTCGTCACCGCCATCTGGGCGTTTCCGCGGCAGAAGGCTTCCCGTTCCTGCACGGTGGGCCTGCGAAAATAGTAGATCAGCATCATCGTGTACGGTTCGACGGAGAATACAACCCCTTCTTCCGCCTGGGGCGGCAGCGGGAAGATTTCCCCTTTCTGAAACGCTAACATCCGTAACCTCCCTTATCCCTTCAACCATTCGTTGACCGGTCCCCAGGAGACGATCTTATTGCGTCCCGATCCCATCTCCAACACCATGACGCTTGTTCCGGTGAGCTCTTCGATGCGTTTCACAAAATCTTTGGCCTCCTGGGGCAGTTCCTCATAAGAATTACACCCCTCTATCGGCCCCCAACCCGGCATCGTCTCGTAGACGGGCTCGCACTCCGCCAGCCACTCCGCGCTGGCCGGAAACACCTGAATCAGCTCCTCGCCCCGACGATACCCTACGCAGATCTTCACTTCATCCAGATCCCGCAGCGCGTTCATCTTCGTGAGGGCGATCCCTTCCAGACCGTTCACGCGCACCGCGTACCGGGCGGCGACGGCATCAAACCAGCCGACCCTGCGAAACTGACCGCTGGGCTCATATTCATGGCCCCGATCCCGAAGCTCCCTGCCCTCCGGCCCAAAGATCTCCGTGGGAAAGGGTCCTCGCCCCGTCCTGGTGGTATAGGCCTTCATGACGCCCAGGGCATGGGTGATGCTTCCAAGCCCGACGCCGCAGCCACAGGCTACGCCGCCGATGGTGGGATGGGACGAAGTAACATAAGGGTATGTACCGTAATCCGGATCCAGCATGGTGGCCTGCGCCCCTTCAAAAAGGACTTTCTTGCCCTCTCTAAGCATATCGTCCAGGAGCTTCCCCGTATCCATGATATAGGGACGCAGCCTCTCGCCGTATGCCAAATATTCTTGGATGATTTTTTCCGCGTCCACCTGCTGGACGCCTCCGTAGACGCGGGTGATGATCCGGTTCTTGATCGCCGCGTTGCTCCGCACCTTTTTGACAAAGGTATCCGGATCTATCAGGTCGCACATGCGGATTCCTATGCCCTCTACTTTATCCATATAACAGGGACGGATCCCATGGCGGGCCCCCGCCGGATCTCCCTCTTCCCGATCTTCCCTAGCCTCGTCCATCAGACCGTCCAGGATCAGATGATAGGGCATGACCACATGGGCTCTCAGACTGATCCGAATATTCTCCGTATGCAGCCCCTTCTCCTTAAGAGAATCCATCTCCTCCAGAAGTTCCGGAGGATAAAGCGCCGTACCGTTTCCTAAAATCCCCAGGGTGCCGGGATACAGTATCCCACAAGGAATCGAACGGAAGCGATACTTCGTCCCCGCGACAACGACCGAATGTCCCGCGTTGTTGCCTCCTGACGTCCGAACTACGGCGTCCGCGTTACCCGCGAGCAAATCGACGATCTTTGCCTTCCCCTCGTCCCCCCACTGGGTTCCGATAATTGCAATACTGGACATGCTCTCACTCCTCCTCTTTGATTCATATATCTATGTGTTTTTATATTACACCATTCTGTCGAAAAATGCAACCTTTCTATGCCTCATCCAGAATATACAAGTAGCTCTCCTGGGCAAAATTCATCGTATTAAACAGGAATAGCGTGTCGGTTACCTGATGGGTCCGCGCGAATTCCCATACATCCTGCAGGAAATATCTGGGATCGATCAGGTATACCTTCTCGAAATCCTGGGCCGCGAGCGTCGCGAAACAATGGGCGTAGGAATCCTTGATGATGAGGAGCGTCCGTCCGTTTTCTTCTCCTCCCCTAATCTCTACGAGTCCGTTATTGCCGTACAGATAGGACGCGTATTTATCCTTCTCCTGCAGCTTCGCCGGGTCGTACAGACCCTGCCGCCCCTGGTCGGCGCCCTCTAGATACACGGTATATTCCCGCTCCGGATCCTTCTCGAATAACAGCATCGTATCCGCCTTCGCGCTGCCATCAGGCGCCTTAGAATAGGTGGTGCCCAGAAAATCCTCACTCAGCGTCACCTGCTCGTAATCTTCCAGCTTCACCGACCCGTACCCTTTCCGGCTCATCCATTCCTGATAGGCGTAGAAAGCCCCCGTCATCGTCCAGTGATGATCGGTACGGTAAAAAATATACTCTTCCTTATGCTGCCCCAACAGCTCCTCCGCGTCGATCCAGGCTTCCGCTCCTGCCTGTTCCCTCGCCCGCTCGAGCAAGGCCTTCTGATCGTACAGCATTCCGGAGGCGAAGGAGGGAAGCTTCTCCGCGAGGACTTCCGAGGCCGTGGGGACTAACATGACAGAAGTATGCTCCTCTCCCACCATCACCTTCGACTTCTCTACAAAAAGACGCAGTCTCTCCAGGTTCTTCTCGACCAGTTCTCCGTCCACATCCTGAGGGGTGTGCATCTGAATCATATAGTGATCCTTTCCGAAAATCACTCCGTTTACATCCTTCTTGCCTATCGCCCGTTCGCTGGCCACGTTCATGCCCACCCAGGTATCCCTTCCGATAAACTGATCGGTGATGTAGCTTTCAAAATCCTCCTGCCATTCTCCGCTGAGGAGCTTCTCCCATGAGAAAGAAGGCATCTGATCCAGGTATTTGTTCTCATTATATGAAAATTCTCGATCCGGAGTCAAGAGATTCCAAATCGTCAGTCCGAATAAAAGAACCAGAAAAACCGCTATGGTAATGATCGCTTCTTTTTTCTTCATCTTTCTCTCCTTTCCCTTCCTCAGAACCGAAAATACAGAAACGGATTATACGAAGAATTCACAAGGTAGGCCACGGACAGCAGAAACACCGCCGCCAGAAACACATTCTGCAAGGCGATGCTGACGCTCATCCTGTTCTTTAGACGCAGCATGAGGGACAGCGCCATCCTCTTGGGCCAGTCCGTGGAGGCCAGCGCCAGGATGATCAAAAGCACCAAGTTCGACGTCAGGAGATAGAGGGAAGCTTCGTTCGCCAGCCCCGCGCCGTTAAGTCCGAACATGGCCGCGAGATACCCACCCACCTGTCCGAGATCGGTCAGCGCGAATAAGACCCAGCCGATCACCACCAGGAACATCGCGTAGAAATGTTGTAAAAAACGGGGCCAACGCCGCAGCCATTTCAGCAGGAACAGTTTTTCCGCGATCAGGATGACGCCGAAATAGCATCCCCATAGCAGGAAGTTCCAGGAGGCCCCATGCCAAATACCCGTAAGCGCCCAGACCACCGCTAGGTTAAAGATCTGTCTTCTCATTCCCTTTCGGTTGCCCCCTAGAGGAATATATACATATTCCCGGAACCAGGTTCCTAAGGAGATATGCCAGCGCCGCCAGAACTCGGTGATGCTCTTTGAAAGATAAGGATATTCAAAGTTCTCCAGGAAATGGAATCCAAACATCTTTCCGAGACCGATGGCCATGTCCGAATAGCCGGCGAAGTCGAAATAGATCTGGAAGGTAAAGGCAAAGATCCCGATCCAGGCCGTGAGCGCCGGCAGGGTGTCGATCCCCATGGCGCAGATCTGCTCCCAGACCATGCCGATGCTGTTGGCCAGAAGCACCTTTTTGCCCAGGCCGACCATGAAACGACCGATGCCCTGGGAGAAATCGTCCAGATTCTCCCTGCGGCCGGTCAGCTCCTCCGCCACGGTCTGATACCGCACGATGGGGCCGGCGATCAGCTGCGGGAAGAGAGTCACATAGGCTCCGAAGGCGATCACATTCGTCTGCCTCTCTGCCTCTCCCCGATATACGTCGATGGCATAGGACATAGCCTGAAACGTATAAAAGGAGATGCCGATGGGCAGCTCCAGACGCGGCAGCGGCACGGACAGCCCTGTCAAATGATTCAGATTCTCTACCACGAAATCCGAATACTTAAATATGCCGAGCAGCAGCAGATTGACGACGACCGAAATCACCAGCACAATCTGCGCCTTCTTGATTTCTTCCTGCCTCTTATATTTTTCCACCACATATCCCGCCGTGAAATTCAGCAAGATAGAAAACAGCATCAGAATGACATATACCGGTTCTCCCCAGGCATAGAAGATCAGACTGAAGAAAAACAAGATGCCATTGCGAAACCCCTTGGGCGCCACGAAATACAGCGCCAGCACGAAGGGTAGGAAATAAAAAAGAACCAATAAACTGGAAAATACCATCTCTCGTGTACCGTCGTTTTCCCTTTCCAAAGATTATCAAGAATATCCTCTTTACAAAACATGCGTTCTCGTTTATAATCATTAACACTCCCGGCTTTTGAAAGGAGATGATCATCATGAAAGCCGAACGCGTCAATCCGAATCAGATTCGTTTTACTTTGAACGCGGAGGATTTATCAGCGCGGAATATCTGCCTTTCCGAACTGTCCTACGGCTCCGATAAGGCAAAGGCTTTATTTCAGGATATGATGAAGACCGCTAAGCAGGAATTCGGATTCGATTTTTCCTCTCAGCCCGTCGTCATCGAGGCCGTGCCCCTTGCCAAAGACAGCATCATGATCACCGTGACCAGAATCCGCAAGGCCGTGCAGGACCGGGCCGTGCCAAGCGGTTCTTCCCCTGCCGATCCCGGCATGCCGAAGGCTCCAAAAAGCCGCCAGACGCCAAAGGATGAGGCGTGGCCGCTCTTTATCTTCTCCGATTTTTCCGTTCTGTGCCGGGCCGCTTCCCTTCTTTCGGAAGACTTGCCCCTGAAGAGCCGCCTGTACTGGGACGCTCAGTCGAGCCTTTATTACCTGCAAGTCCAGCAGCGATCGAACTCGGAGGCTGTCCTTCCGGCCATCCGCGTGCTATACGAGTTTGCTTCCGATGTGGACGACGACCCGTTGACCGCCGCCTACTTAAAGGAACACGCCCGCTGTGTCCTTAACGCGCGCGCCCTTACAAAGCTCCGGCAGATCACTTAAAAAGCCGCTGCAAACTAGCGCAATGTTAGATTGCAGCGGCTTTTTTATTTGCCGTTAACTGCTTATTCGCTCTTCAGCTGCAAATACTCGTTCAACTTATTCTCCACCACGTCCGGATCCAGACCATGCACGAAGCAGGCTTCTTCCAGGGACTCTCCTCTGGAAGCGGGGCATCCTACGCAATGCATGCCCTCTTTCATGAGAATTGCCACCAGATTCTGATCCGTATTGATAATATCATCGATAATCATGTCCTTTGTAATTTTTACCGCCATGATTGTAAACCTCCTCGTCTTATATGTCGCGTGTCCGCGCAGGACTTATTATAATACATTTTCCCCTAAATTACAACTCTATTCCCCACAAAAAATCCGCATATAAAACGATGCCCGGAAGAAAACTTCCGGGCATCGTTTTGATCCAAAAAAGCCGTATACCCCTGGGGTCTTACTGCTGTTCCGGAGCGCCTACCGGACATGTAGCCGCGCATGCTCCGCACTCGATGCACTTTTCCGGATCGATTACGTAATGCTCATCGCCCTGGCTGATGGCCTCAACGGGACATTCTGCCTCGCAAGCTCCGCAGCTGATGCAAGCGTCACTGATTACATATGCCATATTCACGCACCTCCTAGCTAGACTCACCGATCTCTGTCGGTGTACTCATTGTATCCCATTTCACTAAAATTTGCAAGTACAATTTCTGCAAACTTATGATTCCGATCGATAAGCCCGCCAGCGTTCTCCCGTATTGCTCATGAGATACAAAATCCAGTCTCCCGCGGGGAGCGCGAAGGATCCGTCCTCTTCCGGCTCGGGATATAAAAACAGATCGTTGGCATCCATTCGCGGCTCGGGATAATCCCGTTTTTGCCGGATCATAAACGTCATCCGCCCGGCTTTGCTCCTCTTTTGGGAGAGCATCTCCGGCAACACGGGATAGGGCCTGCCGTCGATCACCCACCGATAGCGGCCGTCCTCCCCTTTCTCTGCCGAAGCCTCACGAAAGGCCGGCACATAAAGTCCTTCTTTCGTTTCCGGCTCTCGGTCCACAAGATAACACAAGCGACCGCTCCAGGCCTCGAGAAACTGTTCCTTGCGGTACTTTCTTCGAACCTCCCGGTCGTCTTTTGCCGCCGGATCGCACACGTACACATACTCCTGATCGCCTTCCTGTCCAAAGCCCCTTACCGCCAGGATGTGTCCGGGGGTCGTACAAGGCGCTCCTTCCAGATAGGGCAATCCCCTTTCTTCCGCCTTTTCCCGGGAACCGGCATAGTGTACGCTGACGCCCACGCTACGGCCGGCGAGGATCTCCCGCCGAATCAGGTCATAATCCCCGAATCTGGCGTAAGCCCGGTATCCGTACATTCCCACGGCGGCCGCCGCGTATGTCCAGTTGCCGAACCCCTCGATAAGATCCACACAAGTCATCGCCGTCTGCTCCGGCAGCGCCTGGGTTCCCCGGGCGGCAAGGAGCATCGTCATGGTGGTGGGATTGCAGATGATGTTTCCGATCTCCGGATCCCGCACCATCTGGGAACAGGCCGGCATACTCAGAACGCGCTCTGTGGGAAAGCTTTCCGTCGCCTGTTCCCCCGTGGGGATCTCCGGCAGCTCGCGGTTTCGCAAAGAAGCCGTTAGGCGGCGCAAGCGGGGCGTTACGCCCTCCTTCTCCCTCACCAGACGCGCCCGGATTTGAAGCTTTTGCGCGAAATCCCCCATCGGCTCCAGGATATCGCAGTTCATGCGAATGACCGGTGCCTCCTCGGGATACTCCCCGCCCCGGTTCTTCCTCTCGATATAGGGACTCCACCGTCCCCAACTTCCCCAGGGACTCCAATCTTTCTTTTCGTTTAGATAGACCCTGGCGGAGATCTCCACCCAGCATCCTTCCGGTGTGTCGGCGTTCCAACAGGCCACAAGGTTCTCGAAGGGCAGAGTATCCACTTCCGGCGTCGTATACGTACCTTCCGCCGCTCCTTCCGCTAAGACGAGCCACCCTTCTTCCGTGATCCGAAGTCCTTCTGTTTGCCCTTCTGACCACCGGCCGCGGTGATCCCACTCGATAAAATTCGTCTCATGTCTCATTTATGCTTCCTGCCCCCGTGCATATTGTGAATGATCCAGATTCGCGAACTTCGTGTACTGCCCTAACCAAGCCAGTTTGATGGTGCCCGTGGCGCCGTTTCTCTGCTTGGCCACGATCACTTCCGCGATGTTGTGATCTTTGGAATCTTTATTGTAATATTCGTCCCGGTACAGGAACATTACCACGTCCGCGTCCTGCTCGATGGCTCCCGATTCTCTGAGGTCCGACAGCATGGGCCTGCGGTCCGACCGGCTCTCCAACGCGCGGGACAGCTGGGACAGCGCCAGCACCGGCGCCTGCATTTCTCTCGCCAGCGCCTTGAGGCCCCGGGAGATATCCGATATTTCCTGCTGTCTGTTCTCCCCGCTATTACTTTTGGAGCCGCTCATGAGCTGCAGATAGTCGATCATGATCAGGTCCAGCCCCTTCTCCAGTTTTAGCTTCCGGCATTTGGACCGAAGCTCGGACAGGGTGATGCCTGAGGTATCATCGATATAGATCGGCGCCTCCGACAGGGGCGCTAAGGCTTCCAGCAGCTTTTCCCAATCCTCGTTCTCCAGCATCCCTCGGCGGATCCTTTCGGAATCTACCAAGGACTCCGCGCACAAAAGACGGTTGGCGAGCTGCTTCTTCGACATTTCCAGGCTGAAAATGGCGCACACTTTGTGCTCTCTGACGGCCGCGTGCTGTACGATGTTCAGGGCAAAGGCCGTCTTTCCCATGGAAGGACGCGCGCCCAGAAGCACCAGATCCGAGGGCTGCAGCCCCGTGGTCTGGCGATCCAGATCCGTGAATCCCGTGGGCACGCCCGTGATGGTTCCCGGCTGGCTCGCCAGTCGTTCGATATCCTCATAGGTCTCTAACAGGACATCGTGGATATGGGTGAATCCTTCTCCCCGCTGATTGGAAAGAATCTGAAACACGTCCTTCTCCACGTTTTCCGACAGCTCGTTAATGGGCATCTCCCCGGCGTAGCCCTTTTGCATCATCGCTTCGCCGATATTGATGAACTGCCGGTACTGGGCCTTCTCTTTCACAATCCGGGCGTAATGTCCGGCATTGATCGAGCTGGGTACCGCCGCGGCGACCTGACCCAGGTAGACAAGGCCTCCGATCGTCTCCAGCGTCCCACCCTGTTCCAGCTTGTCTTTCAGCGTAATCAGGTCGATCGCTCTGTTTTCCCGATACAGATCCTGCATCCCGCGGTAGATTACGCGATGCCGCTCGTTGTAAAAATCCTCCGGCTCCAGGATCTCCATGGCCGCGTTTACCGCGTCGCGATCCATCAGCATCGAGCCCAAAACCGCCTGCTCCGCCTCTTCGCTATGGGGCCGCACGCGGGGCGCCATCTTCTCTTCCGCCATCTCCATCCTCTTTTCTGTCTTTCAGTTGCCCTGCCTTTTACTGGGCCTCCACCTGTACGCTTACTTTCGCGGTCGCCGCCGGATGCAGCCGAATCTCCACCTGATAGGCGCCCGCGTTCTTGATGCCGTCCTTTAGCTGGATCTTCTTTTTATCCACCTTGACGCCCGCTTGTTTCTCCAGGGCGTCCGCTATATCTTTAGCCGTGACCGAGCCGAAGAGCCGGCCTCCTTCGCCGCCCTTGACCTGGAGGCGTACCTTTACCTTAGACAGCTCCTCCGCCATCGCGATAGCCGCCTGCTTTTCCTGCTCCCGACGGTTTGCCTCGCTTCCCTTTTTCAGTTTCCATTCGTTTAGGACTTCCTTGGTCGCTTCTTTTCCCAGTTTCTGAGGCATGATAAAGTTCTTGGCGTATCCGTCGCTGACCTCTACAATGTCGCCTGCCTTTCCCAGTTTCTTAACGTCCTGCAGCAGTAAAATCTTCATTTCATTTTCCTCCCGTTATTTGTTATTCTCTAAAAAATCCTTGATAGCCTTCTTTAGCCTCTCCAGAGCCTCGTCCATATCCGTCTGCGCAAGCTGCGCTCCCGCGATCGTCAAGTGTCCGCCTCCTCCTATGGCTTCCATGATGACCTGCACATTGATGTCCCCTAAGGAACGGGCGCTGATGTTGATCACGCCTTCCATCTCGGTGAGTACGAAGGAGGCTTCCACGCCCCGGATATCTAAGAGCTCGTCCGCAGCGGCAGCAGCCAGCGCCAGGGCGTTCGACGTCTCTCTCCCGTCCCAATAGGACAGGGCCATCTGCTGGTAGATGATTTCCGCCTTGCTGACGATCTGCGCCTTGGCCCGATATTCCGTGATGTCGTTCTTAAACAGCTGGCGCACCCGCAGGGAGTCCGCCCCGTTTCTCCGCAGGAAGGCCGCGGCTTCGAAGGTTCTGATTCCTGTTTTGACCGTAAAGTTCTTGGTATCCAGCGCGATGCCGGCAAAAAGAGCGTCCGTCTCCAGAGGTTTCAGATGGGTCCTCTCCGTCATGTACTGGATGAGCTCCGTCACCATCTCGCTGGCGGAAGACGCATAGGGCTCCACATAGGATACCACCGCGCTGGAGATATGATCCACGCTGGTCCTGTGATGATCGATCACCACGATGTTTTTATTCAAATCCAAAAGGGGCGGATGGGCCACGATGGAGGGCCGGTTTACATCTACCACGATGAGCAGGGTCTTGTCCCCCGAAAGAGCCTCCGCCTGGGCTCCGGTAATGATCTGCGCGGCGTACTCCCGTTCTTCCATCACACGCTCGTAGAGGATATCGATCGCGGGATGAGGGTCGCTTAGCACGATCGCCACCTTCTTCTCAAAGGACGCGATCGTATGGGCCATTCCCAGAGCGGCGCCGAAGCAGTCCAGATCCGGATTGGCATGTCCCATGACCAGCACCTGCTGGGCGTCCGCGACCACCTCTCGCAGGGCGTGGGCAATAAGACGAGCCCTTACTCGGTTCGTCTTCTCCACTCCGCCGGATTTTCCGCCGTAGAAGGTGGTTTTCTCCCCGTTCTTCAATACCGCCTGGTCGCCGCCTCGGCCCAAGGCAAGGTCCACGGCCGCTCTCGCGTATGTGTGAGAATCCTCCAGGCGTTCCGCGACGCCGATTCCAATACTCAGCGTGACCGGCAGACGATTGCCGATATTGATCTTCCGCACGTCCTCCAACACCTTGAACTTGGTCTCTTTTAGCCGTTCCAAGGCCTCATGGGGAAACACTAAGAACAGTCGGTCTTTTTCCATTCGGGTCAGTATCCCGTTCACATGGGCCGTCAGATCGTTGAGTCTCTTATAAACCATCGCCTCCAACAGGGGCCTGCGGGTTTCTTCCATGCTCCCCAGCGCCTGATCGTAGTTGTCGATATAGATCAGGGCCACCACCGGACGAATATTGGCGTTTTCCAAAGCCAAGATCTTCTCCTTGGTGATATCCAAAAGGCTTACGGAATACAGAAGCTCCGACAATTCGCCGGTATCCGCCTCCAGAATCGATTCCTGGGTGACGATCAACCGATACGTCCGACCCTCTACATCTACTTCCGATGTAAGGCTTCCGCCTTCTTCCGGATATTTGATCGTTCCCAGAAGGGCTTCCATCCGGATCTCTTCCTCAGAACCCTCCAGCTTTGCCCGGAACAGTTCCATGAAGGTATCGTTCCACCAAAAGACTCTTCCGTCCGTCTTGAGCAGCGCGAAGGGAAAATCCCAGTGCTGCATATACTGCATCTGCCGGTTGGCGATTTCTACGGAATCGTTGAGGACTTTATCGTGCAGCGTCTTTCTGAAAGCCAGGATCCCGATCACGGCCACCACCGCGATCATCACGATGGCTCCGAGCATAATGAGCCCGAAGATGTTTTGCTCCGCGATAAAGTAGATAATGGCAAGCGCTACGGCCAACGCTAGAATGCCGTACAGCATCGCCGTATACATGGACAGGCTTTTCTTGAGCGTTTGATTCATCCCGTCTCTCTCCTTCTGCCCCATCCCCTTGGGGAAGTGGCAATAAATGTCTGACTAAAGCCATTATAGCATAGGCTTCCGTAAATGGCAAGAACCTTCCTGCTTGAGGGATGTTTATGTCTGAGAAAGAAGATTACACCATGGCACAAAAAGACCTCTCCCAAAACGGGAGAGGCGTTTCTCATGATTGGACTTTCTGAATTAAGGCTTCTTGGAGTGTTTTTGAAAAGTTAATCCCCTTCAACCATGCGGGAATGGTTAAGGTCTTCTTAACGGATTTCTCTCGGAATCTCCCGATAGGGTGCAGCTCACAGGCGAAGTAAATGCGCCTGCATCATTTGTCCTTATCTCTTGTATAGGAGACGATGCAGGAATTGGAGCGCCGTCAGAAATCAGCGTTATAAGATAAGCGGCTAAAGCTTCTTGGGCATCTTCCATTGTTTCGCTTAACGTATCACCGAAGGTCTGACAGCCTGGAAGATCCGGAAACTCCACCCAATACGCGCCTTCTTCTTTATGAAAAATGGCCGGATACATATATAACATGTTACCTCTCCTTATTTAGTAACGGGGACGATCTCAATATTGCAATCCAGAGCAGAAGCTACCTTTAACAACGTATCAAGCTGAGGAATGTTTCTTTATTTTCCAAACGAGCTATAAACTGGATGCTTCAGCAAGCTCTTTCTGCGTCATACCTTTACTGTGTCTCCGCTCAATAAGACTATCAATAATAAGGGAACAGCTCTCAGGCATCACCAACACCCTCTGCAGGTACTCCGTTTTTATAAAGATATTCGGGCGCAATATCAATATCACCATCATTCCAAACGGTTACGCCATAATCTATATAAGCTGAGTTAAAAACAGATTTATCTTTTACCGGGGAAAAAGCAGGACAATTCAGTGCTTTTGAAAAATCAAAAATTTTCACTTCTCCATTATTAAACCGTACCCACAGTTTATAATCTTCAAGAGGGCACACACCGCTTATTTTTAGCGGTTGTTTTTGCTCTCCAGCATAGGCAATTCCATTTTTTATACATGTCGTTCCCTCCCTCGTTGACAATCTGGGCCGCCAGCTCTATAATGAATCTAAGTAACCGCAGCCGGATAAGAGATCAACTCTCTGCCAGGAAATTTTTATTTGAATAACGGACAAATAACGGACAAAACGCCGTTTTTCCCTCTCCGGTTACAAAAATCCCGCCTAGATAATGGCTTATCTAAGCGGGTTTCACGCGTCGGAATGACAGGACTTGAACCTGCGGCCTCTTGGTCCCGAACCAAGCGCTCATACCTAACTGAGCTACATTCCGAAAGTATGGGTGACAGGAGTTGAACCTGCGGCCTCTTGAACCCCATTCAAGCGCTCTACCAAACTGAGCTACACCCAGATGCTTCTCACAAGCGATACTCATTATACCATGCCCATTCCTGATCGTCAATACTTTTTTACAAAAAACCCGTACTTTTTGCTCGAACTCGGCACGACTTTATCATTCCGTTTTCCATACTATTTTCTTTTTGAAAAGCCTGTCTCAGATAGGCTGTATATGAAACTGTCAATTCGGTTAATTTAACAGGAAAAACAGGGAAAGAGCTGAAACCCGGGGACTCCTCCTGGAACATCACATCCCGGGGAAAATCCATTAATTTAACACGAAAACCGGGGAAAGAGCTGAAACCCGGGGACTCCCCCCGGGAACAGCACATTCCAGGGAAAATCCATTAATTTAACACGAAAACCAGGGAAAGAGCTGAAACGCGGAGCTCCGGGAACAGCACATCCCGGGGAAAATCCATTAATTTAACACGAAAACCAGGGAAAGAGCTGAAACCCGGGGACTTCGGGAACAGCACATCCCAGGGAAAATCCATTAATTTAACAGGAAAACCGGGGAAAAAGCTGAAACCCGCAGCTCCTTCGGGAACAGCACATTCCGGAGAAAACCCATTAATTTAACAGGAAAACCAGGGAAAGAGCTGAAACGAGCACATTCGGGCCTGCGAAGTACAATATCGATTTCTCCTAGATAAAAATGTCCCCATAAGAAACATTTTACTGTCTCTTATGGGGACTTACTTTATGGTTTATTGATGACTATTTTTCTTTCTGTCATATACCAACGTTCCTACCATGCCGGCGATCGCAACTAACATGATCGTTATCCAAAGGCCCATATATCTGTCATCTCCGGTCTGTGGACTATTTGTCGTTTCCGACGCATTCGGCAATTTTTCAAAGTCAACCTTGATCGTTACCGCGCCTTCCGGTTGAATAAAGCTGTAGCTGCCATTTCCCTCTTCCGTCATC